>NZ_CP007773.1:1544162-1852995 GCF_000816305.1 Campylobacter subantarcticus LMG 24377 | reverse complement strand
TATTTTTCTTAAAATTATGGTGTAAAACTTAAAATTCTAGCTTATTTTTTATAAAAAATGGTTAAAATTATTCACATAAAAATTTAAATTTCACATGCATGTGAATAAAAAGGTGAAAAAGTTTGAAGGTGTTAGGGATAGATCCTGGTTCTAGGTATTGTGGATACGCTATCGTAGAAAGGATTAATAATAAAAATCAACTCATAGAAGCAGGGCTTATTAAAATCAAGCCTAATGATTTACAGTATCAAATTACAGAATTATGTGAAGGACTTGATCTGATCTTTAAAAATCATCAATTTGATGAGATAGCGATCGAAGATATATTTTTTGCTTATAATCCAAAAACAGTGCTAAAATTAGCTCAATTTCGTGGAGCTTTGAGTTTAAAAATTCTACAAACTCATGGAGAATTTGCACAGTATACGCCTTTACAAGTTAAAAAAACGGTAACAGGTAAAGCAAAAGCTACTAAGGAGCAAGTAGCTTTTATGGTAAAAAGATTACTTGGAATTTCAAAAGATATCAAGCCACTTGATATCACAGATGCTATCGCAGTGGCTTTGACACATTTAGCAAATTTGAGAGTGAAAAAGTGATTTTATTTTCCGCTACCTATGAAATAAACTTCTACATCATGGAGTAGTTTTTCACATACAGCTGAATCAGTGCTTTTTTCTACTACTAGGTTGATGTGATTTTTAGTATCTCTAAAGCTACCAGCTGATTTTGAATTTTTTAGTTCTAATTTTTGATTGTCTTTGAGGTATTTTATAGTTATTACAAATTTATGTGCCGCACTTGCTTCGCCGATGTTTGTTTCTATTAAAACATTCATATTAGATGCTTTTGCTAGAGTAGCTTGGGTTTTATTGATCACTTCTTTCATTCTTCGGTTTAGTTCTAAAATTCTTGAAATGAATTTGTTATCAATGCTTTCGAATGCAATTTTTAGTTTATTCATGATTTCTTGGTTGGTTGGTTTATCAGGAGCTACATACACCATATAAAGTCCATTTTTGATATCTACTTTAGTGCTTTTAGTATCACGCCCACTACCAAAAATTTTAATATAAATTGCATTATCAAGGTATACTCTATCGATCATAGGACCATAAATTTCATATTCTCTTTTTCTTACGATCACTTCTCTTGCGGCTACTTGAATTTTTACTGAACAATCATGAATTATAGGTTCCATTTCTTTTTTTATTTCAAGTAGTTCTTTAAGCATTTTCCATCCTTGTGATATTTTTATATAAATTATAACAAAAAAAAATTGAATTTTTTGGTTAATTTTAGTTTGGGATATTTTTATATATTTTTGTTTTTAAAATATAAAGTTAAGGAAAAAAATGAAATTTAAAATTATGGTTTCAAGTTTGGTTTTAGCGAGTTCTTTGCTTGCTTCTAATTCTCATCATGCTCACCATGGATCTTCTGAAAGTGTATCAGCACAAATCATGATGAGTATGCACGAAGCGATGATGAAAAACCCTTTAGTGCAAAGCAATGATATAGAAAGAGATTTTTTAGCTAATATGATCCCACACCATCAAGGTGCGATTGACTCATCAAAGCTTTTGTTAGAGCATACTAAAAGCGAAGAGATGAAAAAAATCGCTCAAAATATCATCAAAGTTCAAGAAAAAGAAATTCAAGAATTTCAAGAAATTTTAAATGAAAATCTTTACACAAAAACTCAAATCGATGAGGAAACTTATAAAAAATTTGTCCAAGAAGAAAAAGAACTCATGCAAAAAATGATGATTTTAATGAGTTCAGTTAAAGAAAGTAAAAACATCAATAAAGACTTTCTAGAAGCGATGATAGCACACCATCAAGGTGCGGTAGATGCTTCAAAACAAATTTTATTTTACTCTAAAGATGAAACTATAAGAGAAATCGCTAAAAAAATCATCTTAGATCAAGAAAAAGAAATTCAAGAATTTACGAATTTATTAAAATATATGTAAAAATAGGTAGTTTAGTAAAACTACCTAGATATCATTTTGCATTTTCATAGATCATGTTAAACATTGTGTTTATTTTTTGAATTTGTGCTAGTACTAAAGTCACTAGATCTGACATTCTTAAAATTTTTATTATATTTTAGCTAATTAGAAATTATAGTATTTCTTTTTGATTTTTAATTACAAGCATTAAATATTTTGTCTTGCAAATATAAAAACTAAGTGAAAATTTTTGGTAATAACAAATATTCCCTGCGAAGCTCATAGAAAAAAATGATTTTTTGAGATTATTTTTTAATTTATGATTTGTAATTTTTATGTATATCTAAAAATATTTTAAATAATTATCTTATGTATTTTTATTATAATTTTACAAAATAAATATCATGATTTTACTCAACAAATGAATAGTAATTTATTAGATAATAATTTAAGAAAGGCGTAAAATGGAAAGAAATGAATTGCAAAGCTTACAAGAATTAAAAGAAGAAGAAAAAATAAAAATTTTAGATCGTGCAAGTAATGGTATATTAGAAAAAGAAAATGCAGATTTTCTAATAAAACTTATCGATAATGCAGAAAATAAAACAGAAGTTTTGAAAATATCAGCTTTAGGTATGACTTATAAAAGAACAGGTTTTCATTTTGATGTGCGTTTGGAGAAAAATGAAGGACAAACAATAAGATATTTAAAAAAGAATGAAAATCTTAGTTTTGATCAAGGTGGAATTACTCATAAACTTATAATAGGCGATAATTATCCTGCTCTTTTAAATCTTTTAATTAACTATAAAAACAAAATTAAAGTAATTTATATAGATCCACCTTATGGAAAAGATGATTTAGGTGAATTTGCGCAAACTAATTACAACAATGCAATCACAAGAGATAATTTGCTTTCTATGCTTTATCCAAGATTAATACTAGCAAGACAACTTTTAAAAGATGATGGTGTTATTTTTTGTAGTATTGATGATAGAAATCAAGCTTATGTTAAATGTTTGTTTGATGAAGTTTTTGGTGAGGGAAATTTTGTAGAAACTTTTATTTGGAACAAAACAGAAACACCTCCAAGTTTATCTTGCAAAACGCGAAAAACACATGAATATGTCCTTTGCTATCAGAAAAATATTAATAATGATAAGATGATTGCTAAATATATTTCTGGAGGAGATGCTCCATTGTATAATGAGAGTAATTCTGTAATAGAATTAAATTTTTTAGCTAATTATGTTGATACTAATTTAAAAGATGGTGTATATCTTAAAGGAAAACGAGATAAAATAGAATTATTGGATGATGTTTTAGTGCAAAATGGAAAAATAGTTAATAATTTTAGATTACAAGGTAATTTTAGGTGGACGCAAGAATTTTTAGATAAAGAAGTTAAAGATGGTACAAAATTGATTGTGAAAGGTGACAAATTTGCAATTAGATATTGTAGAGATGGAAGTAGAAGTGTAACTCCAACAAATTATATTTCTAATAAAATATTATATGAAATATCGAAAGAAATTTCTAAAAAAGATAATGTTGGTACAAATGAAACAGCTACTAGTGAACTGAAAGAAATTTTTCAAAATAAAATTTTTAACTACAACAAACCACTTAGTTTAATTCAATATCTTTGTAAAATTATTAATGATAACGAATCTATCATTCTAGACTTCTTTGCAGGTAGTGGAACTACAGGACATGCTGTTTTGGAATTAAACAAACAAGATGGTGGTAATAGACAATTTATTTTAGTTACTAATAATGAAATAACAGATTTAAATCCAAATGGAATTGCCCTAGATGTTACTTCAAAGCGTTTAAAAAGAATCATGAGCGGAGAATGTTATGATGAAAGTAAAGATTTTAAATGGTTAGAAAAAAATACTCCTTATGGAGATAGCTTAGAAGTTAGTGAAATTGAAAGTATTGCTTCAAGCGATCATTCAGTTTTTGAAAAAATAGATGAAAAACTTTATGGAAAA
The DNA here is from genome assembly GCF_000816305.1 of Campylobacter subantarcticus LMG 24377. Classification (NCBI taxonomy): domain Bacteria; kingdom Pseudomonadati; phylum Campylobacterota; class Epsilonproteobacteria; order Campylobacterales; family Campylobacteraceae; genus Campylobacter; species Campylobacter subantarcticus. Next base: position 1,849,043 of record NZ_CP007773.1, on the reverse strand, counting down.
GATTTTGAAAATATCCATGATAAAATAGAATGGATATGCAAAGAATTTGAGCTAACTTGCAGAAAAATAGAAGGTGAATGATGAAACAAGAAATTATAGAACTACAAAATGAAGCTGTAAATTCCTTGTTTAATTTAGCTATACAAGGGAAAGAAAATATCACCTTAAAAGCACCCACTGGAAGTGGTAAAACATATATGATGGCAAGCTTGATGAATAAAATGCTAGAAATCGATGATGATTTTATCTTTATAGTTTCTACTCTTTCTAAAGGAAAATTAGCAGGACAAAATTTTGAAAGTTTTGCAAATTTATCTTTAAATACTTTTACAAAATTAAACCCTTTTTACATTAGCAGTGGTGCAGAAAATACAAAAAATACAGAATATAGTCTATATATTGATATAAATCATAATGTGTTTGTTTTGCCTACTTCACAATATACTAAAGCAAGTAGAATTAGTAAAGAAAAAAGCTTATTAGTATTTTTAGAAACTTGCAAAAATCTAGGTAAAAAAATAATTTTAATAAGAGATGAAAGCCATATAGCTACAAATCTGCTAAATGAGTTATCAAATTATTTTACTCAAGTTATTAATTTTTCAGCTACTCCCAAAAACGATCAATTTGATGTTTGTATATCAGAAAATGACGCTGTTAATGCAAATTTGATTAAAAAAGTAGAATATATAGAAGATGAAGAAGATTTAGAAAGTGGATTAAGCAAAGCTTTAGATAAATTTAAAAGCATTAAAGCAGTTTATAATAAAGAAGGGATAGTTCCTGCTTTTATAATACAAATTTCTAATCAAAATAATGCAGAATATGAAATGGAAATCATCAAAAAAGTTTTGAAAGAAAAAGATTTAAAATGGGTATGTTTTGTAGAAAAAGAAAATGGCTATGAAAGTAATAGTAGATTAGAAAAAGTAAAAAATAAAAGCCTGTGGCAAAACTATGTTAAACAAAATGATTTTCCTATTGATGTTGTAATCTTTAAAATGGTTATAACAGAAGGCTTTGATATGCCTAGAGCTTGTATGCTTTATCAAGTTAGAAATTCACAATCTAAACAACTTGATGAGCAAGTTATTGGGCGTATAAGGCGTAATCCTTGTTTAACATATTTTGAAAAATTAGATAAAAATACTCAAGAAATTTTTAGCACAGCTTATGTTTATGGTATAAAACCTAAAGAAGATCAAAATAAACGCACAAAAGTGAAATTAAAGGGTGAAATTAATAAAGGTTTATTTGAAAACGAAATAATTAAAGAATTTGCTCCATTTAAAATCACTGTTCTTAGAGAGGTTGCTTTAGATGATATAGATATATCAGATTGTATTAACAATGATATAGAATACTATAATGAGTCTATTTTTAAAGCTTATAAAAAATTTCAATCTTGTAGTGATAAAGTAAAAGAAAAGCAAAGAGATTTTGTTACAGATTTTAATAAATGGTTTGTGTTTAATGCTAATTTAGATAATATCAGCAATAAGGTAAGTTCTGTTGTTGAAGATTATGAAAAATATGGAGATGTAGTTGAAGTTCAATTAAGAGATGATATTTATAGTTTTTTTGATAGCAATGGAAGTTCAGTTATATTTACTGATTGGATATGGGAAAGTAAAGGAAGTAGATTTCAATTTGATAGTGAAGCTGAAGAGGAGTGGTTTACAATCCTTGCTAATTTAAAAGATATATGTTGCAAAAAAATAAAAATTAATAATGTAGAAGTTTCTTTATTTGGTAAGAATTTCATAGATAAATCAAATATTAAATTTGATTATTATCACACAAGAAAACACACAAGTTATCCCGACTTTATCTTTAAAGATAAGCAAAATAAAATTCATATTTTTGAAGTAAAAAGTGTAAATAAAAGTAGTTCTTCAAATATAGATGAGACTTCATATAAAGAAAAAATTGAAAAACTAAAAGAAGCTTATATTTATGCAAGTGAAAAAACAGGGTATATTTTTTACCTTCCCGTGAAAATTGATAATAATTGGAAAATATGGAAATGTGAAAATGGAGTGGTTAAAGAAAATATAAATGAAGAAATGTTTGTTGAATATATGAAAGGTAAAAAGTAGGGTAGGTTATTTTGATTTTTATTAGCATGTGATAGTTCTTGAGTATGAGCAAATAGTTTTATTTAAAGAACTATCAAATTAAGATTAATTATAATATCTTAAATTTTTTTCTTTCCACCTTTTTCTTGTGTTTTATAGAAATATTTATGGAATATTTTTATATGAATGCTTTTAAAATCGAAAGAAATAAAAAATGGTGGCTCCGATTGGACTTGAACCAACGACCACCACCATGTCAAGGTGGTGCTCTACCAACTGAGCTACGGAACCTTAAAAATGAAAATTATATAAAAATATTTTTACATTGTGCTTAAAATCACTTTTTAACTCTTTTCATATCATTTAGCCATAAGTCTAGCTGTGCTTCAAAACCTATGCCTTTGCTATGATAAAATTTCAAATCTTTTTCTAGATATCTTTGCTTAACCCAACCCCCAAAATCATGCGGGTAAAGGTAGTTTTTTCTTTGTGGGTTGTTATTATCAAGATAAGGGAGTATTTTTAATGCAGGGTTGTTTTGTACATAATTTAGTGCTTCATTTATAGCAAGATAGCTTGAGTTTGACTTAGGCGAACTTGCTAAAAACACCACACATTGTGCCAAGATGATCCTAGCTTCAGGATAGCCTATGTTTTTTACTGCTATGAGTGTGCTTGTGGCTAGGTTAAGTGCTTGTGGGTTTGCATTTGAGATATCTTCACTTGCAAATATCACTAATCTTCTAGCGATAAAATCCGCACTTTCGCCCCCATCGATCAACCTCGCAAGATAATACAAACTCGCATCTACATCACTTCCTCTTAAGCTTTTTATCATAGAACTAGCTAGTCTATAGTGTGTGTCTTTGCTTGAAGTGCCATCGCTTAAAACATTTGCTCTTAATTTTTTCAAAGTTTCAAGTGTGATATGAGTGCTATCTAAAGCCAAAGCAAACTCACATAAATTTAAAAAACTTCTTGCATCATTTGCACTAGAAGTGATCAAAAAGTCTTTGGCATCATCATCGATTTTGCATTGGAATTTTTCTTGTACCTTTGTGGCAAGTTTTTCTAAGTCTTTATACTCTAAACCTTTAAATTCAAAAAGCATACTTCTGCTTCTTATACCTGAAGTTAAAGTAAAGTAGGGGTTTTCAGTGCTTGCACCTATGAAAAGGCATTTTTGATTTTCCAAAGGGATCAAAAGCATTTCTTGTTGGGTTTTTGAAAGCCTATGCACCTCATCGATAAAGATCAAAGGTTTATATAAAGAATTTTCATATTTAGTTAGTATTTTTCTAAGCTCTTCAAGTTTAAAATTCCCTCCATCAAACTCATAAAAGTCGAGTTTGTATTCATACGCTATCGCTCTTGCAAAAGAAGTCTTTCCACAACCTGCTGGGCCAAAAAATACACTATGAGGAAGCTTTGAAACTTGTATGAATTTTTTAAAAATTTCTACTAAATTTTCTTGTCCTAAAACCTCATCTAAAGTTTTAGGACGAAAAGTTAAACTTAAATTTGTCATTGTGGATTTATGGTAAGTCTTTCACCATTGATAATGGTAGTAACATCGCTTTTGTTAGTATCATCATAGATAAAATCAAGCATATAAGTGCCATTTTTATCTACAAAATAATTATCAAAGTCTCCAAAAATAGACCAAATTTGGCTTGGAAGAATTTCAGTATTTGCATGAAATTGTGATTTGATGTTGTTTTCTGTGAAAATGGCTTGTCCATTCGCATCAAATTTTTTACCATCTTTATCAAAACTAAGGTTGTTTAAGATGATTTCAGGATTTGCTTTTAAAAATTGACTTGTTAAAACCATCATAGAGAAAATATCCATATTTGAATTTTGCAATAAACTATCATAAGCTTTTTTTGAAAGATTGTTGAGATTTAGTTCTAGTTTGATGTTATTTAAGGCTAGGTTTTCCTCATCTTCTAGGTTAAATTTAGCAAGATCAAGTTTTAAAACACTATCATAATCACTTTGTGCATTAGGTGCGGTTCTTGCAAAAACTTTTAACTTATCAAGATCAAAAATGCTATGGCTTTTAAAGCTGATCTTATCAATGCTTATGTTTTGTTCGCTATTTCTGCTAGGAGTGAAGATATCACTAAAGCTTAATTTAGCTAAAGGAAATTCAGAAATTTGCATATTTTGAATTTCTAGTTTTTCATCCTGTGAAAGCTGTTTTACTAAAATATAACCCAAATCAAGTTGCATATGCTTTACAGATTCAGTTGTTGCTGTGATTTTAAAAGCAGTGTTGTTGATGATTAATTGTGCATTATCATGCGTAAAGTTAATATCGTTAATTTTTGCATTTATCGCTATATCATCGCCTTTTGCGCTAACTAGAATTTTAAAAATTTCTTCATTTGGGAAGATATTTTTTAAATCTTCATTTTCATTTAAGACAGAAATAACAGCATTGTTGCTTGCAAAGAAGTTGTTTGAGAAATCTACGTTTACTTTAAAAGTATAAGGCAAGTCATTAAGCTGGGCTAGGAAGCTACCTTTAGAATTTAAAAAGCCTTTGGTATAATTTGCATCTTCAACATTGTAATAATCAGTGTTTTGACTCATTTGAGCAAAGATTTTTTCATTGATAGAGTTGATATAAAAAGTTGTTGCGAAAAACGCTACGAGTAGCAAAACCACTACCACAACACCTGCGATAATTTTCTTCATTTATTTTCCTTATGTGAAATTTTAAAAAATTATATATTTTTATTGCTAACTAATGTTTATAAAATTTTTGCATTTATGCATTGCTTAACTTTTTTTTCTATAATTGCACTACTTAAAATCAAAGGTTAACAAATGAAACTTTTTGGAACAGATGGAGTACGCGGTAAAGCGGGTGAATTTTTGGATTCGTTTTTGGCGATGCGTTTAGCTATGGCTGCTGGAATTTACTTTAAAGATAAGGCTATTACAAACAATATCTTAGTTGGAAAAGACACAAGAAGAAGTGGCTATATGATAGAAAATGCTATCGTTTCAGGACTTACTTCGATAGGTTATAATGTGATAGAAATAGGTCCTATGCCAACACCTGCCATTGCGTTTTTAACTGAAGATATGCGTTGTGATGCGGGGATCATGATATCAGCTTCGCATAATCCTTACTATGATAATGGTATTAAATTTTTTGATGCACATGGAAATAAACTTGATGAACAAGCAGAAGCAAAAATAGAAGAAATTTATTTTAATGACAAACTCATTGAAGAAGCAAGAACAACAAAATCACAAATTGGTCAAGCAAAAAGAATTGATGATGTGATAGGAAGATATATTGTTTCTATAAAAAATTCTTTTCCTAAAGAGTTGACTTTAAAGTCTTTGCGTGTTGTACTAGATGTAGCTCATGGGGCTTCTTATAAGGTTGCACCTACGGTTTTTAAAGAGCTTGGCGCAGATGTGATTGTGATCAATGATAAGCCAAATGGTTTAAATATCAATGAAAATTGCGGTGCGTTACACCCTTTAAATTTAGCTTTAGAAGTAAAGAAATTTAGAGCAGATGTGGGCTTTGCTTTTGATGGAGATGCTGATCGTTTGGTCGTTGTAGATGAAAAAGGTGAAGTGGCTCATGGAGACAGTCTTTTAGGTGTTTTAGCTTTGTTTTTGAAAAAACAAGGCAGATTAAAATCAAGCGTAGTAAGCACGATCATGAGTAATGGTGCTTTAAAAGAGTTTTTAGCTAAACATAAAATCACGCATGAAACTTGCAATGTGGGCGATAAATATGTGCTTGAAAAGCTCAAAGAATGTGGTGGAAATTTTGGTGGGGAGCAAAGTGGGCATATCATTTTTAGTGATTATGCTAAGACCGGAGATGGTTTAGTAGCGGCGTTGCAATTTAGCGCTTTAATGCTTAGTGAGGCAAAAAGTGCAAGTGAAATTTTAAATCAAGTCAAGCCTTACCCTCAACTTTTACATAATCTAAAAATTTCAGAGAAAAAAGACTTAAGTAAACTTGCAGGCTTGGAAGAGTTGAAAAAAGATTTAGAAAAAAAAGGAATTTCTAGTTTGTTTAGATATTCAGGTACAGAAAATTTGATACGCTTATTGCTAGAGGCAAAAGACATTAAGCTTTTAGAAAAAGAAATGAAAGTCGTAGAAGGCTTTTTTATGAAAGCATTGAATGCATAAAAATTTGTCTTTAAAATTTTGTTTTGTTTTTGCTTTGGTTTTTATACTAGATCAAGCAAGCAAGTATGTATTTTTACAAGGACTTGAATATAAGGGCGAATTTTTTGACTTGGTTTTAACCTACAATACAGGTGTGGCTTTTTCGATGTTTGCCTTTTTAGGAGAGTATTTAAAATACATACAACTTGTTTTTATACTAGCTTTATCGGTGTATTTGCTTTACCAAAAAGAATTTTTAAAAACCCATTTAATCGCTTTTGCGATCATGCTTTCTGCTGGATGCTCAAATTTACTTGATCGCTTTGTGCATATAGGTGTGGTGGATTTTGTGTTTTGGCATAAGTGGTTTGAATTTGCTGTATTTAACTTTGCTGATGTGATGATAAATATTAGCGTGGTCTTAATTTTAATCAAAGAAATCTTTAATAAAAAAGGAGAAAAACAATCATGTTAGATTTTTTAACTGACTGGTATTTGTGGATTAAAATGGTGCATTATTTAGCTTTTGTTTCGTGGATGGCGGGTTTGTTTTATTTGCCAAGACTTTTTGTCTATCATGTCGAACATAAAGACAATAAAGGCTTTGTAGATGTAGTAAAAATTCAAGAAAGAAAATTGTATTTTTACATTCAAACTCCTGCGATGGTGGTGACTTTGATCACGGGTAGTTTAATGCTTCATGCTAATAAAGCTTTGATGGTTGGTTCAGGTTTTATGCATGCTAAATTAACCTGTGCATTGCTTTTGATCATTTATCATGTGCAAAATTATTATTATTTAAAACAACTTCAAAATGATAAATGTCAAAGAAGTGGAAAATTCTTTAGAGCATACAATGAAGTACCAACGGTGTTGTTTATCATCATTGCTATCATGATGATAATAAGACCATTTTAGTAAAAGCCTTTTAAGGCTTTTACCCTTTAAACTCCATACTTTTAAAATCAAGCGGATCGACATTTTCTTGCATGATGTTAATGCGTTTTTTATCTTGTAGACGTTTATCATCTCTAAAAACCGCACGCACTAAATCCATACCCGTATAAAAATCTTTCATCAAAACCATAAATAAATAACGCCCAAATTCACTTGTGTATAAAATGTTGTTTTCTTTTTTTATAGCCTTGCTTAGTTTAAGACCTAAAAGCTCTATAAAAAGATCTTTTTCTAGGTTGCATTCTAAGGTTTTATTAAATTTATCGATCTCGATTTTACCGGCAAACATTTCGGTTAAAAAGACATACTTGATGATTTCTTTTCTGCCAAAATCAGCTTTAGCAATATTTGCATTTTGCTTTTCTTTGATGAGTTTAGAATAATCATTTAAATTAAAAGCATTGATTAAAAGCTCTCCATCTAAAAAGCTAAAAGCCCCACTTCCTACGCCTAAATACTCATGATGGCTACTTACATACTCATCATTAAAGCTACTTTTTTCTAAAGAAAATGACCATGCATTATTTCTTTCATAATCTTTGAAAAAATCTATAATGATTTTATAAAATTCAAATTCATTATCTTTAAAACTTACTCCTAGAGTTTTTGCAATGTTATCTTTTGTGAGGTTTGACTTCATTAGAGGATAGGTTGTGATTTGTTGAGGTTTTAGGCTTTTGGCTATTTCTAAATCATTGAGTAATTGTTCCTTAGTTTGGGAAGGAAAATTAAAAATCAAATCAATACTCATGATAGGAAGCACTCCTATGGCTTTAGAAAGCTTTTCTTGAAGTTCTTTGCTAGAGCCAAATTTATGATACCTTGCTACTTTTTTTAAAGTATCATCATTAAAACTTTGTATACCACAGCTTAAGCGATCTATCAGTCCTTTAAACATTTCTAACTTTTTAGGGTCAATATGATTGGGATCGGTTTCGCAAGAAATTTCTTTGATGTTAAATAATTTTTTGCAAAGCTCTAAGGTTTTAACAAGCTCTTCTTCGTTAATTAAGGTGGTGCCACCACCTACATACATAGAATTAAAATCAAATCCCTTATCTTTAATTTGCTTGATTTCTTCTCTTAAACTTTCAAAATATCTCTTTGCTAAATCTTCATTATAATAATACTTATGAAAACTACAATATGGACAAAAAGTATGACAAAATGGTATATGAGCATAAAGCATATAAGTTTTTTTCTCATTTACTTTTTTCTCTTGTCCTTCTTTTAAAAGTTTCACCTCAAAACCATTTTCTAAAGATTTTTGCATAGCTTTGTGTGAGTAAGAAAGAGCTAAGTTTTGTAAAAAATTCATATTTTTCCTAAATTTTCATTTTGTAGTTATTTAAAAAAGACTATAATTGTATCATATTTTTATTAAAGGCTTTATAATGAAAAATATTTTTATAGCATTTTTTGTATTTTTACTAGGACTTATAAGCGTGTCAAATTCTGCGCCTTTAGATGAAATTTTCCAAGATGTTAATGTTTCAGGTAGCATGCGTTATCGTTTTGAGCATAATAGTCCAAAAGATAGAGGAAATAATAATTTTAATCAAAGAATTCAAATTCAAATGCATTAACAACTAAGTTTAAAACTTAGTTGTTGTAAAAGTTTTCTTTTAAGTTTTTTTCCATAGCTTTGACATTTTCTCTTGACTCTTCTTTAGTATTAAATCCTCCACCAAAAGCTTTCATAACATCTACGATGGAATTTGCAAGCTCATAAGTTGAGTTAGTATAAGAAAGTTTAGCATTTAAGTAATTTCTTTGGTCTTGTAAAAAATCAGCCAAGTTAATCACACCATTTTCATATCTTAAGGTAGAAATTTCATAAATTTTACTTTGAGCTAGAAATAAATTTTTGTAATTTTGCTCATTTTCATAATAGCTTTGACGGTTAAATAAAGCAAGTCTTATCTCTCCAAAGGCTGTTTTTAAGGTATTTTCATATTGTAAAAATGCTTCATCTTTGGTAAGTTTTGCAATATTAACATTATTCATAATCTCACCCCAATGAAAAATCGGCATTGCAAAATTTCCAGCTATATTCCAAGTATTGCTTCCATGCTTAACTAAAAGATCTAAGTCATTACTTTGAAAACCCAAAAGTCCTGTTAAAGAAAGGTTTGGTAAAAATGCAGTTCTAGCTACACCAATCATATAGTTTTTTTCTTCTAAAATTTTTAAACTAGCTTGTACATCAGGTCTTTGAAGTAAAATTTCACTGCCAATACCTTCAGGTATGCTAAGTTCGTATTGTCCTATTTTTTTATATTCTATGCTATTATAAAGTATGTCATCAATATTATTTGAAGTTAAGATTTTTAAGGCTTTAGTGTTAGCTTCTTTTTGAATTTTAGCATTTGTAAGTAGAACTTTTGAATTTTCAAGCTCAGCTTTAAATTTATTAAGTTCGTACTCACTAATTACTCCAAGTTTAAAATGTTCTAATTTTAACTTATAAGTTTTTTGATAACTTTGGGTTGTTTCTTCTAAAATTTTTACTTGCTCGCTTAAGCTTGCTAGATTAAAATAAGTTTTTACTGCATTAGAGATTAAACTCAATCTTGCACTTTCATAATCAAACTCGCTAGCCTGTAATTTTGCTTTTGAAGCACCATAGCTATTTCTATATTTTCCCCATAAATCTACTTCATAGCTTAAATTTAAACCCATATTAAAATCGTTACCATAGACAAAATCATTATTTTTGTTACTTGGAGCATTAATGCTAGTTTTTGCTCTTGCTCCGCTAGCACTTCCATCAAGCTTAGGAAGCAAATCACTTCTTGCTATACCTAAAGCTTCATAAGCTTTTTGTAAATTCATATATGCAATTTGCAAATCATTGTTATTTTTTAAAGCTTGATCGATTAAGGTATTTAAATAATTATCATCAAAAGCTTTCCACCATTGTTTATTAATGCTAATGTTTTGATCTAAACTTTTAGTGTAATTTACATCTTTGATTTCTAAATTTGGTTTTAAACTGCAAGCTGTTATCAAAAAACAACTTACTATTACTATTAATTTATGCATGTTTTTTACCTCTTTTTTCATCAAGCCATTTATTAAAACTTTCTAAAACATAAAAGAATAAAGGCACAAAAAATATTGCTATAGTTGATGCTGCTATCATACCACCTATAACACCTGTACCTATTGCATGACGACTTGCACTTCCTGCTCCATAAGCAAAGAAAAGTGGTAAAATACCACAAATAAATGCCAATGAGGTCATTACGATTGGTCTAAATCTCAATTTTGCTGCACTAATAGAAGCTTCAAAGATACTTTTGCCTTTTTTAAGATGTTCTTCCATAGCAAATTCTACAATTAAAATAGCATTTTTAGCAGAAAGTCCTATTAAAAGTAAAAGTCCTGTTTGAAAATATATATCATTTTCTAAGCCTCTAAGCCATACAAGAAGTAAAGAACCAAATACTGCAAAAGGAACTGCTGTTATAACAGCTAAAGGCATGAGCCATCTTTCATATTGAGCCGCTAAGATTAAAAATACAAATAAAAGTCCTAGTATAAAAGCTACTTGTCCTGCGCCACTACTAGTAACTTCTTGATAAGCTGATCCTGACCATGCTATGCTGTATTCTTCCCCTAGTGTTTCTTTTGCAACTTGTGCAATAGTATCAATAGCTTGTCCTGAGGTATATCCTGGTGCAGGATCACCTTGCACTAGTGCTGATGGAAACATATTAAAGCGTTTTACATCATCGGGGCCAATGCTTCTATGAAGTGTTAAAACGCTATCTAGAGCTATCATTGATCCATCTTTTGATCTTACATAGATGTTTTTTAATGCATTTTGAGTATTTCTAAAATCTCCTATGGCACTGATATTAACGCGGTAATTTTTGCCAAGCATAGAAAAATCATTTACATAATAAGTTCCTATGGTAGCATTAAGTGTGCTAAATACATCATTTAGATCAAGTCCATAAAGTTTTACTTTATCACGATCAATTTCGAGTTTTAACTGAGGAAAATTAGTATCTAGAGTTGTTCTTACGTTGGATAATTCCGGACGCTTATTAGCTGCATCTACTAGTTTGTTTACATCAGCTTGAATTTCATCATAACTTTTGCCACCACGATTTTGTGCATACATTTCAAAGCCACCGGTTAAGCTTAAACCTTGAATTGGAGGTGGATTAATAAAAAATGATTGAAAGTTTGGATTTAAATAATATTGTTTATTATATGTCCCTGTGATATCAAAACTACTAACACTTCTTTCACTCCAATCTTTTAAATTAATAAACATTGCTCCAGCATTTTCTTTTAAAGAACCTGTGAAAAGATCATAGCCTATAAGGCCTACAATATTAGTTATGTTTTCATTTTTACCAATTTCTTCTGCTAGAGTATCCATTGCTTGAGTGGTTCTATTTAGTGATGAAGCTGCTGGTAAATTTACTACCGATAAAAAGCTTCCCTGATCTTCATTTGGAACTAATGAATGTGGAACGATTTTAAATAATCCTAATAAAGCTAATAAAAATATAAAAAATACTAAGACAAATCGCACAACCCTTTTTAGCATATAAGCAACACCAGCTCCAAAAACTTCAGTAGACCAATCAAAAATATCGTTGAATTTTTTAACTAAATAAAATGGTTCACCTTCATTTCTTCTTAAAAAGATAGCGCATAAAGATGGAGTTAATGTTAAAGCTACAAAACCTGAAATTGCAACAGAAACTGCTAAAGTGATAGCAAATTGTCTTTGAATTTCTCCAACAAAACCTGATATAAAAGAAACAGGTATAAATACCGCACAAAGCACAAGAACAATAGAAACAACAGGTGCAGCAACTTCATCCATTGCCTTAATGGCCGCTTCTTTTATGCTTATGTTTGGATCTTCATGCATGATTCTATCTATATTTTCTACCACAATAATTGCATCATCTACAACAATACCAATGGCAAGTACCAAAGCAAAAAGCGTAAGTAAGTTAATACTAAAACCTAAGATATAAAGACCCGCAAAAGTTCCTAAAATAGAAACAGGTACAGCAATCATAGGTATGATGGTTGAACGGAAATTTTTTAAGAATAAATACATTACTATTACGACAAGGATTAATGCTTCAAAAAATGTTTTTACAACTTCTTGGATTGAAGCTTTGATAAATAAAGTAGTATCATAAGGAACTTTATAAGCTAAACCTTCCGGGAAGCTTTTTGATAATTCTTCAAATTTAGCTTTTACTAATTCAGCTGTGTTGACAGCATTTGCACCAGTTTGTAAGAAAATTAAAATAGGTGTAGCATTATTTCCATTTAATCTACCATTAAAGGTATATTCTCTTGAGCCTAAACCCACTTCAGCTACATCTTTTAATCTTAAAAAAGAACCATCGCTATTGGTTCTTAAAATAATGTTTTCAAATTCTTTGGCATTTTTTAACCTACCTTGCATAGTAACTGAGTACACATAAGGGGAATGCTCTACCACAGGTTCTTGACCTATCTTGCCAGTAGCATATTGAGTATTTTGCTCTCTAACTGCTGTGATAACATCTGTTGCAGTAACTTGGTATTTATTTAATAAATCAGGATTAAGCCAAATTCTCATAGAATAATTTCTTGATCCAATAGCCACGGCATTTCCTACACCAGGAACCCTAGCAAGGTCATCTAAAATATTTAAAGCAGCATAATTATATACTTCTAATTCATTCATAGAACCATCTGGAGAATATAAACTTGCAACTGCTAATATACTAGATCCAGTTTTTCTTACACTAACTCCAGTTTTTTTAACATCCTCAGGTAGTTTTGCCATGGCAGCTGAAATTCTATTATTAACATCAACTGTTGCTTGATCGGGATCTGTACCTATATTAAAATACACACTCAAACTCATATCTCCTGAAGAACTTGAAGTAGAATCCATATAAATCATATTTTCAACCCCATTGATTGCATCTTCAAGAGGAATAGCTACTGTCTGTGCCACTGTTTGTGCATCAGCTCCAGAGTAATTCGCACTTACTTTAACAACAGGTGGAGTTAGGGAAGGATATTGCTCCACAGGTAAAGAATAAAGCCCTATAATCCCTGCTAAAGAAATGATAATAGCTACAACTGAAGCAAATACAGGCCTTTCTATAAAAAATTTAGAAAACATTATTTATTCTCCATTACACTAACACTTGCGCCAGGTCGGATTTTTTTAAAATTATTTAAAATCACTTTATCGCCGTTTTTTAAGCCCTTATCGATGATTGCTTTATCAGAAGTTTGATAGATTACATTAACAACAGTTTTAACTACTTTTCCATCTACTAAGGTATAAACATAAGTGGAGCTATCATCTTGCAAAAGCGCAATTTGAGGAATTTCAAAGCCATCTTTTTGAACAAAACCATCAACATGAACATTTGCAAAAGAACCAGGCATTAAACTTGAATTATTATTATCAAAAATAGCTTTCGCTTTTACTCCACCACTGTTTGTGTCTATAATACTATCTATAAAATATAATTTTCCATTAAAAAGTTCACCACCAACATTAGCTTGTACTTGGATATTGTCTAATTGCCAATTACCGCTTCGGATATTTTTATTCATATTAATTTTATCTACATCAGAAATATAAAAGTCTGCAAAGATAGGATTGATATTAGTAATACGTACAAGCTCGGTCGATGAAGCATTTACATAATCGCCTATATCCATTAATGTATCACCTAAAATTCCATCAAATGGAGCACTTACTACGGTGTATTTTAAGTCTAATCTTGCATTGGCAAGTTTTGCTCTAGCGCTTTCTAAACTAGCTTTGGTAGAATTAAATTTAGCTAAACTTGCATCAAATTCTTTTTGTGAAATAGCATTTTTTTCTATTAAAATTTGATCTCTTTTAAAATTTTTTTCTGCATCATCAAAATTTGCTCTTGCAACCAAAGCTTCTCCATAGGCCATATTTACACTTGCTTGGTATTTATCAGGTTCTATAAGAAAAAGTTTATCACCCTTTTTAACAGCTTGACCACTTTTAAAGTATTTTGCTTTGATTTCACCGCTCACTTTAGGTTTAATTATCACATCTAATTCAGTACTTAATCTTGCAGGATAAGTAAATTCTAAAGGTAAATTAGCACTTTGTATAGTCATAATACTAACAGGTTGAGGAGGGAGTTGTTTCACCTGCACATTTTTTTCATCTGAGCATGCTACAAATATAAGTGAAGCACAAGCTAGAGTTAAAAGTTTTGTTCTCATTGGTTTCCTTAAAATTATTTATTTAGCTAAAAAAGTAATTTATATTACAAAATTGTATGATCATTATTCTATCAATATTTAGTTAATTAAAATTAACGATTCCTTGAGTAAAAAGATTAACAACTTTTTTTGCGTGATTTAACTGTTCTTTTTTACTCATTAAAACCTTATTTTCAAAAGTACTTTGCATAAAAAAAGTTCCCCTAAGCATGGCACAAAATGTATAACTTAAAAATTCAGCATTTTTGGCCAAATTTTCATTTTCTTCTTCAAATCTTTTTTGAAGTATATATTCTACTTCTTTTCTATTGCTCCCTTTAAACCATTTTCCAAAATCAAATTTTTCATTGTAAATTTCAGAATATAAAAGTCTTACTATGGCTATGGTTTTAGCGTCATTAAAAATCCCCAAATAAGCTTTAGCAAATTGATATAAAAATTCTTCTAAATTAGCATCGGGTGAAAGTTGCATATTTTTTTTCAAAATAGCCAAGAAGTGATTCTCTGCAAAGTCATTTAAAATTGCTTCAAATAAACCTTCTTTGCTTTTAAAATGCTTATATACACAAGAAAAAGATCCGCCAGCTTGCTTGATAATATCCTTAAGATTAGTTGCTTCGTAGCCATTTTCTAAAAATGACTCCGCAGCAATTTGTTTGATTTTTTCAAGTCTTGCTTGAGATTTTGAAGAAAGTTTTTTTATCATTGATGTTTTTTATGCTTTATCATTGAGTTTTTAGGATACACAAAATTACTTTCTCTTGTGATTATGATATTTTTGTCATCAATTGCATAAGCTTTTATTGCTAAAGGTATTACGGTATCTTTTCTATCATTATCAGCTAGTTTTTTAGTAGCTTTTAATACAACTATTTGTTTATCTTTTTCTCCGGCTTTTAATTTAAAAGATTTTTTAGGTCTAATGATTTCTAAACCATCATCAATGCCTTGTAATTTCACATCAAAATAATATTCATGAGTTTTATTATCAGTGTTTTGGAATAAAAATACATAAGCATTGGTAATGATTAATTCGCTATCATGCGCTTTTCTGATTTGATAAAGCTCGCTAGAGCGATTGATATTTAAAAGCATATTTTCTTTTTTACTTCCCATTAAAACTAAAGCTGCAAAAACACCACATAAAACAACTAAATATCCGATAGTTCTAAATCTAAAATATTTTATCTTCTCTCTTGTTTCAATAGCTTTTGCGCTAGTCCAATTAATTAAACTAGGGCGATCAAATTTAGCTTGAATTTTTGAGCAAGCATCAGCGCATTCAAGACAATTAATACACTCAAGTTGCATTCCAGCTCTTATATCTATATGAGTAGGACAAATTTTTACACAGGCATCACAACCTATGCACTCACCTTGTGGCGGTTTTTGATAAAGTTTAGTATGTCCATCATAAATCATGCCTCCTCTTTTATCATCATATATTACTTGAACGGTATTATTATCAAACATTACAGATTGAATTCTTGCATAAGGACATACATAAACACAAAATTTTTCCCCTAAATACACTATATCAAAGGTAAAAGCCAAAGAAGCACATAATAAAATTCCTAAAAGCAATAAATGCTCACTAGGGTTTTGGATATAAACAAAGAAATCTTCAGGTGGAACAAAATACCACAAAAACGCACTCATCATTAACAAAGAAAAAAGATAAAAAATCACAACACTTAAGGTTTTTTGTATTAAAAACCCATTGGCTTGTTTTTGTTTATTTGCGGTACTTTTGTGAATTTTAAAAATTTTAGTTTGTAACAGCTCCCTATAAATTACTCTGGCTATGGTTTGAGGACAGGTCCAAGCGCACCAAATTCTTCCTGCTAAAGTCGTGACAAAAAGTATAGTCAAAAACATTCCTATAATAACAAAAGGCATTAGGTAAAGTTCTTGGGTATCAAAAGCGATAAAAAATAAATTAAGTTTTTTATGGTCAAAACTTAGCAAGAAAAAATGATTGCCGTTGATTTTGATAAAAGGTAAGGCTATAAAAATAACCATCGATATAATATAAGCAATATATCTTTTTTTGGTATAGTTTGTGATACAAGCACTCATTATATTTCCTTAAAAAATGTTTTTTTAATTGTAGTACTAGAAAAATTAAACCAAACTTTGTTGTTGTTTATAATTTTATATTTAATTTTTATTTATATAATTATTACAAAAATAAACTTTATTTTCAAGTGATTTTATGGTATAATCGCTTCTTTAATTTTATTAAAGAAAGGTGGTGAGGGTCGTGCCAGGAATTAAGGTACATCCTAATGAGTCTTTTGATGAAGCGTATAGAAAATTCAAAAAACAAGTAGATAGAAATCTAGTTGTTACTGAAGTTCGCGCTAGAAGATTTTTTGAGCCTATGACTGAAATTCGCAAAAAACAAAAAATTTCAGCTCGCAAAAAAATGCTTAAAAGACTTTATATGCTTAGACGCTACGAGTCAAGACTCTAATACCAACAAAAGCCGAGTAATCGGCTTTTCTACTTTAACTGATGTTTCTTTGGGCTTTAATTATTCATTTTTTTTGGACTTATTTTACCAGGACCTGATTTTTTCTTAATAAGCTCTTATGCTTTAAGAGAAGGGATAAAAAGTGCTTTAAAAACTAGCTTGGGTGTAAGTTTAGCAATGAGTGTTTGGATCATACTTTCTATACTTGGTCTAAGTGTAATTTTTCATCAATTTCCATTTTTGCAAGTTGTTTTATCTAGTTTTGGGGCGTTTTATCTTTTATATTTATCTTATGTGATTTATAAAAATGCAAAAAATGACAGTATAAAAAACAAAATACAACTATTTCTCCATTTTTAAGCGGAGTTATTACAAACTTATCTAATCCTAAGGTGATTTTTTATTTTGCGAGTGTGTTTGCGAATTTTAATTTTGCACAAATGCAATGGATGGTGCTTGTTTTGGTTTTAGAAACGATTGTTTATTTTTCTTTGGTTGCTTTGTTGTTCTCCAAAGCTTTTATGATGCGTTTATATGAAAAGAATTTAAAGCTAGTTGATTATACTAGTGCTTGTATCTTTTTTGCTTTTGTTGTTTTTATTTTGATTCAAAATTGCTTATTGATGATAAATCAAGGCAATTAATTTTTATTAATACTTTTTTTGTTAAAATCTTATTAAGTTAAACTTATAAATTATAGGAAAGATTATGAAACACATTAAAACTATACTTAAGCTTAGTATGATCAGTGGTATTGCTGCTATAAGTGCAGGTGCTTTAAGTGCGTGTAGTAGTAATACAAATGATTCAAATAATGCTTTAAGCCAAGCAGCTAACACTCAAGGTGCTTTTGTTATCATCGAAGAAACCGCACCAAATCAATACAAAATCAAAGATCAGTTTCCAAGTGATGAAACAAGAGTGGTTTTAAAGCAGCTTGATGGCCAAGAAAGAGTTTTGACTAAAGAAGAAATGGACAAACTAATCCAAGAAGAAGCTGCTAAAATAGACAATGGTACTTCAAATTTAACCAACCCAAACAATGCTCAAATGAGTAGCGGTGGACTTTCTTTGGGTGAAACATTGCTTGCAAGTGCAGCGGGAGCTATTTTGGGAAGTTGGATAGGATCAAAGCTTTTTAACAATCAAAACTTTGCCAACCAACAAAGAGGAGCATTTTCTAATCAAAGTGCTTATCAAAGAAGTGTCAATAGTTTTAACAAAGCAAGTACAAGTGCTACTTCGGGATCTAGCGCTAAAAAATCTGGCTTTTTCGGTGGTGGCTCTAAGGCGACTTCAAGCTCTTCTAACTCATTTGGATCTTAAGGTAAGGTGGAAAAATGAATTTTTTAAAAGTAAATCCTTTAGAAAAATCTTACTTAGATCAAATGGGTTTTTCATGGCATACTGATAAAGATGGGAGTGATTATTTAGACCCTAATTTAGTATGTGTAAAAGAAAGTGAGGCAAATGCTTATTATGATGCGGTAAATGAACTTTATGATATGTTTGTTGCAGCAGCACAAGAAGTGATTGATAATGATCGTTTTGATGAACTTGGAATCCCTTTTAATCTTGTAGAAGCTATTAAAATGAGTTGGGCAAATGATGTGCATTGGCATTTATATGGTAGGTTTGATTTGGCAGGTGGACTAGATGGAAAACCTATAAAGCTTATAGAATTTAATGCTGACACTCCTACTTCATTGTTTGAAAGTGCTATTTTACAATGGGCAATTTTAAAACAAAATAATCTAGATGAAAGTTCTCAGTTTAACAATATATATGAAGCTTTGAGAGATAATTTTAAAAGACTTATTACTTTAGAAGAAGATGTAAGCGAATTTGAAAGATATTATGAAGGCTGGAAGATATTATTCTCATCTATTGCAGGAAGTGATGAGGATATGATCACTACAAAACTTTTAGCACACATTGCTAATGAAGCAGGTTTTGAAAGCGAGTTTTCTTTTATTGATGAGGTGGAATTTTCGCCTGAGGGTGTATTTAAAAATGATGTTAATTATGAATACTTTTTTAAACTTATTCCTTGGGAAAGTATCGCTATAGAAGAGGGAGAGCTTGCTATGCTTTTAACCCAAATCATGCAAAATCAAAAAGTGATCATTTTAAATCCTGCTTACACTTTACTTTTCCAAAGTAAGGGTATTATGAAAATTTTATGGGAGCTTTACCCAAACCACCCTTTATTGTTAGAAACAAGCGATCAACCATTGGTTGGTAAAAAATGTGTTAAAAAGCCTGTTTTTGGTAGAGAAGGGGCAAATGTTTCTATTATAGAAGCTAATGGAGATGTGAGTTTTGAAACAAATGGAGATTATCAAAACAACCGTTTTGTGTATCAAGAATTTGTAGATTTTAACCAGAATGAAAATGATTATTATCAAGCTGGAGTTTTTTTTGCGTATGAAGGATGTGGATTAGGCTTTAGAAAAGGTGGTTTGGTGCTTGATAATTATTCTAAATTTATAGGACATATCATAAAAGATTAATGAAAATAGTATGCTTAGATGCCGCTACATTAGGCGGAGGGGATTTATCGGATTTTAAAAGTGTTGGAGAATTTATAAGCTATGAGCTTACTCCTAAAGATGAGATCATCTCAAGAATAGCTGATGCTGAAGTAGTGATGATCAATAAAGTTATCATTGATAAAGAAGTCATTGATCAAACTAACTTGAAGTTGATTTTACAGCTTGGCACAGGGGTTAATAATATTGATGTAGAGTATGCAAATTCTAAAGGCATAGTGGTAAAAAATGCAGCCGGATACTCTACAAAAAGTGTATTAAGTCATACTTTTGCTTTGCTTTTTGCTTTTTTAAATCAAATTCCATATTATGATCAATGGAGCAAAGATGGACTTTGGACAAAAAGTACGATGTTTACTGATTTTAGCAAGATTTTACATACTTTAACAGGCAAAAGACATGGTATTATCGGACTTGGTGTGATTGGTAAAGAAGTGGCTAAAGTATCGCAAATGTTTGGTTCTAAAATTTGTTACTATTCGACTTCTGGAGCAAATTTTAATAATGAGTATGAAAGAGTAAGTCTTGAAGAGCTTTTGAAAACTTGTGATGTGATTAGCATTCATGCGCCTTTAAACGACAAAACTAAAAATTTATTGACAAAAAAAGAATTGTTGCTTTTAAAAGATGAAGCTATTTTGATTAATGTGGGGCGTGGTGGTATCATAAATGAGGCAGACTTGGCACAAGTTATGAATGAGAAAAATATTAGAGTAGGGCTTGATGTGCTTGAAGTAGAGCCTATGATCAAAGATCATCCATTGATTAGCATAAACAACAAGGAAAATCTAATCATCACTCCACATGTAGCATGGGCAAGTCAAGAATCGATACAAAATTTAATACAAATTGTATTTAATAATCTTAAGGAGTTTATGGAAAATGGCAAGTGAACATAGTTTTGATATTAGCGGTGAAATTGATAAACAAGAGCTAAAAAATGCTTTAGAGCAAGCCAAAAAAGAACTTGATAGCAGATATGATTTAAAAGGTATCAAAAGCGAAATAGAACTAAATGAAAAAGAAAGTGTATTTAAGCTTATTTGCTCTAGTGAAGTAAAGCTTGAAGTGCTTAAGGATATTGTGATTTCAAAGTTAATCAAAAGAGGGATCAATCCTAATGGCATTAAAGAATTAAGTAGAGAAAGTGGAGCTAATTTTAGACTGAATTTAAAAGTTAATGATGCTATTGATACAGATAGTGCCAAAAAAATCAATAAAGCCATTAAAGATAGCAAGCTAAAAGTAACTTCGAGTATTAGAGGTAATGAAATTCGCGTAGTTGGAAAACAAATTGATGATTTGCAAAATGTAATGAAAATAGTAAAAGAACTCAATTTAGAGCTTAATCTTAGTTTTAAAAATCTTAAATGAAAAAAATACACCAACTGATTTTTTTAGGCTTTGTGTGTGTTATTTTGGGTGCATGTGCAATGAAAAACAAAACACATACACAAAGTGCTTATATTGTTTTAAAAACGCCACAAATTAAATTTGCTGATTATGGTTTTTTGTATAAGGGAGGCCATTTTACAAAATTAGAATTTTATAATGCTTCTAAGGCTTTATTTGAATTAAAAATCACGGATCAAATTTGCATTAACAGTGTTTGTTATGCGAAAAAAAAATTCAACCAAAGATTTTTTAACAACGAATACTATGAAGATTTTTTAGAGGATATAATTCATAAAAAACCAATTTTTTATGGAAAAAATAAAAAAAATCATTCTTGTGGTTTTAGCCAAAAAATATCTAACAAAAATTATGATATTTCATACGAAGTTTGTGATGAAAGTATTAATTTTAGTGATATAAAAAATAAAATAAAACTCAGTATAAAACCAATATAAAGGAAAATATGAAAGATTTAAAACTTTTTCTCAATGATACTTTTAAAAGCGCTATTTATAAAAACTTACAATGTAGCGAAGATGAAATTTTAATACTAAAACACTTGTGTAAAAATTATCTACAAGCTAGTGTGAGTATGAATGTTTATAGTCTTCTTAGCGAAGTTTTTAAAAATGATGAATATGAGTATTTAGATCATTTAAAAGATCTTAAAAGTCTTATAGAGAAGGGTTTTATAGTTCAAATTTTTTCTGATTTTAAAGCGAGTAAAAACTCTAGCTTACTTTTAAATTTATTACAGTGTGATGTGAGTTTGAGTGAAGTTTTCTTGCAGGTTTTAGAAAATAAAACCATACAAGATTATATGCAAGATGCAATTTATGAAGATCATATTGCGTATTTAAAAGATGAATTTTTTAAAATCGAACTCTATCAAAGACTGCGTTTTTTTGCAAAAAGCAACCAAAGTACAAGCATAAAAAAAGATATAGCAGTGTTTGAAGCATACATTAAAGAACGGTTGAAAAAAAGTAAAATTCCTAATGTTTTGGCAGAGATTTTTAAAGAGTATACTTTAAATGATAAAGAATGTTTGATATTTATTAGCTTACTAAAAGAAGAATACTTGCTTAATACGGAAAATTCTTATAGCAGAGATTATAATTTTTTATTGCATTTAATTAGTGAAAATGATACGCAAAAAGAAGAAAATAAAGTTTTGTTGGAAGAAAATTCTAAGTTGTTGAGTTCTAATCTCTTAGAATATGATGAGTTTGTGAATTCTTTGGGGGATATAACTAAAATATTTTATTTAAGTGATGATATTTTACAAAGGATTATTAACTTTAAAGAGCCAAAGAAAAATAAAAAAATTAAATTGCAAAATTTAGTAAAAAGCCAGGATATATTTGAGCTGATTGAGCCAAATATTAATATAGATGATGTGATCATGCCACAAAGCACTAAGGATTTGCTAGAAAGTATACTAAAACAACAAGATAAAAAAGTTTTAGAAAGACTAAATAAATGGGGTATTAAGACCAATAAAAACATAGAAGCTAAGATTATCTTTTATGGTCCTGCGGGTACGGGCAAGACCATGAGTGCTTTAAGTATGGCAAAGGCGATGAAAAAATCGATTTTAAGTTTTGACTGTTCTAAAATTTTAAGCAAATATGTAGGCGAGAGTGAACAAAATGTAAGAAAAATTTTTGACACCTATAAAGAGCTTTGCCAAACAAGTAAACAAAGTCCTATTTTGCTTTTAAATGAGGCTGATCAGTTTTTAAGCACAAGGGTGGAAAGTAGTGCTGGTGCAGATAAAATGCACAATCAAATGCAAAATATCTTTTTAGAGCAAATTGAGCGTTTTAGCGGGGTTATAATAGCTACAACCAATTTTTTAGAAAGTTTAGATGTGGCTTTTTCAAGAAGATTTGATTATAAAATAGAATTTAAAAAACCAAACCACGAGCAACGCTTAATGATATGGCAAAAAGCCCTGCCTAAAAATGCTATTTTTGATGATGCGTTTAATCTAGCTAATCTAGCTTCATATGAATTAAGCGGAGCGCAAATTGTAATGGTGGTAAAAAATACAGCGCTAAAAGCAGCTATTTCTAAAGATGGTGTGTTTAAAATGAGTGATTTTTTACAAACTATCGAAAAGGAAATAGAATCATCATTTGATAAAAACAAAGTCGTAGGATTTAAAAATTAAAAAATTCACATAAATTTCACAAGCGTTTAGTATCATTCTTTCAACTTTTTAATTTAAAGGAGAAAAAATGAAAATGAAATTAATGTTAGCTAGTTTAGTTTGTGCAAGTTCTATGTTTGCGGATATGATCGTTAGTCCAAGTGCTTTACCTCAAAAAGCTCAAGAATTTTTAAATACACATTTTAAAGGTGTAAACGTGGGTTATGTAAAGCAAGATGTTGATTCATACGAAGTAAATTTAGTAGATGGAACAGAAATTAATTTCATCATTAATGGTGATTGGAAAGAAGTTGATGGTAAATACAAAGGTATACCAACTGGTTTTATCCCAAAAGAAGTAATGACTAAAGTACAAGCAGCACAACCAAATGCAGCGATCGTAGAAGTAGATAAAAAAATCAACGGTTACAAATTTAGAACCAATAATATGATGGAAATTTATACAGATTTTAAAGGTAACATCTTAGGTCAAAAATTTGACGACTAATCATTAGCAAGCTAAAAGCTTGCTAACAATCAATTAAAATTTTTTCTTCCTAGCATCTTCTAAAATATCATTAGCTATCTTATTAACATTATCAGAAATTACTGCACTATCTTTAGCTATTTTAAGATTTTCTTGAGTTACATGATCAATTTGAGCTACTGCATCATTAATTTGAGTAATACCTGTAGTTTGTTCTTTAATACTTTCACCCATTTCATTGATAGATTGAACTAAGATATTAGTATTAGCTTCAATCTCACCCAAAGACTTTTGAGTTCTTTCAGCTAGATTTCTAACTTCATCTGCAACAACAGCAAATCCTCTACCATGCTCACCAGCTCTTGCAGCTTCAATAGCAGCATTTAATGCAAGTAGGTTAATTTGATCTGCAATATCTCCAATAATAGAAGTAACATTTTTAATCTCTTCACTTTGAGCAATTACTTCACTAGTTTTATGCGAAACATTTTGCATGGAAGAAGTAATCTCTTCTAGCGCTGCTGCTGTTTCTTCTAAAGAAGAAGCTTGAGAGGATGAAGAATCAGTTAAGTCTTTAACTGCACTTTGTAATTTACCACTTTCATCTGCTAATAAAGAAGCAAATTCAGAGGATTGTCTTAACATAGCTACAATTTCTTGACCTAATACATTTGTAGTTACTTCAACCCCGCCTTTAGCATTTTTAACTTCAGTGGTAAAGTCTAATGCTTTATAGCTATCAAACACTCTATTAATTTCATTCATATTAGAACCTACTTTTTGTTCTAATACGCTTAGCATATCATTTAAAACATTTTTTAATTCTATAAGTTGAGGATTAGCAGGATTTGCAGTAATTCTCACCATTAAATTGCCACTTTCTATTTCTTTAGCTGTATCTACTGATTGTTCTACAGCTTTAGCATCTTGTTCTAATGCATTTTTAGTCTTAGTGATGTTTTCATTAATGGCTTTAGCCATAGCACCAAGTTCATCATTACTTTTTACATCAATCATAGCTGAATCTTTGGTTTTATGATTGATAAAATCAAAGAAGGAGTTAAGACCGGTTTGGATTTTTTGGAGTGGAGAGAGATAATAATTAATCATAAATCTTATAGCCGTAAGAGCAATTACTAAGCTTATAATCCCAATAATAATTTGCTGAATTAAGACTTTATTGACCGGATCTTTATAAATTTTTTCATCTGCTATTACACAAACATTGTAACCTGTTGATGATTTTTGACAAATTACTGCTTTACGAGGAGCATTTCCATCATCAATTAACATGGGTTCATTAGAAATTTTTCCTTCTTTTCCTTCAGGAGTTGAAAGATAAGTTTTTGCAATATTCTGACTTAAATCATTTTTTGTTAATAATACTTCAGATGATTCATTAAAGAGTATAGTTCCATCATTGTCTAAAACTACAGTATAACCACTTTGCGATCTACCCATTGATAATACATTTTTAGAGAATGTATTTAAATCATAATTTCCACCAACAGCGCCAATAAATTTACCATTTATAACTATAGGATACGAAAAAGATAATGAAGGTGTTTTTAAACTGGGAGCAATATAAGGTTTTGATATTACTATTTTGTCTTCCCCAGAAGCAACACTTGTATACCAAGCTCTAGTTCTTGGGTCGTATCCACTAGAGGGCATTTGATGATTGCCATTGGATCTTATCATAGTGCCATCATGAGCAAGTCCTACATACAATACATCAAAACGACTTGCCTCTTTTGCAATTTTTACCATGGTGTAAATTTCATCTAAGCTTGCGTTTGGATTTTTTTGTAGCTCAGAAGCAACTGATTTGATAGCATCACTTCTTGAAGTAGCATAGTCATCAAAATTTTTTAGAACATCCTGCATGGTTTTAACTTGTATATCATTGATGAGTTTTTGCACATCATATTTTACTTCAACATAGTTAAAAGCGTTAGCTACAAGCAAAATAGCTATAATTGCTAAAAAACAAAAAAAAGTTAATTTTCCTGTTAATGTTTTTGCTGTTTTTTTCATATTAATTTCTCCTTGTTTTACAGATTGTAAATTAAGGCGGAATTATTACGCACTATTTTCAACAATATTTAAATATAAAAAACTGTTTTTTAATGAATGATTGTAAAAAATAATATTTAAGAGCGACTAATCATTAGCAAGCTAAAAGCTTGCTAACAATCAATTAAAATTTTTTCTTCCTAGCATCTTCTAAAATATCATTAGCTATCTTATTAACATTATCAGAAATTACTGCACTATCTTTAGCTATTTTAAGATTTTCTTGAGTTACATGATCAATTTGAGCTACTGCATCATTAATTTGAGTAATACCTGTAGTTTGTTCTTTAATACTTTCACCCATTTCATTGATAGATTGAACTAAGATATTAGTATTAGCTTCAATCTCACCCAAAGACTTTTGAGTTCTTTCAGCTAGATTTCTAACTTCATCTGCAACAACAGCAAATCCTCTACCATGCTCACCAGCTCTTGCAGCTTCAATAGCAGCATTTAATGCAAGTAGGTTAATTTGATCTGCAATATCTCCAATAATAGAAGTAACATTTTTAATCTCTTCACTTTGAGCAATTACTTCACTAGTTTTATGCGAAACATTTTGCATGGAAGAAGTAATCTCTTCTAGCGCTGCTGCTGTTTCTTCTAAAGAAGAAGCTTGAGAGGATGAAGAATCAGTTAAGTCTTTAACTGCACTTTGTAATTTACCACTTTCATCTGCTAATAAAGAAGCAAATTCAGAGGATTGTCTTAACATAGCTACAATTTCTTGACCTAATACATTTGTAGTTACTTCAACCCCGCCTTTAGCATTTTTAACTTCAGTGGTAAAGTCTAATGCTTTATAGCTATCAAACACTCTATTAATTTCATTCATATTAGAACCTACTTTTTGTTCTAATACGCTTAGCATATCATTTAAAACATTTTTTAATTCTATAAGTTGAGGATTAGCAGGATTTGCAGTAATTCTCACCATTAAATTGCCACTTTCTATTTCTTTAGCTGTATCTACTGATTGTTCTACAGCTTTAGCATCTTGTTCTAATGCATTTTTAGTCTTAGTGATGTTTTCATTAATGGCTTTAGCCATAGCACCAAGTTCATCATTACTTTTTACATCAATCATAGCTGAATCTTTGGTTTTATGATTGATAAAATCAAAGAAGGAGTTAAGACCGGTGGTGATAACTGCGATAGGTTTTAAGTTTTTTATAACAGCAAATCTTATTAAAAGTAAGGCTATAGCTATAGCTATTAATGCGATAATAACTTGTTGGAATAAAACTTTATTAACCGCATTAGTGTACATAGATTCATCTGTAATAGAACAAACTATGTATTTAGGATTTAAACTTTGATTACACGCAATAACTTGTGTTTTACCTACTCCATCTTTAGCATAGAATAAGGTTTCTTCTTTGGTCGGGTTAATTAAATCAGGATTTGCTTTAATAGCATTGGCTATATTTAAACTTAAATCAGTTTTGGTAAGCATTTTTTCTTTATCTTCATGAAAAATAATAGTACCTTCTTTATCATATACTGCTGCATAAGAACTTTGAGAGTGGCCTAGAGCTAAAACATCTTTAGAGAAAGTATGGAGATTATAATCACCACCAACTACCGCTATTAGCTTACCATTCTTGTAAATAGGCACTGAATAAGATATAGTCAATCCATCTTTACTATTTACGCTATTATAAGGATCAGATACTACAAGATTTCCTGTTGATTTTGCATCTTTATACCACGGTCTAGTTCTGGCATCAAAACCTGTAGTCTCTAAGCTTCTAATGATTTTATCAGATTGATACAACCTTCCATCTTTTTCAAAACCAATATAAGTTACATTAAATCCACCTGCTGATCGAACAGTTTCTAAAACATCAAACAATTCTTCTGCTTGTAGATTTGAATTTTCTATATAAGTAACAATTGATGAAATAGCAGATCTTTTACTAATTGAATAAATTTTAAAGGCTTCGTTAACATCAAGCATAGTTTTCTTCTTAATTTCTTCTAAATAATAACTTATGTTTTGCTTAGATTGATAATAATTAATCATGTTAACTATAACTAAAATTATAGCTATTAAAGAACAAGTTATTATAGTTAACTTGCTAGATAAACTGTTAAATTTAAACATTTTTAATCCTTTTTATTTTTTTCTGACTTGTAAGAATATTCCAAAATAGATTAAAAATAAAATTAAATATTTTGAATATCATAGTTTTTGTATTTTATGTATATTTAAGTTTTAATAAGTATAATTTCAGTTTTAAAAGCGGGAATAGCTCAGGGGTAGAGCACAACCTTGCCAAGGTTGGGGTCGCGAGTTCGAATCTCGTTTCCCGCTCCATTTATCACCTGCCCGGGTGGTGGAATTGGTAGACACAAGGGACTTAAAATCCCTCGGAATTTTTCTTCCGTGCCGGTTCAAGTCCGGCCTCGGGCACCACTTTTTGGTAACTCAAGGCGATATAGCCAAGCGGTAAGGCATGGGCCTGCAAAGCCTTGATCTCCGGTTCGAATCCGGATGTCGCCTCCAATGCGATATTGTATTTGGTATTGTTATTTTCTACGGGAGATGGCTGAGTGGTCGAAAGCGGCGGTCTTGAAAACCGTTGAGGGTCACACCTCCAGGGGTTCGAATCCCTTTCTCCCGGCCACTTTAACATGATTTTCGTATTTTATTTTACATTTATAAAATTACTTCTTAATTTCTTTTAGAAATTAAGAAAATTGTTCTACATCCAAAATCCCGCCTTTACTAGCATTGCTCACAAGTTTTTGATACATTTTAAGCCATCTTGAATGGACTTGTTTGTGAGGTATTTTAAAATTTGCTTTGCGTTTTATAAGTTCTTCTTGGGTTAAATTTGCATTGATACTATAAGCATCTACATCAATTTCTATTTCATCGCCATCTTCTAAAAGTGCTATAAGCCCACCTTCTGCAGCTTCTGGAGAGATGTGTCCTATGCTAAGTCCTCTTGTAGCACCACTAAAACGTCCATCGGTGATGAGTGCGACTTTGGCACCAAGCCCCATGCCAGTGAGTAAAGAAGTTGGACTAAGCATTTCTTGCATGCCAGGGCCGCCTTTTGGTCCTTCATAGCGTATCACGCATATATCACCTTCTTTAACTTTGCCTTTTATAATGCCCTTAATTGCTTCTTCTTGAGAGTTAAAACAAACTGCTTTGCCCTTGAATTTACGCTCACCCATAATACCTGCTGTTTTTATCACACAACCTTGCTCGGCTAAATTTCCAAAAAGTATAGCAAGTCCACCTACATTAGAATAAGCATTGTTGATTTTTCTTATAATGGTTTCATCTTTAATGCTAGCATCTTCAATGCGTTCTTTTAATGTTTTTCCGTTGATATCTAATGCATCAAGTTCTAAAATATGTCCAGGTTTTTTAGCTATTTCTGCTATGACAGCGCTTACCCCACCTGCTTTGTGGATATCTTCCATATAAACAGTATTTAGAGATGGAGCAATTTTGGCTATATGGGCTACATTGGCACTAATATGGTTGAGTTCTTTTATGTCTAATTTAACGCCAGCTTCATAAGCAATGGCAAGCATATGTAAGATGGTATTGGAGCTTCCTCCCATTGCCATATCTACGATTAGGGCATTGTTGATAGATTTTTTGGTGATAATATTGCGAATTTTAAAACGCTCATCTAGGGCGATTTCGCAAATTCTACGCGCAGCCTTTCTCAAAAGATCTTCTCTTTCTTTGCTAAGTGCTAAAATCGTTCCATTACCTTCTAGTGCTATACCCATAGCTTCACACAAGGTATTCATGGAATTAGCAGTAAACATACCCGAGCAAGATCCACCACTTGGACAAGCTTTACATTCTATGTCTTTTAGATCATCTTCATCGATTTTGTTTGCCTCATAAGCTCCCACTGCTTCAAAAACCGAGCTAAGGCTGATTTTTTCTCCATGTTTGTTTATGCCCGCTTTCATAGGACCACCACTCACAAAAATGGTTGGTACATTTACCCTTAAAGCTCCCATGAGCATACCTGGAGTAATTTTATCGCAATTTGGGATACAAATTAACGCATCAAGTTGATGAGCATTCATTACCGTTTCAATAGAATTTGCAATGATTTCACGACTTGGTAGAGAATAAAGCATACCATCATGCCCCATAGCTATACCATCATCTACGCCTATGGTGTTAAATTCAAAAGGAATACAACCGCTTTTACGAATTTCATCTTTGATGATCTTTGCGTATTCGTTTAAGAAAAAATGTCCCGGAATGATATCTATATAGCTATTTGCAACACCTATAAAAGGTTTGTCAAAATCCTCATCATTTAAGCCACATGCCCTAAGTAAAGAGCGATTGGGTGCTTTTAGATGTCCTTTTTTGATCGCGTCACTTCTCATTTGTATCCTTTTTTAAAGTAAAAACTATCATTTTATGCTTTTATTTTGCAATTTTTGCTTAAATTTTGTCAACTTAAAAGGTATTTTAAAGAAAATTATTTAAAATGTGCAATTATTTTGATTTCAAGGAATGTAATGCTTTTAACTAATCCGGTTTTTGTAGGCGTTGTATTGATGACGCTTTTGTGTTTTTTTAGATTCAATGTTTTACTTAGTGTTTTACTTTCAGGGCTTTTTGTAGGTGTTTGGTCTAAATTTATGCATATGGGGCATTTGAGTTTAGTGGAATTTTTTACTCAACTTCCGCAAGCGATGATGGATTCTATGAAAGTTTTAATTGATGGTATGCAAGGAAATTTGCAAACAGCGCTAAGTTATATTTTGCTTGGAGCGGTGGCTGCTGCTATATCAAAAACTAATCTAACAGCATATTTGATTAAAATAGTTTCGCATTATATTTCACACAAAAAATACTTACTTATACTTTCTTTGGCATTAATTGCTTGTTTTTCACAAAATTTAATCCCTATTCATGTGGCCTTTGTGCCTTTGTTGATTCCGCCTTTGCTGAAACTTTTTAATAAACTAAAAATAGACCGTAGAGCCATAGCTTGTGCGCTAACCTTTGGTCTTACCACGCCTTATATGGTTATGCCTTTGGGGTTTGGACTTATTTTTCAAACCCTACTTGTAGATAATCTAAACTCCAACGGAGTGCAAATTAGCCTAGGGGAGGTTTCTCAAACAATGGCTTTTGCGGCAATTTGTATGTTAGTTGGTTTGTTTTTGGCTGTATTTGTGTTTTATGCTAAACCAAGAGAATATCAAGAAGAACAAATTGCAAAAATGGATTTTGAAAATTTAAAAATGAGTAAAAAAGAGTGGGGTGTTTTGGCTGGTCTTAGTTTGACTTTGATTTTGCAAATTCTAACTCACAACTTACCTTTATCAGGGCTTTTGGGTTTTGTTTTGATGGTGGTTTTAGGCGGAGTAGAGTATAATAAGGTTAATCTAGTCTTTGATGATGGGCTTAAGATTATGGGTTATATCGCTTTTGTGATGCTTGTTGCTTCAGGGTATGGAGAGGTTTTAAAACAAAGTGGGGGTATAGCTGAGCTTGTAAAAACAAGTGTGCCTTTTATGGAGCAAAGCCACTTTTTAGCTATTTTTATCATGTTGGCAATTGGACTTTTGATCACCATAGGTATAGGAAGTTCGTTTGGGACCATTCCTATCATTGCTGCTTTATTTTGTCCTATATGTATAGAGCTTGGTTTTTCACCTGCTGCAATTATTTTTATCATCGGTGTTGCTGGAGCTTTGGGCGATGCAGGATCGCCTGCTAGTGAAACGACTTTGGGGGTGAGTGTAGGGCTTAATGCAGATAGGCAAGGTGATCATATCAAAGATACTTGTATACCAACCTTTTTATGTTTTAACGGCTCTTTGCTTATTTTGGGTAGCATTATAGCCTTTTGCTTGCTTTAATCAACTAAAAGCCTTTTTAGGTTTTTAGTTTTAAGTGTCTCCATTTTTCATACTCACTAAAATAATTCAAGTTGATAAATTCTTCTTCGTTTTCAAAGTTAATAAATTCTGTCTTCATCTGCGAGCAAAAAAGAGCTAATTTATGATTGTTTTTTTGTATAAATTGCAAACTTTGCTTGAGTACTTTAGTGTGGTAAAATCCACATAAATAGTGTTTGTGTTCTTTTGTACTTGCAAGAAGTATGTTTTGTGATTTTAGTTGATGAAAAAGCATATAGATACTTTTTTTGCTTATATTGGGAGTATCTACACTTAGGATAAACACATAGGTATTTTGAAAATGCTTCAATATAGAATTTAAAGCCACAAGCGGAGAATAAATATCAGGATTATCATCTAAAATGAGTGCGAGGTTTTGCTGGTGAAATTTATTTTCTTTTGTACTGATAAAAACATGAGTAAAAATTTCTAGCATTTTTTCATACTGATAAAGAGTTAGATTGCGATCATCTACTTGTAGTAAGCTTTTGTCTTCTCCCATGCGTGAAGATTTTCCACCACACAAGATCACACAAGGATAGGAAATTTTTTCACTCATAAAAACCTCTATAAATTCATCAAAATATTTTATAATACATTTATGAAATATACAGATTTAATACAAATAAAAGATTATTTTCAGCAATTCCAAAGGGTAAATTACCTTAAACGCCTTGATGATAACATCTTAGAGCTTAGCTTAGATCATCGTATTTTTATTGTTGATTTAAGTCGTGGCAAAAGTGGAATTTATCAAGACAAAATTCAAGCAAAAACCTACAATGCTCCTTTTGACTTTATGTTAAAAAAATACTTTTCTAATGCAAAGATTTTAAATTTAGAAGTGCTAGAAAATAATAGAATTTTATCTTTTGAAGTTTTATCGGAAAAATCTTACAAAGCTTATGGAGCTAAGATTTATTTTGAATTTACAGGAAAAAATACTAATGCTATTATCACAGATACTGATGATATCATCATAGAAGCTTTACGCCACATAGACAAAAGCTACCGCATTGTGAAGATCGGTGAAAAACTCCAAGCTTTAAAAGCTTATGAAATTAAAGAAGAATTTGTAAAAATTAATGATTTTAATGTGTATTTTAAAGAAAGTGCTAAAAAGTTACAGCAAGATCGCTTAAAAGATATTAAAGAAAATAAACTTTTAAATATAGATAAAAAATTTCTAAGTCTTAAAAAAAGCATAGAAAATTTAGAACAAGAAAGTAATTTATTAAAAAAGGCTCAAGAATTAAGCCAAAAAGCAGATGTTTTATTTGCTAATTTAAATTCTTTAAAAGATTATCAAAGAGAATTTATTTTGCAAGATTTTAATGCAAATGAACTTGCTTTTAAACTCGAAGATACTCCTAAAAATAGTGCGAATGAATTTTATAAAATGACGAAAAAGTTAAAACAAAAAGCCAAAAATATCAATATAGAAAGAGAAATTTTAAATGAAAAACTTGATTTTTTAATCAATTTAAAAGATTTGATTGCTAAAAGCACTTCTTTGCGAGAATTAGAAGTTTTAATGCCTAAAAAAACTAAAAAAACTAAAAAAGAAGAGTTAAATGCAGGAGTTGGTAGTTTTTATTTTGATGAGTTTAAAATCAGCGTAGGACGCAATGAAAAAGCTAATGAGTATTTATTAAAAATGGCAAAAAAAGATGATGTTTGGCTGCATGTGAAAGATTATCCTAGTGCACATGTGATCATCACTTCAAATAAATTAAAAATAAGTCAATTAGTGCTAGAATTTGCCGCAAAGCTTTGTGTGGAATTTTCCAAGTTAAGCTCTGGAACTTATTTGGTCGATTATACGAGTAAGAATTTTGTTAAGGTGAGAGAGAAGGCTTTTGTAAATTATACAAATTATAAGACTATAAGCATTTTAAAGGAGTGAGTATGCCTATAAGTCCCATAGGTGGCGTTAATTATGCTAACCAAAATGCACCGGTACATTCAGCGCAAGTGAGTAATGAATTAGCAAAAGATTCTTTTGCGACTTTAGTAAATATGAGTGAATTTCAAGCAAAAGAAAAAGCGGTCGAAAAACTTGAAAAAGTTAATCAAACCCATGAAGTAAGTGATGAAATAAAAGAAAGACAAGAGGAGGAAAAGAAGCATTCTAAACATCATCAAGAACAAGAAGATGAAGAACAAGAAGATAAAGAACAAGAAGTGGTTAAAAAAAGCTCTCATTTGCTTGATTTAAGTATATAGAAAGGATGAAAATGTTTTCAAAGACAAGAATTTTTAGTGCTATTGTGATGATAGTTGTGATAGCTGTTGTTGCTTTGGTGGATAATTTTTTGATTAATTTTGCGATTTTTGGTGTTTTATTGTTTTTGGCATTTAATGAAGCAAAAGCTATGTTTAAAAGCAAATATGCAAGTGTTTTTGTGGCTTTGTGTATTTTTACAATAGGAGCATTTTTAGATAAACCTTTCTTTGTGGGCCTTATGGCTTTGATTTTGATTTTGGGATATTTAGTTTATAAAAAAAGTGAAAATTTAAATGAACTTATGCCTTATATATATCCCACTTTGCCTATTTTAATGCTTTATCAGGTATTAAGCTATGAGGGTATGTTTGTATTGTTTTGGCTTATAGTGATTGTTATTGCTTGTGATAGTGGAGCGTATTTTATAGGAAAGTTAATTGGCGAGAGAGCTTTTTCTCCAACAAGTCCAAATAAAACTTTAGAAGGAGTTGTAGGTGGCATAGTTTGCGCAGGAATTTTAGGAACTATCATAGGCTCTTTTGAATTTAGCTTAATAAAAAGTATTTATATAACTTTAATTGTAGCTATTTTTGCTGTGATAGGTGATTTACTTGAGAGTTATTTTAAAAGACAAGCAGGCATTAAAGATAGTGGTAATTTAATCCCAGGGCATGGGGGAGTTTTAGATAGAATTGATGCTGTTATCATTGCAGCATTTGCAATGGCAATTTTAGTATGATTATACTTGGAAGCACAGGAAGTATAGGAGTTAATACTCTTTTTATTGCTAAAGAAAAAAATGTAAGCGTAGAAGCTTTATCATGTGGTAAAAATATCAAGCTTTTAAATGAGCAAATAGCTCTTTTTAAGCCTAAATTTGTATGTATACAAGATGAAAAAGATAAAGCCTTAGTTGATCATGATAGGATTTTTTGTGGTCAAGAGGGTTTAAAAGCGATGATAGCTGAGTGCAAAAGTTCTTTAGTGGTAAATGCTATAGTAGGTTTTGCAGGCTTAAGTTCAAGTCTTATGGTGCAAAAGCTTGGTAAAACTTTAGCCTTGGCAAACAAAGAAAGCCTAGTAGTAGCAGGGAAATTTTTTGACACTTCTAAGATTAAAGCTATAGATAGTGAGCATGCAGCGCTAAAGTGCTTAATAGATAAAAGAAAAGATATTAAAAAGCTTTTCATCACAGCAAGTGGTGGTGCTTTTTATAATTATAAAATCAAAGATTTAAAAAATGTCAGCGTAAAAGAAGCTCTCAAGCATCCTAACTGGAGTATGGGAGCTAAGATTACCATAGATAGTGCTAGTATGTGTAATAAGCTTTTTGAAGTCATCGAAGCTTATCATCTTTATGGTATTGAGCAAATAGATGCTTTGATAGAAAGAAAGTCTTTAGTGCATGCTTTGTGTGAGTTTAAAGATGGAGGGATAAGTGCATATTTTTCTCATGCAAACATGCGTTTATCCATAGCTCAGGCGATTTTAGATGAGCATGATCAAAGTTTTATAGAAAATTTGGATTTACTAACTATGTCAAGTTTAAAATTTGAAAAAATTAGTTTAAAAAAATATCCTATATTTTCACTTAAAGATGAACTTTTAAAAGATCCTGATTTGGGTGTGATTATAAATAGTGCAAATGAGTATATGGTGTATCGATTTTTAGTCCAAAAAGCACAGTTTTTAGACATAGCTAAAGGAATTTTCAAAGCATTAGATCATTTTGGTACACCAAAGATTAATCAAATTGAAGATGTTTTTGAGTATGATAAGCAAGTAAGGCTTTATTTGGATAAGGAAATGAAGTGAGGTATTTTTTAAGTATTTTGATTTTTATAAATGCGGTTTTTGCTTTAGAATTTAGTGTAAAAGAAAATGGAAAAAGTTTAGATGATAATAACACAGTTTTAATCCTTGGAGGCATACAAGGAGACGAGCCAGGTGGGTTTCATGCTGCTAGCTTGCTTTTGAGTGATTATAATATTACTAAAGGTAAAATTATTGTTGCGCCAAATTTAGCCTTTGAGAGCATTATTGCTAGAAATAGGGGAAATTTTGGAGATCTCAATAGAAAATTTGCTCATATAGACGATAGTGATCCTGATTTTCACACTATAGAGCGTATAAAAAAGCTTATTTTAGATCCTGAGGTACATATGGTCATAAATTTACACGATGGAAGTGGTTTTTATAGACCAAAATATGAAAGCAAGGATAAAAATCCAAACCGATGGGGTAATACTAGCATCATCGATCAAAGCGAGGTAAATTCTACTAAATATGCAGATTTAGAAAGTATAGCTAAAGAAGCGGTGGAAAATATCAATAAAGCATTAATTAAAGAAGAACATCAATATCATTTAAAAAATACCAAAACTCAAGAAAGCAATGATAAAGATATGCTAAAGGCTTTAACTTATTTTGTGGTATCAAATCACAAAGCAGCCTTCGCTAATGAAGCGAGTAAAAATTTACCTACACATTTAAGAGTATATTATCATCTTTTGGCAGTGGAGTATTATCTAAAAAAAGCAAATATAGAATTTCAAAGAACTTTTGATTTAACTCCAAACGGGGTTTATAGAGCCATCGAAAAGCCTTTAGAGGTAAGGCTATTTAATGACAAAATTTTACTTTATCTTGACAAACCTGCTAATAGAGTGAATTTTTTACCTTTCCCTATCAATCAAGCTTTAAATTATGAAGCAAGTAATGAGATCACAGCGGTGATTTCAAATACTAATTCATACTCAATCAATTATGGTAATCGCTTACAAACTAGACTATATCCTGAATACTTTGAATTTTCAAATGCCCTAGATAGCGTTGAAATGATAGTAGATGGAAAAAACATACAAACAGCTTTTGCTCAAAAAATCATGGTAAAAAACAGCTTTAAAATTCCTTCTATTGTGGGTGTAAGGGTTAATGTCATAGGCTTTGATAAGGGTAGTGATGAAAGTGACATAGAAATTAGTAAAAATCAAATGCAAAGTCGTTATTCTTTAGATAAAAAAAGAAAAATTTATAGAGTAGAATTTTATGAGTTAAAAAATGCAAATTTAGCCAATCAAGCCTTAGAAAAAAAGACAAATTTTAAAGAAATCAAAAAAGTAAATATACCCGTAAAAGCCATAGAAAAAGCAGAGCAAAAAGATAAATTTATCGGCACGATTTTGGTGGAATTTCAATGAAAAGCTTAATTCTTGCCATAGAAAGCTCATGTGATGATAGTTCTATTGCGATTATAGATAAAAATACATACGAGTGTAAATTTCATAAAAAAATCTCTCAAGAAAATGCCCATAGTGTTTATGGCGGGGTAGTGCCTGAACTTGCAGCAAGATTGCACAGTGAAGCTTTACCTAAAATCTTAGAAAAATGCCAAAAATACTTTGATAAACTTTGTGCCATAGCAGTTACAAATGAACCTGGTCTTAGTGTGAGTTTGATAGGTGGGGTAGCTATGGCTAAAATGCTAGCTATTAGTTTAAATTTGCCACTTATAGCAATTAACCACTTAAAAGGGCATATCTACTCTATGTTTTTGGATAAAAAAGCTAGATTTGATATGGGGGTGTTACTTGTTAGTGGTGGGCATACTATGGTGCTTTTTATTGATGAGCAAGGTAAAATCACAGAGCTTGTAAGAACAAATGATGATAGTTTTGGAGAAAGTTTTGATAAAGTAGCTAAGATGATGGATCTTGGTTATCCAGGTGGAGCTATCATAGAAAATTTAGCTAAAAATACAAAAGAAAGTAATTTAGAATTTAGTATACCCTTACTTCATTCTAAAGATTTAGCTTACAGCTTTTCAGGGCTTAAAAACCAAGTGCGTTTAGAAATTTTAAAAGAAGAGTTAAGTTTGGAGCGTAAAAGTAAAATTGCCTTTGCATTTCAAAAAGCAGCCATAGCACATATTTTAAATAAGCTAGAAAAAATTTTTAAAGAGTATAAATTTAAACGTTTTGGTATAGTAGGTGGAGCTAGTGCAAATTTAAGTTTAAGAAGTCAAATAGAGCATTTATGTCAAAATTATCAATGCGAACTTTTACTAGCTCCGCTTGAGTATTGTTCAGATAATGCTTTAATGATAGCAAGAGCAGCTTGTGAGGCTTATGAGCGTAAAGAATTTGTAAGTATTGAAGATGATCTTATAAGCCCTAAGGTGAAAAAATTACAAGGTGTACTGTGAAAAAGGCTTTTACTGTTATAGAACTTGTGTTTGTGGTGATTATACTTGGGGTTTTAGCTGCGGTTGCTCTGCCAAAATTTAGCACAAGCAAAGATGAAGCAAGCACAGCTCAAGCTTTAGGAAATTTAAAAACTTTTATCAATGATGTAAGTTCTTATGTGCTAAAAAATGAAAGCCTTTCCAGTATAGCTTTAATGAGCAATATAGCAAATATAAAAAATGAAGATTTGTCAAATTTGCAAAATACTACCAAAGAACTTGATTTTAGTGTGGGAAATGATGAGCAGTGTTTTAAAGTACTTTTTGTAGATAAAGAAAGTGTTTTACTGTTAGCACTTATGGTAGATAGTGCTCAAAAAAACAAAGCCCAAAATATAGCAGATTTAAAAAATCAAGTTTTGAAAGACCCTAAAAATCAAAATTTAAAAACTCAATTAGATGAGGCTTTAAGTGCTTTTAGCAAAAGCGAATTTACAAGCACTTCAAAGTCCAAAGCCTGCCAAAGTTTCATCCACTCTAAAGCTTTTAAGGATTTAGCTACTAGAGTGTATTTTTTAAGCGGTAGTTAAAAATACACCCCACCACTTAAATATAATTTCATTCTATGTTCATCATCATATTTATACTGATGTAGCGCTCTTGCTGCATCTAATTTTATATAATACTCATTTGCTTTATTATAAAGTATTTGTAAACCTATTGCATCTAAGAAATGTTCATTGCTTCTTCTATCTGATGATTTTTTTTCATACCAAGCATAACCTATATCATAAAAGGGAGTAAAATAAAAATTAGTATTAGGTATATTAACCCTTATACCAAAATTAGCCACTATAGTATTATCTCCATCACCCTCTCCATTATCATAAGCTCTTACTCCATAAGCTCCACCCAAAGATGAACTCTCTGAAGAATCAAGTTCAAAATTCCCTAATACCTTTTGATAGTTAAGATTAAGTGTATGGGTGATGTATTCATTAATACTATAATAATTATTCAAACTAGCATTTAATTTTCTAAACCAACCAAAGCCTTTATTAGATATAATATCTACACTATCATTATTAACCTTACCTATGCTTATTTTGCCAGCATAAGCAAGAGTATTGTTTTCAAAGCCTCTAAATAAACCTTCTAAACCCATACTCCCTACATTAGAATGCTTATCAAAGCTTATAACATCTAAACTAGTATCACTTAATATCTTATGATATATACTAGAAGTAAAGTATAAAGAAGAATAAGTATTAATCCACACAGGATAAGAAAAGTCTATACCAATATTTCTTGATTTACCACTAAAACCTAAACCCTCATAAATTCCACCTAAAGAATAAGTTCCTTGAGAAATACTTGGAGTAATTTTTAAATTTCCTAAAAAGAAAGTATAACTTGCTCCATAATTGATTTGTTTTTCATTGCTTGATTGTAAGTAAAAATTATAATAATCCCCCATATTAAGTATAGAATTAAAACCCATACTAATACCTGCTCTAATATCCCCTGCACTTTCAATACCATAATTATCAGCATATAATAATACATTAGCCTTGGTATCAGGCATTACTTCTATGACTACATCAGTCTCTCCTATATTCTCTCCTGCTTGTAATCCTGCTAGGGTTGTTATCCCATACATTTCATTGACTTTATATACACTATCTTCTATTAATGCAGTAGAAATGATTTTACCTTTGATTCTTTCATTAAGTTTATTTTCTATGAAATGATCTTTTATGCTAGTTTTATTCTTTACTACATATTTACCTAGTGTTCCTAAGGCTATATTAATTTGTACACTATCTTCAAATTCTTGTTGGGGCACATAAGCTGTTGCTGCAGGATAGCCATTAACTTGAAAATAATAAGCAATAATATTAGATATATCTTGTAAATCTTGTAAGTTTAATTTTCTTGTACTAAACTCACTAATGAGTAATTGTAAATCTTCTTCTTTAATACCTAGTTTTTCAAAGCTAGTATTTTTATTAGAGATGACAAATTTGTATTTGGTTTTTATTTTTTTGATGGTAGGGGTGTTATTGTTAGAATTAGTATTGGTTTGGTTGTTTGTATTAGTAGTATCATTAGTTGAGTTAGAATTATTATCATTTATACTAGTATTAGTTTTATCATTGTTTGTATTAGTAGTTTCCTCATTAGCTTCCTCTTCTTGTTGTAGTTTTTCTTTTAAAGCTTTCTTTTTTTCTTCAAAGTCTTTTTTAGCTTCTTGGCTTTTTATATAATCATCTTTGGTTTTTAGATTTTCTTTCAAAGCTTTGTTTTGAGGGAGGTTTCTATCAGGGGATAGCTCTATAGCCTTTTCTATATCATTTTTTACTATGGTAATACTTCCATTATTAGCATAAACTAAAGAGCTAATAGCTACAATACAAAGAGAGAGTTTTTTCATGATGGTTTTTCCTTTTTATTCTTAAAATCAAGAATTTTTGTTTTTATATTTATTGATCAATCAAAATAGTATTTAATATGAGCATTTATTAATATGCTCATTATTATTGCCAGGATATAGCTATCCTAGCAAAATATTTACATTCCACTAACTAAACAAGAATTCATAGTTTTATAATTATCACTTACTATACAAATTTTACCTTTTTGCGTCAATGAAGTTTCTTCTACTACTTCAACTTGTTCTTCTTCTTTAATAGCTTCATCTCCTTTTAGATTGAAAGATGAAGTTTGTTCAAAGCTTAGACTAGAACTACCTGTATCAGGGATTGATGGTTGATTAGGTATTTGCATATTAGAATAAAACAAATCATTTTTGATGGTAAAATCAGTATATTTAAATTGTTCTTTTATTTCTTGATTGTATTTTGTTGCAATTTTATCATTAATATCACTTATATATCCATCAAGTTGATTTTTATATTCTTTTATTTTTTTAGCACTTTCTGTAAAATCAAAATTATCAATTGATTTTCCTTCATTGAGTAAATTTACATAGTAATTGTATTTTTTCAATTCTTCTTCATATGCTTGTTTTATTGCATTAAATTCATTAACAATTCCTTGAGTTTCACTTTTAATAGTTGTTTGTAAATAATCTTTTAATGCTAAA
Organism: Campylobacter subantarcticus LMG 24377; assembly: GCF_000816305.1. Taxonomy (NCBI): domain Bacteria; kingdom Pseudomonadati; phylum Campylobacterota; class Epsilonproteobacteria; order Campylobacterales; family Campylobacteraceae; genus Campylobacter; species Campylobacter subantarcticus. The sequence goes on along the minus strand of NZ_CP007773.1, from coordinate 1,808,035 downwards.
GCTTTATCATACTTGTTTTTTAAATCACTTTCAAATTTATTTAAAAGTTCTTCCATTCCTTCTTGTTTGAAAAATTCATTTAAGAAATCTAAACTTTGTTTAACAGAATCAAGAGTGATTTTATCAGTTGGAGTAAATTTGATATTTCCTAGATCATCTATACTTACAGAATATTTTCCATTTAATATATCATTTAATATATCATTTAATACAGGAATATTTAGATCATCTTTATCTAGTTTAACATCACTACTAACACCTTCAGAAACATCTGGTTGTTCTGGTTTGCTTGGTGGGGTTATGGTTGGCGGGGTGATAGATGCACCAGTAACATGTTTTGCTTTATCTAGGAATTCATTATGTTTGTTATCATTGCCATTATAAGTATGGAGGTTGATTTCCTTATTGGTTTTGTTGTTAGAATCAGCATTGACTTCATCACCGCTACTAGCATTTGCATTATCTAATGTGTTATCTTTATAATAAATGTGGATGTTGTTGAAAATGATATCTGTATCTTCTTTATTATTCTTATAACCATAAAATTTACCTGCTTTATTTTCACGATTACGATCATCACCACTAGCTGTAATTTTTGCATCATCTTTAAAATACATGTAGATGTTTGTAAATCTAATGTCTCCAGAAATTAATCCACCATATCCAGAAATATATCCAGCAAAACCACCTGCGCATGAATTGCCACTATTACTATTACTGCCACTACTAATACTATCTATATCACTTAAAGAAATATTAGTAAATGTACCAACAACAGAATTACTAATCCACCCAGCAAAACCACCTGTGTAGGAACCACCACCACTGCTACTAATATTATTTATATTATTTAAAGAGATATTTTCAAAAAAAACTCTAACTGCACTATCAGGTGATGTTTGCGCAAAACTTCCAACAAAACCACCCGCTCTGGAACTGTGGCTATTATTACTTACAATATTGCCTATATTATTCAAGGAAATGTTAATAAATTTACCACTATAAGCTTGTCCAGCAAAACCACCTGAGTAACTGTCAACTATAGCCTTACTACTAATACTTTCTATATCATTTAAAGAGATATTGGAAAAATCACCACTAGCGCTTCCAGCAAAACCACCTGTATGGGAAAAAGAATAATTACCATTACTACTGCCGCTAATACTATCTATATGATTTAAAGAGATATTGGAAAATATACTATAAAAAGTCCATCCACCAAATCCACCTGCGTAAACATAATAATCAGCGCCACTACTAACACTACCTATATTATTTAAAGAGATATTTTCAAATGTACTATAAGCATCGCGCCCAGCAAAACCACCTACATAGGAATAATCATCATTACTACTACTACTAATATCACCTATATTATTTAAAGAAATATTGGTAAATGTGCTATTATAAGATTCCCCAATAAATCCACCTACATGAAGATTACCATTGTTATTTTCTGCCTTTATACCACCCTTACCATAATCTACATTGATATTTTTAAATGTAGCTCCATCTTTGGCATTTCCAAATATACCAACATATTGTGGTTTATTGTCTAATGTTGTTGTATCTATATTAATATTTTTTAAAGTATATCCTTGTCCATCAAAAGTTTTGTTAAAAGCATTATTGTAATAATCTGTCCCAACTATCATAGAAGTACAACCAAGACCATCTATACAATAATTTGTATAGTTTTGACTACCTTCTTTGTTTTGTCCTTGATTACCACTAAAATCTATATTACCTACTAATCTAAATTCATCTATACTTCTAGTTTCTCCTTGATTTTCATTCCAACCCTTAGCAAAATAAAACCACTCTGTAGCATTAGCTTTTTCATCTCCCATATTACCTATGGTTAAAATCTTTTTGAAGTTAGAAGAATTTCCATTGCGTATTTGTCCATTAGTTTCTGTGTAATTTACATTGTTTATTGTTGCATTTTCACCAAATTTATAATCATCATTAGCAAATTTATTCATTTGTCTTTGTATATGGCCACCATTCATAGCAGTAACATCTATGGTTGAATTTAATTTTACATTATCTGCATCTATATACACATCATTACCTACTAAATGTGTTTTAGAATTTTCTTTACCTATTTTACCACTCTGTATATCCACCTTATTCCCTATAAGCAATACATCATTTGCATTAATATTACCCATATTTACTACATTACCTGCTTTTTGTGAGTTAAACACAGGAGAAAAGCTTGTTCCTGCACTTAAATCTTTTAAATTAGCAAATGTTTTCATATCAGCATCACTCATAGAAGAAGTTGAAGTCACAAAGCGATTAGCATTAATAGTTCCTGTTTTAGTAATGATTACTCCATTAGGATTGATTAAAAAGACATTATTACCATCTGCATTTAATATACCTTCTATGGTAGATTTACTTGTTCCATGAGCAATGTTTAAATAGTTTTTATTCTCACCTTTAAAATTAACTTGAGCTTTTTCTCCTATACTAAAACCACCACCCCATTGGATAACAGAGTTTGTTTTATCACCCGTTATATTCATAATATTATTGTTAGTGTTTATACTTCCACTTGTTCCATGTGTAAATTTACCTCCACTAGGTAATTGATTTGGTTTAATCTTAGTTGTTGCCATTAGTGGAGAGAAAAGTAAAGATACTGTTATACCTGAGAGCATGATATGATGTGTTAACTTTTTCATGTTAAATCCTTTCTAGCTTTTAATTTAAATTAACATAAATACTTTTAGCATCTTTGCTAACACTTAGGGTGCAATTAGCCTTTTGAGTTTTTGCTTTGATGTTTTGATGTAGTTTGTAATTGTTTTTGCTTATAGTGTTTAAAAGTTGTTGTAAATCTTGTTGATTTAATCTTTTATTATTAGCATTAACAAAGCCTTTTTCACTTTGCATTAGAACAAAGCTTTTGTTTTTTATCTCATTATTTGTATACACATTAATAGAACTATCTTTAGAAAGATAAATAGCTTCTTTAGCACTTAAATAAGCTTGAATATTATCTTTTAATATAAAGCTATAATGATCAAAGTTATTGATAGTATTTGTTGTTATGTTTGTATTTAGCACTAAGTGATTGTTAGTACCACTTTGATGCGTTAGAGCTTGTGATTTAAAGTTATTATCTTCTTGAATTCGTAAAAAGCTACCTGTTACTAATACTTTTGCATCAGTATGGTTAAAAATATTAATATCACCACTTAGATATAAAGTATTATTATAGCTTTTATCATTCTTACCATATACACCAGAAGCTGCTATGACAATACTAAAATTGTCTTTATACTCATCTATATTTAGATTATGTATATGTGTATAATTATCATGCGTATTCTTAGCTATACCTGCACTAATTACTATTTCACCTTCTCTTTTATTAGAAGCTGTGCCTAGGGTTATATTATCAAATATTATATTATTATTAGTGCTTTCATCTTTAGCCTTAATAATATATACATTATCCCTAGCCTTACTAGAATAATCTTTAATATTTAAAGTATTATCATTAGCCTTTTGATTAGCTCTTAGTATAACTTTAGAACCTTTATCTATATTAGAAGCATTGGTTAAGGATTGCACAAGATTATAATTAATAGTATTTTTTTCTAAATTATCAGCTTCTATAATAGCAGTTAGATTTCTACCTGATTTTACATTATCTAAAACTATGCTATTAGCATAAGCACTACTTGCATAATAATCTTTATTATCTAAATTAGCTTTAGAAACTGCATATAAAAATAAAGGCATAGCAATATTTGAGTTGTTAATAACAATGCTATTATTATTTGCCTTAGAACTTAGAGTTTGTGCTGCTATGATTTGAATTTTATCTTGGTTATCTTCAACAGTAAGTCCTTGGGTTAAATCTCCATCAATATGAATGCTATTTCCACTAGCTCCTTTAGTCGCTACCCCTCCATAAATATTAAACTCATTTTTTCCTGTAAAATTAGAATTAATCTCAAATGGCTTTTTAAGATGAATTCTAACACTATTATCATTAGCTATACCATTATTAGTTACACCTGCATAAAAGTCTAAGAGTGCTTTTACTTCTATATTATTATTAAGTTCTAATAAGGTTTGTAAGTCTTTGATATCTATGGTGTTTTTATAAGCATTACCTTTCATAATCCTACCACCAAATATCTCACCTACTAATACAGCATTATAAGCTAAAGGAGTATTTTTAGCATCTACTCTTAAGTCTAATTGTAAATCATTTATAATAACACTATTTCCTCTTACCTCATAGCTTTGATTATTATTAACATCCACAAAGCCACCTGCCATATGTGTAGCAGCTGAAGTAGAATATGATCCACTTGGACCATGCACAATTAATGAAGCACCATTAATAAGTAATTTATTATTATTTGCATTAGCATTATAAGCTATAGCTCCAACCACATGAGTCATTCTTTCATCAAAAATATCACCATCATTTAAAGCACTTTGCTGATAAGGAGTAGTATGAAAGTCTATCTTTACTCCATCATTTAATATTACAGTATTATTATTAGTATTAGCATCTATACCAAAAGCACCTACTATATAAGGTGCTCCATTTAAGGCTAAGGTATAAGTGTTCTCAACACCCATATTCACATAGGCATCTTTTAAGAAATTTAAAGTATTATTGCTCGCTTCACCTTTTCTAGCTATAGCAGGAGTAATTAAAAAATTATATTTATTATCCAAACCACTAGCCTTAGGATTGATTACTTCTTTATTGGTTGGTTTTAAATAATATACTGAAGATAATTCTCCTGCTTTTAATACTAAGGTATTATTATTTGCTTTAGCATTAAAAGCATAAGCAGAAACTAAAAAAGGTATATAGCTGATTTGATTCATGGTGGTGTTAGAAGAATAAGCTCCATGAAAGCCATTAATTACAAAAATATCTTCTTTAATGCTTGGAGTGAGTATGTCTTGTCTAAAATGCAATGCACTAGTATTATCTTTAGGATTATCATAAATTAAAGTAATATGAGATAGATTTTTATTACTAGCCATTTGACCATAGAAGTTTTTACCATTTAAAAACTTATAAGTATTGTTTGTATAATCATATACATCATTATTATTAAATTTATGCTTTGTGATAATATAAGCATTAGAACTTTTATCATAATCTGCCTGAATAGCTGCTTCTAAAGAACTTAATGAAAAAATAGTAAATAAAGAAAGTTTTAAAAGATTGAAGTTTTTAAAGTTTTTTAAAGAAGCTAAAGCACTTAAGCCAAAATGAAAATTATCGTATCCCCCCCCCGTGAGGTGATTTTTAGGTGTGTTTATATACATTGAAAAAGTCCTTTCAAAATAATTAATATATTTAATCAGCCTGTGTTTGTTTATATATGTTGCAGCAATTACTACAAATATATTATTAATAACAATGCAATACTAACATTGAAATTATAAATTTTTAATTAAAGAAAATTTATAAAATAAAATATTAACATAATACTTAAAGTATTATAATGGTTTGTATGTCTTGGGAGATAGGTTTTTAAAAGAGAAAACCTATTATAAATAAGTGGTTATAATTTTTACAATTATTATTAAAGGCATCACTGTGAGTTTTTTATGGGTTTTGTTTCAAGAAAATAAATTTAAAATCATTCTTTTTTTATGTTTTAGTATTTTTACAAGTATATTGGGTGTATTGACTTTAGTTTTTATTAATGAGTTTTTATTAAAAACGAGATTTGAAAATTTGAGCATCATTGTATATTTTGTACTTTTGTTGCTTGTATTTTTTGCGAGTTCTTCTTTTGTGGAAATTGCTCTAAGTGCTTTTGGTCAAAATTTCATTTTTAAAATGCAACGAAGAGTGGTCAAGCAAATTTTAAATACAAGTGTTTTGAGTATCTTAAACACTACTAAAGCTAGAATTTTAGCTTCGTTAAATAACGATGTGCGTAGTATTTCTTTTGGGCTTTTAAGACTTCCTGAATTTATACAATCAAGTGTTTTGATCATTTGTACTGGTGCATACATCGCGTATCTTTCTTTGGAAATTTTTTTACTGTGCTTGGTGTGGATCGTGTGTGTTTTGCTTGTGGATAACTTTTTAATGAGTAAGGTGTATTTTTACTTTAAAAATGCAAGGGAAAATGATGATGCTTTGCAAAAAAATTACCAAAATATCCTACAAGGCCACAAAGAACTTACGCTAAATCCTTTAAGAGCGAAGTATTATTATGAAAATGAATTTGAAAAAAATGCACTAAAAAAGAAAAAAAGTTCCACCATGGGCAATGTTTTGCATATTTTATCTAATAACTGGAGCAATAGTGCCATGTTGGCTTTGGTTGGGGTGGAGTTTTACCTCGTTTTAGCGTATGAGTTGACTAGCTTGCAAAATGCAACAACGATCGCTTTAAGTGTGCTTTTTTTAAGAGCGCCATTAGCAGGTATGATAGGAAGTTTTCCAACACTTTTAATGGCAACGATCGCTTTAGATAAAATCTCTAATCTTAATTTAAAAAACTACACTCCTGAATTTCATATATGCCAAAAACAACGAGCATGGCAAAAACTTTCTTTTAAAAATGTATCATTTGCGTATAATGAAAAATTTGCACTCAAACCGGTTGATTTTGAACTCAAAAAAGGTGAATGTGTGTTTTTAATCGGTAAAAATGGTAGTGGTAAGTCAACTTTTTCTATGATTTTAGCGGGGCTTTTTACGGATTTTAAAGGAGATATTTTTTTAGATGATGAGAGAATTACTTCTGAAAATATCTATGAGTATAGAGGTTTGATTAGTGCGATTTTTAGTGATTTTCATTTGTTTGAATATGTTTTAGAAGATGAGAAATTTAGTAAAGATGATTTGGCGTATTGGCTTGAAGTTTTAGAGTTAAATGAAAAAGTAGAGCTTGTAGGGAATGCCTTTAGCACGATAAAGCTTTCAGCAGGACAAAAAAAGCGATTAGCCATGCTTAATGCTTTACTTGAAAAAAGAGATATTTTGATCTTAGATGAGTGGGCGGCTGATCAAGATCCTATGTTTAGAAAGTTTTTTTATACTAAGCTTTTGCCTTTATTAAAAGAGCAAGGAAAGACGATTTTTGCGATTACGCATGATGATGTGTATTTTGATATGGCTAATCGGATTTTACTAGCACAAAATGGTCGAATTCAAGAACTAAAAGGCGATATTAAAGAATTAGCAAAAAATGCGGTGGAGAAATTTTAAAGGAAAAAGATGAGAAAAATATTTATTTTATGCGTGTTTTTGGGAGTAAGTTTGGTGGCAAAATCTTATGAGCTTGTTAAAGAGCCTGTTTTAACTACGCAAATGGTTGAGGGGATTTTGGATTTAGCTAAAAAAGAAGCAAGAAAAAATGGTTTTCATGTAAGCATTACCATAGTGGATAAATCGGGTCAAATTTTAGCGGTTTTAAGAGATGACAAAGCAGGAGTGCATACGCTTAATGCTAGTTATAAAAAGGCTTATACTGCTACTTCGCAAAAAAGAGAAACTGCGGTGATTTTTAAAGGGGTAAAAGAGGGTAAGATCCCTGAAGATATTCGTTATTTAGATGAGCAATTTTCCATTATGCCTGGTGGGATGCCTATTTTGATTGATGGTGTAGTTGTTGGAGGTATAGGTGTGGGTGGAGCACACTTGGAAGAAGATGTGAAAATAGCAAAAGCAGGGATAGCCTTTTTACGCTAAGCTTTGAAAAATCAAAGCTTAGTTGTTTTTTGCATAGATTTCTTTTTCGATATCGATGTAAAATTGCGCGATCGCTTTATAAGCTTCTTCCCAAGCTTTTAGTGTAGCTTCATCTGCGTTTAATACCACTTTGATAGCTTTTAAAAGACAAGCACCAACGATAGGGTAGTGTTCTTCTTTGACATTTAAATTAGTATGAGTAATGGCAACTTTGTCTACAAAAGATCGCATGTTTTCTAAATTTTCTACATTCTTAGCTGCCATTAAAATAGCCATAGCCAAGGCTTTTGGTTGTTCACCTGAAGCTTGTTTTTGCATGTTAAACATGGGTTTGACTTCAGGGTATTCTTCAAACATGATTTTATAAAATTCTTTAGTTAAAATCTCGCCATTTTTTTGTAAAACAGGCACACAATCTTTGATGATTTGAATTTGTTCTTTTGTCATTTAATATCCTTTTTATAAAACTAAAAAGGATATTTTAACTCCTAGTTAAAAAGAAAAAATTGATTTGTGTTAAATTGCTATAAATTTTTTTCTAGTTCTTGAAAGAAATCTTCCATGAGCATTGACAAGCCTTTGTAAAAATTGCTTTTAGAGCCATTTAGTAGATCTTTGCTCCAAAGATAAAACCAAGTAAAAAATTCTTTCTCTAAAAAATCTTTTAGGGCTTTGTTGTTTTTTGTGTTGATGAGTTCTTTAATAAATAAAAGCTCATTAACAAGACTATCTGAAGGTTCATTTTCTAAAAAATCACAAAAACGATGATTTAAAAAAATATCTTTGATTTTATTAGAATTTGAAGAGTAAATTTCCTTGTCTTTGTCAAGATAAAAAGAAGCAAAAGGAGGTGCTTTAGTATACTCAATATCGCTTATAAATAAACTCACAAAATCACTTCCTATAAGTGCTTCATCTTCATTGCTAGATAGAAGTTTTAAGGCTTCTATCTGCAAAGGATTTTCGTTTTTTAAAAACCAATCTTGCCAAAGTTTGTTTTCTTTGATTTGGTTTAGCAAACTTTGGTTGGGTGGATTTTGTATAAAGCTTATAAAAACATCTATAGCTAATTGTTTCATTAAAAATGTCCTAGCATGATTTGTGTGCTTATAAGTCCATAAAATAACATTCTAGTGGTAAATACCCCTAAAAAAGAGCAAAACAAGGCAAAATACGCAAAAAATTTGCTTTTGAATTTGTCATGTAAGTAGTTGTGTAAATACCATGTGCTAATTCCAAGCCCTAAAAAGACAAAAGAAAGTGATATAAACCACACATAAGTACCACCTAAAAGCTCAAAAGGATTTACAAGTCCCATGATCCATGTTTGACCTACGTGTAAAGTTTGCAAAACTATCGCTGTGCTTAAAAAACCTATGCCTACTAATCCTGCAAAAAACGACATCTTTCTTTCGTGTTCGCTATTTTCAAAAAAACAATAATATACAATAGCTCCTAAAAATACAGCACTAGCAAAAAAATAAAGTAAGGTTATCTTAAAATTCCAAGTGGGAACGCTTTCTTGCATAGTCCCATAAGCTCCACTCATAAAGAAAATGCCTAAAACTCCACATGCTAATGCAAGGTAAAACACCCAGTTTTTTGTTTTTATATAGAGCAAAAATCCTAAAGCACATACAAGAGAAACAAATAAAATTTCATTATTCATCCACCCTATATGCCAAGCGTTATTAGCATAAAATACTCCCATTCTATTTAATACATTTAAAATGTGTGTAATATCATTTAAATGAAATAAAGAAGGGATAAAAGCAACAAGCATAGCTACACCTAAAATCAAGCCAAATGATTTCAAATGGGTGTGGTTTTTGTATCCGTTGATGAAAGCTGGAGCATATACGAAACTAAGCCCTATAACAGCTTGAGATAAAATGGTAAAAAGCACCAATGGCATTTCGCTTAAAATGTGACTAAATGATGTCATTTTTTACTCCTTGGTGGTTTTGTGGTAGATGAAAAATCGCACTTTTATTGCCTGAAGCTAGAGTGTTTTTTTCAGGTACTATGCATAAATTAGGGTGGGTTATCGATGCATCGGGTAAAGGTGTTATGGAGGATAAATTTCCATACGCTTCTCTAAGCTTTGTGATATCTCCTGCTTTCAGTGCTCTAAAAGGACATGAGTCAACACAGATAGGGTTTTTACCTTCTTTTAACCTATCATAACATCCATCGCATTTATTCATATGGCCACTTTCGTGATTAAATTGTGGAGCACCATAAGGACAAGCCATAGCACATGCTTTACAACCTATGCACATGCTATCTTCTACTATAACTATACCCCATTTTACCTTCATGGTTGCACCGGTTGGACACACTTTAAGACAAGATGGATTAGAGCAGTGGTTGCAAGATATTGAAGTATAGTAAGCAAATACATTTTGCTCAACGCTACCATCTTGCATACAGGTCCACTCTCCACCTTCTGTTTCAAATACACGGCGAAAATTAACCCCAATAGGCATATTTTTGTAATCTTTGCATGATAAAGAACAGGTTCTACAGCCCACGCATTTGCTTTGATCTAGCATAAAACCAAATTGTGAATTTTCTTCTAGTTTCATTTTGTCCCCTTATGCTTTTTCGATTTCAACTAAAATAGAATGCTGACCATTTCCTTTGGAAATAGCAGTTGGTAGTAAGCTTGCTAAAGAATTGACACAAGTTCCCACATCGATACCATTTTCATATTTTACCCATGCTCCTTGTGGAGTTACAGCACAACCTGGTATGATTTTAGGGGTGACTTTTGCAACGCCTTGGATAATCCCTAGGTCATTTTTGACCCGTATGGTGTCACCGGTTTTAATTTTTCTTTGGTGTGCGTCTATAGTGTTTACCCAAATTTCTTGAGGGTTGACTTCTCTAATTTGTGGAATTTCCCAAAAACTTGAATGCGTTCTTCCTTTGTAGTGGTATCCAAAAAATTGTATAGGGTATTTTTCTTTAAGTGGATCCAAAGGACCTTCTCTTTGGCTTTCAAATACCGCAATAGGAACGATTTGCTGACCTTCTTTTAGGATCCATGTTTTTTGCATTTTTGCTAATTCTATACTATAAATTTCAATTTTACCACTTGGGGTTTTTAGAGGGTTTTTGACAGGATCTTTTATGAAGTTTTCAAGTGCAACTGTTGGCTTAACAGGATCAAATTTTACAAGTCCTTTAGAAGACATTTCTTCAAAGCTTGGTAAAATAGGGTTGATTTTTCTACTTTCTTCATAAAGGTATTTTAACCATTCTTTTTGTGTTCTACCTTCGCTAAACTCTTTTTCTATACCAAGTCTTTTAGCAAGCTCAAGACACATTTCGTAGATAGGTTTTGCTTGACCTACAGGTTCAATAGCTTTTTGACAGTAAATAATATAAGGCCTATTGCTATAATGTCCCGCACTAGGTCTTATAAAATCTTCTTGCTCTAAAGTGGTTGCATCCGGTAAAATATAGTCTGCATAGTTATTAGAAGGCGTTCTAGTTATATTTACATCTACTATACATTCACATAAATTCTCATCGCTTAAAATCTTATCAACTTCCTTGATAGTGCTATGTTGGTTTGTTAAGCAATTTCCAGCTGTATTGAAAATAAATTTAATGTTTTGTTTTAGCTGTTTAGTTCCACGCACCCCATCGCTAAGATCAGTCATTTCTTTTCCACGATAAATTGCATCGGTGTATAAAAAACAAGGTATAGAATCTTTTATTGGATTTTTAAAAGGCATTCCTATTATGTCATATATTTTACTTGATCTTGTTCGACATCCTGTATTACCACCTTCTATACCAATGCTTCCAATCATACAGGCTAAGGTTGCAATAGCTCTAGCACTTTGTTCTCCGTTAGAATGTCTTTGTACTCCCCAGCCTTGTTCTATAAAACAAGGTTTTGTGGTTGCGATTTCTCTTGCAAGTTGTAAAATACGGCGTGCAGGAATTTTTGTGATGTTACTTGCCCATTGTGGTGTTTTTTCAACTCCATCGCTTAAGCCTAAAACATAACTTTCATAGCTTGAATTTTTTGGAGCATCTTTTGGTAGTGTTGCTTCGCTAAAACCTATGGTGTAAGTGTCTAAAAATTTTCTATCGATTAAATTTTCTTTTATCATGACATAAGCAAGAGCTGCTATCAAGGCAGCATCAGTGCCAGGTGCAATAGGGATCCACTCATCACAATGGCCTATCATTGAGTCATTGTATCTAGGATCTATATGAATGATTTTACATCCGCTTTCTTCTAGTGCTTTTTGGTAGGCATATCCTATGCCACCGCCTCCCATTCTTGTTTCAACATGATTTGCTCCAAAAAATATAGCAAGTTTTGCAGATCTTAAAGTAGCTATGTCGCTTGCAGGAGAGCCTCCATAGAAAAAATTCATAGCATTTGAAATTTGCGCAGTGGAGTAGGAGTTGTGATAGTTTAAGTACCCACCATAAAGACTTAAAAGCCTTGCCCAAGGACCTTTTGTGCAGCGATTAATAATCGCTCCAGTTGTTCCTGTTGCATAGTTTATATAAAAACTTTCATTACCATATTTTTCTTTTACTTCTTTCATTTTAGAAGCGATCTCATCTAGTGCTTGTTCCCAAGAAATAGGTATAAATTTACCTTCACCTCGTTTACCCACTCTTTTTAGAGGTCTTGTAATGCGGTTTGCATTATATACTTTATACCTTGAACTTCTACCTCTAACACATGCTCTTGCTTGTCTTTTTTCAAAGCTATCATCACCTTCATTATCGGTGCTTACATATTGTATGATACCATCTTGAGTATGTACTTTTATAGGACATTTTGTACCACAATTTACATTACATCCTGCCCATTTGCTTACTAATGGTGGGGTTTGTAGTAAATTGGCACTTAAACTTATTGGGCTTAAAGTTAAACCACCAAACAATGAACTCCATTTGAGAAAGTTTCTACGGTTTTGCTGCATGGAAACTCCTTATAGCAACTATATTATAAATATATTTATTAATTATATAAAAATTATATAAAAATTATATAAAAAATTGTTTTTTGGATGATAAAATTAATAAAAACAAAATATATATTATTCAACAATATTTAACATTTTAAGAAAATATTAAAACTTAAAAGAATATAATAATCCTTATCAATTTCAATTTAAATTAAAGGAATTTCTAAAATGAAAGCAAAAGTAGTTTTATTATCTTTATTAACTGCTATGAGCTTAAGTGCTCAAGAATTAACGATTTATTCACATCGTCATTATGATTCTGATAAAGGAATTTTTAAACTATTTCAAGAAAAAACAGGCATTAGTATCAATGTGGTACAAGCTAAAGCAAATGAGCTTGCTAAAAGATTAGAAGTAGAAGGTAAAAATTCAAAAGCGGATTTATTTATGACTGCAGATGCAGGAAATTTAGAGCAAGTTCGTACTAATAATCTTTTTACTTCAGTAAGTTCTCCTGAGTTGGAAAAACTTTCTCCAAAAGAATTAAGAGGTAAAAACAATGAGTGGTATGCTTTTACAACAAGAGCAAGAATTATCATCGCTTCTAAAGATAGAATTAAAGATGGAGAAATCAAAACTTATGAAGATTTAGCAGATCCTAAATTTAAAGGTAAAGTTTTAGTAAGAAGTTCAAACAATGTTTATAATATCTCTTTATTAAGCGCAATGATTGACACTTTAGGTAAAGAAAAAGCAAAAGAATGGGCTCAAGGTATAGCAAATAATCTTGCACGTACTCCAAAAGGTGGGGATCGTGATCAAATCCGTGCGATTTATGCAAAAGAAGGTGATGTAGCTATATCAAATAGCTATTATCTAGGTCATTTAGCAAACTCAAAAAATCCTAAAGATATCGAAGCAGCAAATTCAGTAAAAGTGATTTTTCCAAACCAAGATGGTAGAGGAACGCATATCAATGTAAGTGGTATAGGTGTTTTAAAAACTTCTAAAAATAAAGAAGCAGCGATTAAATTTATCGAGTTTATGCTTTCAAAAGAAGCACAAGAAATTTTAACAAACCAAAACTATGAATACCCAGTAAATAAAGAAGTAAAACCTGCTAAAATTTTACAATCATGGGGTGAGTTTAAAGTCGAAAAACCAAATTTTGAAGCTTATTGGGGTAATGCTAAAGAAGCGTTGATGATTTTTGATGAAGTTAAATGGAAATAATTAAGGAAAAATAAAACTTGAAATTTTTAAGTCTAAGGTGGTCTTTTGCCACCTTTTTTTTCTGTATTTTGATTATATTGCCTATACTTGCTATTATCTTACATTTACCTTTTATAGATGTTCACACCTTAAAACATTTAAGCAAAAATGTCTTACCGCGTTATGTTTTTGGTAGTGCTTGGATTTTATTTGGCACTTTAGTTCTTTGTTTGGTTATCGGTTTAATCAGTGCTTATTTGATAGCTTTTTATAAATTTTTTGGCTCGAAATTTTTTGAATGGCTTTTAATCTTACCTTTAGCTATACCTTCTTATGTAATGGGTTTTGTTTGGATTGATTTGTTTGAATTTCAAGGCTTAATACCTACTTTTTTAGGCGTTGATAGGCGTATAGATATAATGAATGCTTATGGTGCGGTTGTGATTTTATCCTTTGCGCTTTATCCTTATGTGTATTTTTTTGCCAAAAATACTTTTGCTTATGGACTTGGAAATATCATTTTAAGTGCTAAAACACTTAAGGCATCTAATTTAAAAACTTTCTTTAAAGTGATTTTGCCGTTTTGCCGTGTGGGTATAGTGGGTGCTTTGCTTTTGGTGGCTATGGAAGTTTTAAGTGATTATGGTTTGGTGGCTTATTTTGGTGTAGACACTTTTAGCGCAGGAATTTTTAGAACTTGGGGAAGCGGTGGTGATGAAGTCAGTGCCGTGGCTTTAAGTGTAACTTTACTTGTGTTTATTGCACTTTTAATGCTTTTAGAAAAAATTCAAAGAGGCAAAAAAGGTTTTAATCAAAATATATTTTTGCCCACCCCAAAAGATGAGCTTAAAGGCATGAGAGCATTTTTAGCCTTTTTGTGGTGTTTTTTGGTAGCATTTTTAGCTTTCATTGTACCTATAATATGGCTTGTTTATTGGGCGGGTTTTAATTTTATGCAAAATTTAAGCAATGTTTTAACACCTGCATTCTATAGCCTTAGCGTGGCTTTGGTGAGTTCTTTTGCTATTGTGGGAGTGGCGTTTTACTTGTGTTTTGTGGTGCGTTTAAACAATACAAAAGCATCTAGGTTTGTTCTTTGGATGACAACTTTGGGATATTCTTTACCTGGAGCTGTTGTTGCTGTGGGAATTTTGGTGATTTTGGGTGTGCTAAATTATATTTTTGATCTTTTATCATTTGAATATGCTATAGGCGGAGGCTTTATGGTATTGTTTTTTGGATATTTTGTGAGATTTTTGGCTTCTGGAATTTTTGCAACACAATCAGGCTACGAGCGAATTTCAAAAAATATCGACTATGCTAATTTAACCTTAAAATCAAAACCATTTAAAATTTTCACTCAAATTCACTTTCCTTTAATGAAACATTATTTGGCTTTAGCTGCGGTGATCATTTGTGTAGATATTTTAAAAGAATTGCCTATTTCGACTATACTTTCACCTTCAGGTTTTCAAACTCTTTCATCGCTTGTGTTTGCTTATAGTGAAAATGAGTTGATTTATAATGTTTCTTTGCCATCTTTGATTATAGTATTATTTGGGATTATCCCTACATTTTTAATGCATTATTTGCAAAACAAAAACAACCAAAAAGGACAATAATGGAAGTCTTAAAAATTGATAATCTTTATAAATCTTTTGGAAAAACAGATGTTTTAAAGGGAATTTCTTTGAGCTTAAAAGAAGGCGAGATTGTCAGTGTTTTAGGTGAGAGTGGTTGTGGTAAAAGCTCTTTACTTGGTTGTATAGCTGGATTTTTTGAAATTAATGATGGTAGTATTTATATAGCAAATAAACTAGTTGCCTCTAAAAATGTTTATTTGATCCCGCAAGATCGTGATGTGGGGGTTTTGTTTCAAGATTATGCTTTATTTCCGCACTTAAATGTAGAAGAAAATATATGTTTTGGTATAAGCTCTTTAAGTAAAAATGAGCAAAAACAAAGACTAGATGAGGTTTTAGAAATTTTAAATTTAAATACACTTTTAAAACGCTATCCAAATGAACTAAGTGGTGGACAAGCTCAAAGGGTGGCACTAGCAAGAACCATAGTTGCAAGACCAAAAATCATACTTTTTGATGAGCCTTTTTCAAATTTAAATCACACTTTAAGTGTTAAAATGCGCAAAGAAATTAAAAATATCTTAAAAGAACATAAGCTTAGTGCTATTTTTGTTACACATGATAAAGACGATGCGTTTTATTTATCTGATAATATAGCCTTGATTAAGGATGGGAAAATTTTAGACTATGGAAGTGCTAAAGAGCTTTTTTATAAGCCTAAAAATATAGATAGTGCTTGCTTTTTGGGCGAGGCATTTTTTATAGATCCAAATACAATTTTAGATGAGAAATTCAAAGAGTATTTGCAAAGTAAAAATGGTATTTTACGCCCTAATGACATACAAATTTCAACAGCACAAACCCCTTTAAAAGCTAGTATTTTAGAATGCGTGTTTTATGGAGATTTTTATGAGCTAAGCGTGAATTTAGAAGGATGTATTTTTAGCATTTATCATCACAAAGAGCTTGGTAAAAATGATGAAATTTATCTTAAATTAAGCGAAACAAAAGAGTTTTAAATCATAATTTTAATCAAGTTTATATTAAATATCTTATAGAATATAAACTTTAAAGGTTTAAAATGATACTTACAAATAAACTTGGTATAAAAAATCAACTAAAATTGGCCAAAGAAGAAGAAAGAATAAGTAAACTAAAAGCGAAAGCTTTATTTGAAAGTGGTTTTTTAGATACATTAAAAGCAGGAAGTTTTGAAAGCTTAAGGGCAATTCATCAAAAATTATTTGAAGATATTTATGATTTTGCAGGAAAAATAAGAGAGGTAAATATTTCAAAAGGAAATTTTAGATTTGCTCCTGCTGTTTATTTACATGAGGCAATTAAAAAAATAGAACTCATGGAGCAATCTTGCTTTGAACAAATTGTAGAAAAATATGTAGAAATGAATGTAGCTCATCCTTTTAGAGAAGGAAATGGCAGAAGTATGAGAATTTGGCTTGATTTAATACTTAAAAAAGAGTTGAAAAAAGTGATTGATTGGAGTTTGATTGATAAAGATGATTATATAATGGCTATGCAAAGAAGTCCTATTAAAGATGTAGAGATAAAAATTTTACTTCAAAATGCTTTGAGTGATGATATTCATAGTTTTAATATTTTTGCAAGAGGGATTGACGCAAGCTATTATTATGAAGGATATACACTCTATAAAACAAAAGAGCTTTTTAGTTAAAATAATGATCAATAATATTTTTTCTTTATATAAGAAAAAAATATTTTGTATATTGTTTATTTTGTTCCAAAATTGAAATTTAGACAACTGTATTTATTTGTTAAATTGAGAGTTGTGTTTTAGTTGGGTAGAATGCTATAAAAGATAAATTTTTATTGTAAAAATTATAATTTTAATCTCATATTTAAATTTTTATAATATAAACTTTCTTAAAGTAGTGTTTTAGAATGTGTGTTTTGCGGTTTAAATAATTTGCGATATTAATTAATGCTCATTAAAACACAAGTTCTAATTAAAATAACATAAAATTTATAAAAATTAAATTTTTTTTAAGATTGTTTATTAATTTTTATCGCAACTTTCGCATATCCTTCTTCAAAATCTCCAACTTCATCAAATTGTGGTTTTATTATAAAATCCCCATTTTTGTCTATAAATCCCCATTTTCCATCAATTTCTACTCCAGCAAACTCTTCTTTAAAGAATCTAACATCGTTAAATTTAGGTTTTATTAAAATCTCTCCAAGGCTATTTATAAGTCCCCATTCACCGTTTAGTTTTATTTGAAAAAAGTCCTCGCAAAACCACTCTATATTGTCAAATTGTGGCTCTATTATAAAATTACCATTATTCTTATCTACAACTCCCCATTTGCTATCTGAAAGCACAAGCATTGTATCTTTTGTAAAATACCCAATATCATCAAAAAATGGCTCTATTGTGAAATTTCCTTTTTTATCTAAAAAGCCATATTTATGGTTTGTGTAATCCCATTCATATTTAAACCATGATATTCCATCGATAAAATCTCCAACTTCATCAAATTGTGGTTTTATTACAAAATCCCCATTTTTATCTATAAACCCCCATTTTTCATTCAGTTTAACTCTAGCAAGCCCTTCTTTAAAATCTCCAACTTCATCAAATTGTATATCTATTAAAATTTTTCCATTTTCTTTTATAAAACCATATTTTTCTGCATTACAATCAAATAAATTTATACCATATCCGACTATTGCAAGTCCTTTTTTAAAATTACCAATATAGTCAAATTGCGGTTTTATTACAAAATCCCCATTTTTGTCTATAAATCCCCATTTTGTGTTATTTATTAAATCCAAATATTCCTCAAAATTGTTCACAGTAGCCTTGTATTTATGTTGATGATAAGTTTAAAAATATTTTACAATAAAATATCAAATCATAATATCAAAATAAAATTTGCTAAAGATTATAAAATAAAGTAAAATCATAACAAAAAAGGAAATAAATGATTAGTGTAGAATTGATAGAACATATTTTCAAAGCTGCTTCTATATCAAGATGGAATGATTATCCCAGAATGACCAATTTAGTTGAACTTGATAAGCAAGCGCATAAATTCATCATCGCATATTTTATTGCTAAAATGGAAAAAGATGTTAATATGCGCTTTATCATAGAAGCAGGAATTTTTGAGTTTTTAAGTAGGGTTGTAGTGACAGACATACGCCCTGATGTGTATCATGAGATAACGCGTGCAAAAAATGACCAAGTAAGTGCTTGGGTGTTAAGTAAAATTGCACCGATGATTCAAGATATAGAAAATGGTGAGTTTTTAAAACGCTATGAGCTTTTTTTACAAGGTAAAGATTATACAAAAGAAAGATTGGTTTTAAAAGCTGCTTCGTATTTTGCGACAAGATGGGAGTTTAATATAGTTTATCAAACTAGCTCATTTTTAAGTGATATTGATGATATTAAGGCTAAGGTGGAAGAAGAATTAGAAGATTATTATGAATTAATTGGAGCTAGAAAAATTGCACTGAATCAAAAAATTTCAAAAATCATTGATCTAAGCGGACGTTTGCGTTTTCAAAAAAGATGGGCACAAACTCCAAGGATTCCAGAAACTGCGGTTTTAGGGCATATGCTTGTGGTGGCCATTTTGTCTTATTTTTATTCTTTAGAAGTAAAAGCATGTGATGGTAGAATAGAAAGCAATTTTTATTGTGCGTTGTTTCATGATTTGCCTGAAAGCTTAACCAGAGACATCATCTCTCCAGTAAAATATGGTATAGATGGTTTAAATGAAATCATCAATGAGTATGAAATGAAACTTATTAATGAGAAAATTTTACCTTTTATACCGCTATCTTTTAGAGAAGAATTTAGTTATATACTTGGTATTAGAGAAGGGCAAAATGAAGAAAGCGCTTTTGTAAAAAATGAATTTGAAAACCGTATTTTTAATAATAAACCAAGTGTTTATAGCGGTAGTTTAGATGCAGTGAATGAAGACCGTTTTAAGGCTATTGATGGAAAAGCTTTGAAATATTGTGATAAATTAGCAGCTTTTATAGAGGCGGCATTGTCGATTAGTTATGGAGTAAAGTCTAAAGAGCTTGAAAGTGGTTTTATAGGAATGTATGAGTATTTTAAAACAAATCCAAACATTAATGGGGTAAATTTCTTTAGAATTTGTGAAGATATTAAAGGGTATTTTAAACTTTAAAACCCTCTCCCAGATTACTGCGGCACACACTAAGTTTAAGTGCTCTGCTGTGTTCCCACCCTGAAGCGGTGCTTAAAAATAGCATTGCACAGGTCTAAGAGAAGGCAATTGAAATAATATCTTAAAATATCTTAAAAAACATTGAGGTGGAGTATGTTGAGTATATTTGCAAACTTTTTATCTAAATTTAGAGAATTTTTTGTACCTAGTCATTTGTCTTTAGAATTTAGAGCCAAAACTTTTGCAGCAATTATCGTAGCAAAGAAAAACATCAAACAGGAAAGTTGGCAAATTTTAGCTGACATTGCAAGTGAGATTTATCCTGATGATAAAAGCAGGCAAGCGATTTTAGTGCAAACTTCTAAAGAATATGTAGAAAAAATACTAAAAAATGAGTTGAACTTAGATTCGCTGTTGAAAAATATTGCTATGCTTTTAAAGAAAAATCCAAGATATGTTAAAAAGGTAAATTTTCATAGACTTGAACGTCTGATCGACAAAAATGAAGAAGAGTCATTAATACAGCTTAGAGTTTATGAATTTTTTGAGCAAGAGATAAAATATATTATTGAACAAATCAAAAAAGGGTAAAATAACATGAAATACTAATTTTAGCGTTTCATGTTGATTGCTTTTTGTATCATTTGATCAGCAGTTGTAATGCTTTTACTACTTGAATCATAAGCTTTTTGCAAGGTGAT
Organism: Campylobacter subantarcticus LMG 24377; assembly: GCF_000816305.1. Taxonomy (NCBI): domain Bacteria; kingdom Pseudomonadati; phylum Campylobacterota; class Epsilonproteobacteria; order Campylobacterales; family Campylobacteraceae; genus Campylobacter; species Campylobacter subantarcticus. The sequence goes on along the minus strand of NZ_CP007773.1, from coordinate 1,787,701 downwards.
TAGATTGGCAAATGCTACAGATAAATCTACATTTGATTGTTCTAGCTTACCGCCTTCGAAAGTAGCTGTACTGAAATTTCCATTTGCATCGGTTAAAAAAGTAGGATTTCCGCTATTTCCTGTTTGGCCATATAGGTTTTCTCCTAGTTTTTCTAAACCTTGTTCATTTGTAAAATTATACAAGGCAAGTTTTGCTATGGCTACTTGATCTCCATTGGTAAAGGTTGCAACAACTGTTCCATCTGTATTGATAGAATAATTATTTAGAAACCCTTCGCCTTTTCCATCGATTTGAGTGTGAACTGAAGGCTGTTTATTTTTTAAAGCATGCAAACCATCATAGCCTGAATTAGGTATATTAGGATCATAGTAAGAACCAAGGTCAATATTAACCTTGATGCCATTATTATCTATAGAAGTAAGAGTGTTTGATACTAATGCACCTGATTCGTTAAAAGTGATTAACCCGTTGCTTGTGCCGCCTATTTTGTTGCCATTATTGTCATAAATTTGCGCTTGAGCCTTGTACTCTAAGTCGGTTCCATTTTGTGGTAAAACTCTATCAAGAGTTATTTTTACCCAGCTAACTGATCCATCTGGATTTATGAGTTTTGCAGAAAGTTCAGTGCTATCTGCCACTTCTTTTTCTATGCTTAAATGAGATGATTCTAATTTAGCTGTTTCTAAGTCGATTTTATCAAGCTTTTGATTATTGATATTAAACGATAAATTTTCATCCAATGTAGCTTGTAGAGTTTGACTTGCACCTTTTTCATCAGTGATTTTAAAATATATCGTATCATTAGGCTTTAGACCATAAATTTTTTCATCTTTTATATTACCTAAAATATTTACACTACCATCTTCGTTTTTGCTAAATTCAAATTTAGAAGTATCTACGCTTATATTAACAGCTTCAGTTTTAGTGCTAGTATCTAAATTTCCATGCCAAGTGATATTTTGTGTAGGTTGAGGTGGTAGGTAAAGGTTTTTAGGCACTGAAATAGGACCTTGTGTATTAACTCCACCCATTTGAAAATTTTGTTCAGGGGTTCCAGTCCAAGCTGTAGTGACTTTTTGTCCAAGTGTTTGACCAAACATACCAGAAACTCTTTCACTTAATTGAATTTCTTTTAGTGATGGATTCATTGTTCCAAGTACATAGTTTCCATTTGAATCTACCAAGTTTCCATTAGCATCGGGTTTAAAAGCACCATTTCTAGTATAGTATACTCCATTGCCATTGCTTACACCAAAAAAACCTTTTCCTGTAATTGCAACATCAAATTCATTGTCAGTTGATACAATAGGACCTTGTTCAAAAATATCATTAGTTGCACCAGCTACGCTGCCATATCCACTTTGGCCATTGTTGTAAGATTGCGTTGTTATAGTGTTATAAAATACATCTTTGAACCCGACCTCAGAATATTTAAAACCTACGGTATTAACATTGGAAATATTATGAGCAGTATTGTCTATACTATAACTCTGTGCTTTTACCCCATTAACTCCATTGTAAAATGCTGTAAACATATCTTATCCTGTAATTTCTCTAATATCTTCCCATCTAACCCAGCTACCGCCCATTCCAACCAAGGCTTCACCTTCTTCAAATTTAACACCGGTTATAGGATATGCACCATAAGTTGAATTAACTGTTTCACCGCCCTCTGCTATATAGTTTGCTCTAACATAGTATTTTCCAGATGGCACAGGATTTCCACTATCATCTGTTCTGTCCCATACTATTTGTTTCATTCCTGCTGTCATATCTTTAACACTCATAGTTCTAACAGGATCTCCAGCTTCATTATAAATAGTAAAAGTAACTGGAGAACTATCTGATTTATAAGCCGAATCAATTTTTGCTGTTTTGATATCAACACTTGGTGTATGTGCTAAAATTTTAAATGTTTGGTCTTCTCCAACAACAGCCTGAACTGTCTCTTCTTGACCTTTATCGTCTTTCAATTTTATATATATAGTATCACCAGAACTTGCAATTTCCTTATCTACCTTGCCTTTAATATCAAGCTTATCTTCACCATTTTTACTAAGTTCAAAATCTTCAATATCAATATTTGTTTTATTTCCTTTTTGAGGTTCTTTTGGAAGATACATATTAATTTGAAATTGTATATCATCATCTGCAACTATAAGATAATTATCTCTAACTGTTGCAAGTTTTCCAACAGCAGCCAAGGCACTCATACCAGTACTTGCTGCAATAGAATTTTGTAGTTTTGTCATAGCGCTGACAAGTTGAGTCATGGTTTTGTTTGTATTATCTTGCATTTCAAGTGCTGAAAGCTGTGCAGTCTGAGTAAGCATCTTTTCTGTATCCATAGGATCTGTTGGATCTTGGTGTTGAAGTTCTATTAAAAGAAGTTTTAAAAACGCGTCTTTATCAAGCTCTGCTTTAGGATTGCTAACTATACCATCATTACCTTGTTCTATATGAGAATCATCTCCAGTTTTTGCAATATTTCTTGTGTTTGTATTTAAATTATTTTGAAGGTTTTGTGTGTTGATATTTGACATAAAAATCCTTTTTTATAATTTTTAATCATTAAGCAAAAAATATTCCACTTAGAAATACTTTGCTAAAACGATTTCTAAATTAGGTTTTCCTTGAATTTCTTTTTCAAAATTCACTTTATTTTTTTGATGATTGTTTTTTTGTTTGTTTTTTTGTTGTTGGTTTTGTTCTTTTCTTTCTTGATCGCTAAAATTCATTTCTAAATTTGTAAATCCCATATTTACTAAAGCATTTTTAAATTCTGCTTGATGTTGTATAAAAAGATTTAGAGTACTTTGATTTGAGTTAAAGTGAATATTTAAATTTGAACCTCTTTGAATCAAAGTTACCTCAACTTCACCTAAATTATGAGGATTTAAAGTTATATTAAATCTGGTTATAGGTGCTTTATAGCTTTCTAGTTTTTCTTTAAATTCTTGTGCAAAATCATTGAAAGTTTCTTTCATAGGAATATTTTGATTTTTCACAAAATTATTAGAAACTCTATTCATCTCTTTTATATAGGAATTTAAATTTTCTTCATTATGATCACTATCATCTTTTACAAGCTCTTTGGTATTTTTAAAAATATCACCAAAGCTATCTGTATTTTGAGTATTTTTTTCTATTTTTAATTGTTTTTCTTGAAGATTTAATAAATTTTCTAAATTAATCTTTAAATCTTGGTTTTGATTTTGTAAATTTTGGATATTTTTTGTATTGGTTAGTTCGGCTTTTAAATCTTTTGAATTTTCTAAAACAGAACTTATTTTTTTACTAAAACTATCTTCACCGGTAATTAATTTTTCGTTTTTTAATATTTCTTTAAAATCTATTTTTTCTTTATCTTTAATTTCTTTTTTTAAGTTTGAATTTTGGGCTAGATTGATAAGCTCAATATCATTTAATTTATCATTTTTATTAATATTTTTTATGTCTTTTATTTCTTTATTATCTTGAATTTTTTCTATAAACTTTTCTTTAAAATCTATATTTTGAATATTTTCTTTTGTTTGTACTTTCACATCCTTTTTTGGAAGTTCTATATTTTTTAAAGCAGAAGAAAGCAAAGAAACCCCTTCGCTTTCTTTGCTTTTTATATTCTTGCTAGAGCTTGGTTCTTCTTTGAGTAATTTTGACATTTTTTGGTTGATTAAATCTTGAAAAATATGAGTATTGTTGTGTTTTGAGTTTTCAAAAAAACCTTTTTTGTCAAGATTAGGAAAAGCTTCTTTTAGTTCTTTGATCTGTTCTAGTTTAATATTTTTTATATTTAAACCTAACTCTTTTGCGATACTTAAAAGTTCATTGATATTTTTGATATTTTTTAATTGGTGTAAATTTTTTTCAAGATTCAATATAGCCGTGTTGTCCTTGGCTAGCTTGTTGAGTTTAATATCCTTGCTATCACTTTGTAAAACTTCCAATAAAGAAAGTATTTGCATAAAATTTGCACCATCGAAAAGTTTTAAAGCATCTTTTTCATCTAGTGAAGTTTTATCGCTAGTAGTTTCTTTTAAATTTTTTTCACTATTATTGTCTTTTTGAGGTGCTTTAAAATCCTTTGGCAAGCTTTCATCTTTTTCATTGATGGCTTGTAATAAAGAATTTAAAAATTCTTCCCCATCACTTTGGGGGTTAGCGCTATCTTTACTTGTGTTTTCATTTTGTGGAGTGATGCTTAGTAAATTTAAAGCATCACTGGCTTGGATATTAGACATTTATTAACCTACTAAAAAATTATTTTTTGCTAAGTTTGGAAATAAATTTTGTAATTGTGTTGCACAATCAAGTTTTAAATTTTCATGAGAAAGATTAAAATTTTTAAAGATTACTAATAATTCTTCTATATTTTTAGCATTTAAGATAGCATTTTCATTATGAGTATCATCTAAAATTTCACTCATTTTTCCTGAAAGTTTTGCATAGTTTAGTTCTTTTTCTTCATTTGAATTTACTACTTCTAGATAGTTTAAAAGTTCCATAAAATACTTGCTATTTAAAACTGAAGTTCCTTGTTTTTCTAAGTTAGCATTAAAAATTTGAGTGTTTAAGTTTGACATATTTTTCTCCTTAAAAATAATTGTTATCCAGACAAAAGCAACAAGCGTTCCAAATTTTTAATCTTAATTTTTAAGCAATTTTTTTATATAATATTAGATTTTAATTTAAGACTTTGGAGAAAAACTTGGATAATATTAGAAATATAGCTGTTATAGCTCACGTTGATCATGGTAAAACAACAATGGTAGATGAGCTTTTAAAACAATCAGGAACTTTTAGTGAGCGCGAGCAAATAGCAGAGCGTGTAATGGATAGCAATGATATAGAAAAAGAAAGAGGCATTACTATACTTTCTAAAAATACTGCTATCAATTACAAAGGTACCAAGATAAACATCATAGATACTCCAGGGCATGCTGATTTTGGTGGAGAAGTTGAGCGTGTTTTAAAAATGGTTGATGGAGTTTTGCTTTTAGTTGATGCACAAGAAGGGGTTATGCCGCAAACTAAATTTGTGGTAAAAAAAGCTTTGTCTTTAGGACTTAAACCTATCGTTGTTATCAATAAAATCGACAAACCAGCCGCGGATGCTGAAAAAGTAATTAATGAAATTTTTGATCTTTTTGTAGCCCTAGAAGCAAATGATGAACAACTTGATTTTGCAGTAGTTTATGCAGCTGCTAAAAATGGTTATGCAAAACTTGCACTTGAAGATGAAAGTGTAAATATGGAGCCATTGTTTAAGACTATACTTGAGCGCGTGCCTGCTCCAAGTGGTAGCGATGAAAATCCTTTACAACTTCAAGTTTTTACTCTAGGTTATGATAATTTCGTTGGTAAGATAGGGATTGCAAGAATTTTTAACGGTAAAGTAAAGAAAAATCAAAATGTTATGCTAGCTAAGGCAGATGGTTCTAAAATCAATGGAAGAATTTCAAAACTTATTGGTTTTATGGGACTAGAAAAAATGGATATTGATGAAGCAGGAACAGGCGATATCGTTGCGATTGCAGGTTTTGAAGCTTTAGATGTAGGAGATAGCGTGGTGGATCCAAACAACCCTATGCCACTTGATCCTTTACACATAGAAGAACCAACTTTAAGTATAGTATTTTCAGTAAACGATGGTCCTTTAGCGGGTACTGAAGGTAAACACGTAACTTCAAATAAAATCGCAGAGCGTTTAGATGCAGAAATGAAAACAAATATCGCTATGAAATATGAAAGTACAGGCGAGGGTAAATTTAAAGTAAGCGGAAGAGGTGAACTTCAAATAACCATTTTAGCGGAAAATATGCGTAGAGAGGGCTTTGAATTTTGTATGGGAAGACCAGAAGTTATCGTTAAAGTGGAAGATGGGGTAAAAACTGAACCATTTGAACACTTAGTGATTGATGTGCCTGATGATTTTACTGGAGTGGTGATTGAAAAACTAGGTAAAAGAAAAGCTGAAATGAAAACCATGACTCCAACAGGAGATGGTCAAACTAGACTTGAGTTTGAAATTCCTGCGCGCGGGCTTATAGGATTTAGATCGCAATTTTTAACAGATACTAAAGGCGAAGGTGTGATGAACCATAGCTTTTTAGAGTTTCGTCCATTTAGTGGAGCAGTTGAAAAAAGAAATAATGGTGCGTTAATCTCTATGGAAAATGGTGTTGCTTTGGGGTATTCTTTGTTTAACTTACAAGATAGAGGGGTGTTGTTTATCGATCCTCAAACAAAAGTATATACGGGTATGATTATAGGTGAGCACTCTCGTCCAAATGACTTAGATGTTAATCCTATTAAAGGTAAAAATTTAACTAATGTTAGAGCAAGCGGTAGTGATGATGCGATTAAACTTGTGCCACCAAGAAAATTAAGCCTTGAAAGAGCGTTAGAATGGATAGAAGAAGATGAGCTTGTAGAGGTTACTCCGCAAAATATTAGAGTTAGAAAAAGATATCTTGATCCTACTCAAAGAAAAAGAATGGAAAAGGCTAAGTCTTAATGGATTTTGAAGTCATAAGACAAGCTTTAAATAAAAGATACAAAGCTTTGCAAATTTTAGCATTTGCTGAAGCTTTGGTTGTATTTTTTCTTACTTTTCAATTTAGTAAAGATGTGATCATGGCTTTGTTTTTTGCTGTTTTAGTAGGAGTTTTGTTTTTTAGAATTTTAGGAAGAAAGCTCATATGGGGACGCAATGAACTTGTGTTTAAAATGTGCGAGGAATTTTTAAAACAAAATAATGCCAAATTTAATAAACAAGGTTTTGATCAAAAAGATTTTGAAAAAATTGCTTTTGATTTTTCTTTAAAAACCTATCATTCGCAAAATTCTTTTGTTTTTGATGATTTTAGTTTTTATGATGTAAAATTTAAAGATGAATTTGGGAATTTCTTTTGTGGAATTTTGCTTTATAGTAAGAAATTAAAAGAAGGTATCCAATCAAGTGAAAATATCTTTGATAAGGTAAAAGAAAAAGAATTCTCTACGCAAAGAGTACTAAAAAAAGGCGATTATTTGCTTATAGCTAGTTTGAGAAATCCTTTTTTTGCGGATTTAAAAATTTCTAGCGAATTAAATTTTAAGCTTTTTAGAGCTAATTTGGAAAAAATTCAAGCTTTTATAAATGATTAAGCAGACCTTGCTTAATCATTTTGTTCTAAATTATTAATTTCTTGTGTTTTTAAATTCTCATTTTTTCCCATTAAATTTTGTATAGTTTGGATTTGCTCTTTAGAGGTATAGCTTACATCTTTTAAAACTATCCAAGTGATTTTTTGATTACAAGGCTTGTTGAGTTTGTTTTTAAAGATATAAAAAGATTGAAAGTTATTTGGTAATAACTCATTAGCACTTAAGCCTTGAACATAAAGCTTATCGCCTTCTTTTTTGGGAAAAGCACGGATGATTTTTTTAATAAAAGGATTTTCCGTACCTTCTTGTAAAAACAGCACAACCACTGCTATATCACCTTTTTGACTTACATGGCTAAAATGAATTTCTAAAGGATAAGATTTTTTATCAATAGAAATCTTTGATGGAGCGTGAAAGTGAAAATGGGATAAATTATAAGCTGTATTATTTAGCACGATATGGCTTCCATTGCTTGCAAAATGCATTTTTATAGTATAACCATCATTTATTAAGCCAAAAGAATCATTTGAATAGTTAAATTCTAAAGAATTATTTTTGTTTGCAGCTTTTTTACTGTTTATATTGATAAAATCTTGATTTAACCCACTTTCGCAATAAATCCAGTTTTTATCTAAATTTTTCCATTTTTCTTTATCTATAAAATTTCCATGTGAGATATTTTGTGGCATTTGCTCATAGGCAAAAAGCATACTAGTAATAAATGAACCAAAAAGTATTTTTTTAAAACTCATAATATTTCCTTTTTTTATATAATTATAAAAAACATCCCCTATAAAAAGCTTATATTTAATAATAATTATAATTATATTAAAATTAAATATTTATCCTAAAATTAGTAGGATTATTCTTTACCGTCTTTAATGGGTACAAAAAGACATTCATCTAAAACTTCTTTGCTAATCTCATTATCTTTTTTGGTAAATTTAGTGATAAATTGTTGATTTCCTATGAGTAAAGGAGCTACTAAAATTCCATTGTTTTCAAGTTGATTAAATAATACATTTGGAATATGCTCTATATAAGCTGAGAGTAAAATTCTATCATAAGGTGCATAATTTTTCCAACCATTTTGACCATCATCAAATTTAACATGAATATTAGAATAATTAAGTTTTTTAAATTTTTCTATAGCGCTAATTGCAAGTTTTTCAATGCGCTCTATGGTAAAAACTCTTCTAATAAGCCTGCTCAAAATCGCAGCTTGATACCCGCTACCACAGCCTATTTCTAAAACACTATCCGCATCTTTAAAATCAAGTGCCATGGTCATTTTGGCTACGGTTAAAGGTGAGCTTATCCATTGATTGCCCATTAAAGGAAGTGCATCAAGTCTATAGGCATGCATTTTTAAAGGTGAGAAAATTTCTCTAGGAGTTGAACAAAAAGCTTCGAATAATTCTTCATTGATAAAGGTGTTTTTACGAATTTCTTCTGCCATGGTTTGGCATTGTTTTTGTTCAAATATATGAATCAATAAGCACTCCTTGATAAAAAGTGTTATTTTATCTTAAGTTTTATTTATCTAGCTTTAAATTCTTAAGGCGTAAAACGCCTTAAGATTAATCAAGTGTATAAAGGATGTTTGCTCCATCTTGATAAGATAAGATATGCATTTTGTTATCTTTGAAGAATAAACTTCTTGCATTAGTAATGCTTTCTGGATACGCAATAGCTTCTACGATCGCTTCTTTAGCTAAGTCAATTACTGCAATTACATTGTGTTTTTTGCTTAGAGCATAAATTTTGCCATCTTTGCAAGCCATTGAAGTGATGTAAAGATCACCTAAAGTTTTACCTTCTTTTAAATCAGCTTTAGGAGTAAATTCTGCCGAAAGAACTCTATCTGCTAAAGAAATTTTTGAAATAACAAAAGTTTTTGCATCTTTGTTGTTAGGAACTGTAGCAGTGTACATGTATTTACCATCTGTTGTTGTACTTAAGATGTGGTTGAATTTAGCTCTTACTGTGTCAATTCTACCGCGCCCTAGGTCTTTTCCTGTACCTTCAAATTTATCCGCACCCTTCATAAAATGAGCATACTGTACCGTATGATCTGCATTAGGATTTTGTGCAAATCTTAAGAAAGTTTTGTTTGAACCCATTAAGATGTATTTGTTATCTAAGTAAGGAATGATACTTACGATAGGATTAATTGTTGCTGAGTAGTAAGGATCTAAAAGAAAATCAGTTTTAATACTGAAGTTATCATCTAAGAAAAATACTTCCCATTTTGAACTTGCAACATATTCTCCATGAATGTAATCAAGTGTATTGATTGCTTTTGGAAAATCGATTTTTGTTTCGCTTGTGATTTTTAAAGTATCATCGATATTTACAAATGGAGCATTGCTTGTGTTGTTGTCAAATTTGATGCCAAGTTTTTCACTTGCAGGTGCAAAAGCAAAGTCAGGATCTTTTACATCACGCGGTCCAAGTACAGAGAAGCTTTTCCAACTTTTGCTCCAGCCAGAGTCAGACCAAATGATATATTTTGGATTTAAGCTAAAACGAACAGGATCACCTTGCCCGCTGTATGGAACAGGACCAGTGCTTACAAAGGCTTGGAATATATTTGAAGCTACAATAAATGCAACAATAACCATAGCAGCTAGATTAAATTTGGTTAATTTTCTATAGCTAGCACCTTCCATTTCTTTTTCAAAAGAAGCAAATTTTGGTGCAAATGCAAAAATAACACCTAGTAGTAAAACTACAGCCCAAAATACTACTTCAGCCCAAAAATAAGTATGTAAACCAAAAATAGGTAAACCAAAACCTTGATCAAGATCACGATGTGCGTGCCAGCTTATGTGATTGAATGATTGCCATAAACCAAATGCTGTTGCGATTAAAAGAAAAGCTAAAAATTTACCTTTTATACCATAGCGAACGATAAATAAAGCCGCTACACCGATAAAAATCATAGATTCTCTTTGTCCCCAGCATGATGTACAAGGACTATCCCCTAGCATATATCCAAAAATTAGATTTGCAGTTCCAACAGGCATTAAAATCACTAAAAAGCCTGCCATACACATTAAAAAATAAAAGAATTTAGTTTTGTTAATATCACACATGTTTGCCACCTTATAGATTCATTAGGCCTAAAATTGCGCCTGATTTACGACCTAAATAGTCAAATACCATAATAGCCCATGAAATTATAAGTATTGAAAAAGCAAGTTTTTCTTTTTTAGGTTTAACTATCATGAGAACTATGGCGATGAAGATTAACAAAAGTTCTAAAAACTCCATAATTACTCCTTATAAATAAAATAAAAACTGCTGATTTTATGATATTAAAATAAATAAAAATAAAATATTAAATTGAAAAAAGATTTGATTTAAAAAAATGTAAGAAAACGGGTAGTTTTGTGACTTAAAAGTCATCAAAACTCAAGCTTCCTTTGGAGTAGTTTGTAACCTTACTTTCAAAGAAATTGCTTTTTTGATCGTTAAATTTAGAAAAATCATCAACCCATTTAATCGGGTGCTTAGCATTGTAAATTTTATCTAAATTAATAGCAGTAAGCCTTTGATCAACAAGATAATGAATATACTCTTCTATGATATCATCTGTAAAACCCATAATTTGATTTTGAGTAATATATTTTCCCCATTTGATTTCAAGCTCGCCTGCTTTCTCAAACATATCATAGATTTTACTTAGATTGGTATCGTTAAATAAATCAGATCTTTCTTTACGAACAGAATTAATCATGTTTTGGAATAATAACAAATGCGTAATCTCATCTCTTTGTATAAAACGTATCATTTGTGCTGAACCTAGCATTTTTCCTGCACGTGCAAGGGCATAAATAGCAGTGAAGCCACTATAAAAATACACCCCTTCTAAAATTTGATTTGCCACCATGGCGAGTAAGAGCTTATTATCATCTACTTCACCAGCTAATTCTTCATAGATACTCGAAATAAAATCATTCTTTTCTCTTAAAGTCTCATCGTGCTTTTCCATCTCATAGATTAAGTCTGTGTTTTCGCAAATAGCCTCTACCATAACAGCATAAGACTTAGAGTGATTTGCCTCTTCATAAGCTTGTCTTGCTAAAACTGCGTTAATTTCAGGTGCTGTGATATATGGGTTGATATTATCAGCAAGATTATTTGTTTGAAAACTATCCATTGAGATGAGTTGAGACCAAACTAAATCATACATTCTTTTTTCAGCACTTGTGAGATTACAGCGATAATCTAATGCATCTTTGGTTGTATCCACTTCTTTGGGAAACCAGGTATTTGCTTCCATTAAATCCCAAAGTTTTAAAGCCCAAGTGTATTTTGCTTTGGTGAAATTTAAAATCCCATGAGGATTACCGTTAAAAACTTTTCTATCATTTAAAGTTTCGTTTGATTTTGGATTATAAATTCTTTTTCTATTCATTTTTCTACCTTTGTAACAACCGCACTTTGACTTAAAATATCATGCAAAGCTAAGCTATCTTTTCTTAAAAAACTTACCAAAAAGCCAATCAAAAAACCAAAGCTTATAACAAAAAAAATATAACGCAAGAGTATTCTAAAAAAATTAAGCTTGTGGCCATTTTTAAGATCCACTAAGTATAAATCATAAGCTTTAAGACCGGGGCTTTGAGCTTTTTTGGTTAAAAATAAAGCTTGTAAGATACCAAAAATCAAAGAGCATAAAAAAATTATAAATTGATTATTTAAAAAGGCTTCTTTAGAGCCAAGAGTAAAATAAAATAAGTACAAAATAGGCACATAAAGCAAAAATAGATCAATCAAAAAGGCTTTAAATCTTAAAAAGCGAGTGGCTATTTTTGCTTTAGTTTTCATTAGTTTCCACGACTACCAGGTTTGATAGCTTGAGTGCCTTTTTCACAAAGTGGACAAGCGTTTGCTTCATAAATATCAAATTCGAAATTTCCTAATGCAAATAATGGTAAATTTTCAGGTAATTTTGCATTTTCTTTTCTTGGGTTATTTAAATTTTTTACTGCACAAAAACCACGGTTTGCTAAAGCTGCAAAACCTACTACCTCTCCACCTAAACTTTCAATAATTTTTGCACTTTCAAGTGCAGATCCACCTGTTGTGATGATGTCTTCACAAACAATGAATTTTTCACCTTTTTTTACTTCAAAACCGCGTCTAAGACTCATCACTCCCTCTATGCGTTCGGTGAAGATAAAGCGCTTGTTGCAAGCCCTAGCAAGCTCATACCCTGCTAAAATTCCGCCCAAAGCAGGAGAACAAATGCTATCGAATTCAATGTTAAAACTAGCAATTATTTTTGCAAGCTCATCGCAAAGTTCACCTGCAAGTTTTGGATTTTCTAAAACTTTAGCACTTTGAAGGTAAAACTCAGAGTGCTTGCCTGAGCTAAGCAAAAAATGTCCTTGTAAATACGCCCCGCAATCTTTATAAATTTGTTCTAAGTTCATTATCAAACCTTTAAAAGTTCTGCTTCTTTATTTTTAACTAATTCATCTACTTTTGCTGTGTAGCTATCAGTTTGCTTTTGAACTTCATCATAAGCTTTTTTTGCTTCATCTTCTGAAATTGCTTTATCTTTTTCTAGTTTTTTAACTGTATCATTTGCATCTTTTCTAATATTTCTAATCGCTACTTTAGCTTTTTCTCCCATAGCTTTAGCATTTTTAGCATTTTCTTCTCTTTGTTCTCTTGTCATAGGAGGGAAGAATAATTTCACACTTTCACCATCATTGTTTGGATTTACTCCGATGTTTGCCGCAGCTATTGTGCTTTCTATGGCTTTAAGCATAGATTTTTCCCAAGGAGTAATACTAATGGTTGAAGCATCGGTTGCTAAAACGGTTGCTACTTGATTAAGTGGGGTTGCACTGCCATAGTAATCTACGTGGATATGATCAAGTATATTGATATTTACCTTACCGGTTCTTATAGTGGTAAAATCTTTTTTTAAGGCCTCTAAGCTTTTATCTGATTGTTGTTTTTGCTTGGTATAAATTTCATTTAGCATGGTTTATCCTTTTTATTTGCTAGTATTACTTTCGCTAATTGGGGCACTTGGCGCAACTGGAATGTTAGTTGTGTTTGTTTCAGGTGCTTTTGGTAAAATTTGTTCTGCTTTTTCAGCAAGTGAGTTAGAATTAGCATTATTATACATATAGCTAAGAGCAATTGTATTAGCAATAAGTAAAACACCCATTACAAAAGTAAATTTGGCTAAAAATCCCGCAGGACCTTTTGCTCCAAACAAACTTTCATTGCTTCCGCTATATGCCCCAAGTCCTATACTTGAACTTTTTTGTAATAAAACAGCGATGCAAATGATTACAACTATTGTAAATTGTAAAATAATTAAAAGAGTAGTCATGAATTTTCCTTATTGAAAATAAAATGAGTATTTTAACTTAAAAAGTTTGATAAAAACTTGAAAGAGGTAAAGAAATTTTGCGAGAAAAAATCTCGCAAAATTTTATCTACTATTAAAGCTTCTTAAAATATTAAGAAGAGAAATAAAAAGGTTGATAAAATCTAGATAAAGTGCAACAGCACCTTCGATTGGTGTTTCGTAGTTTCCTCTAATGATGTTTTGAGTGTCATAAAGAATGTAAAAAGAAAATAAAATCGCACCTATACCAGAAATCGCTAAACTTAAAAGTGAGCTTTGGAAAAAGATGTTAATTAAAGAAGCCACCACAATAACGATTAGAGCTACAAAAAGCATTTTTCCCATCATAGTGAAGTCTTTTTTTGTATTCATAGCAAATACACTTAAAGCACCAAAAGCTACCGTAGTTAAAGCAAAAGCTTGCGCGATAATACTAGCTCCAGCAGGTAAGGCTAAAACTGAATATAAAAGCGGTGTTAAAGTAAGACCTGAAACAAAAGTAAAAGCAAAAAGTAAAACTAAGTTAAGCGGAGCTTCTCTTTTTTTCCATTGCAGCGCAAATAACAATCCAATTTCTATAATGAATAAAATCCAAAAAGTTGCTTGAGATTGTGCAAACAAATGTGCTAGAGCAAAAATTCCTATATAAGCACCGGCTGTTGCAGCCAAGAGTGAAGCAGCAAAAAGCTGATAAGTTTGTTTTATAAAAATGCTTAAATCACTTCTAGCATAACCTTCAAATTCTTGAGTTTTAGAGTTAGAATAATCTCTATCATAAAGGCCCATTAAAATCCTCCAATAATTTTTAAAACTAAAATTTACAAAAAAAAGATAAACGAAAGATTAAAAGCGCATAAAAATAAAATAAAAAATAAATTTGTGGATTTATTTTAAGTAAAAATAATTTAGTATAATGTTTTATTAAAATCAAAAAAGGACTTTTTCTTGAAAGACTTGATCGAAGGTGCTTTGAAATTCATGCAAGAGGATTTTAAAGAGCATGCGGAGCTTTTTGAAAGTTTAAAAAACAAGCAAAATCCTCATACACTTTTTATAGGTTGTGCAGATTCTAGGGTTATACCCAATTTAATCACCAATACAGGTCCAGGGGAACTTTTTGTTGTAAGAAATATAGGCAATATCGTTCCACCATATAGAGTAGGGAATGATTTTTTGGCAACTACTTCTGCTATTGAATATGCTTTTAATTCATTACATATTAAAAATATTATCGTGTGTGGGCATAGCAATTGTGGGGGTTGTGCAGCTTTATACGCAAGTGAGAGTGATTTAAAAACAATGCCTAATGTAGAAAAATGGCTTACTTTGCTTGAGCCTATAAAACATAAGGTTTTAAAAATAGCAGGCGAAGATATAGCTATGCGTGCTTGGATGACTGAAAAAATGAATTTGATCAATTCTTTACAGAATTTGTTAACTTATCCAGGCGTTGAAGAAGCTTTAAATAAAAAAGAAATTGAACTTCACGCTTGGTATTACATCATAGAAACAGGCGAAATTTACGAATACGATTTTAATTTTGAAAATTTCGTTTTAATTCAAGAGAGGGTAAAAAAATCATGAAAAAATTTTTTTTTATTGTTTTATTTTTTTTATTTATTAATTCATATGCACAAGAAAAAAATACTTTAGAAAATAAAAATAGTATTTTTGCTCTAGTGCAAAATTACATAGAGCTTAACTTACTTTTGGAAAGTTTTAGAAATAGCGATACAAACAGCAGTGAATTTCAAGATAATATAAAAGAAATAGAAAAACAAAAGGCTACAATTTTAACTACTTTGCCTTTAAAAATAGTATCTCAAGAAATTGATGATAAAGAAGCAAAAGATTTTTTGCAAACTAAAAATGCTTTGCAAAAAAGCGTAGAAAATGCTCAAATTAAAAAAAGATACTATGATTATGTGGATAACAAAATCAAACTTTTAAATTTAACCTCTGCTGAACATTTTTACTTGTGTATTTTTGAATTAGAGAAAGTTTTTATCGAAGGAGCGCAAAGTCATGTTATAAGAAGTATTATTGATAAAAGCATTGATGCGCTTAAAGAAGATATGGTGTTTAGTTTTACTTTAGATAAAGAAAAAATTAATGATGTTAATCAGCTTAGAACTTTAGAAGTCAATGAAAACAATTTAAGAAATACTATTAAATCTTATAATGAAATTTTAGTTTATCTAAGAAACAATGCTAGTTTGCTTGAAACTAATTTTTTATTTATAGGTTTGGGTTTGCAAAATGCGATTAATTATATTAATGAGCAAACTTCTATTAGTAGCATAAATGTTGGGAAAATAGTTATTTCTATTGTTGTAATTGTCTTTTTTTATTCTTTGAAATTTTATCTAGCAAAGATTTTGTATTTTATACTCATACGTTTGTTTGGAAAAAATTCAGCTAATATGGAGATAAAAACTCATTTTCTAGAAAAACTCCAAGGACCGGTGGGTTGGTTTTTGTTTGCTTATGCTATTGGAATTTGTTTTACTATTCTTTATTATCCTGCGCCTGTTGATATAAGAGTTAGCAACATTTTATCTATTGCTTATGTTATCTTAACAGCTTGGCTTGTAATAAATATCTTTGATAGCTATGGTATGGTGATAGTGGCAAAACTTGCTGAAAAAAGTGGCAAGCGTGAAGTAGTCAATTTAATCATTAAAATTTTATATTTTATCATTATAGTGATAGCTGTTTTATTTGTTTTATCGCATTTGGGTTTTAATATTTCTGCTTTGATTGCTTCTTTGGGTATAGGTGGTTTGGCTGTGGCGTTGGCAGCTAAGGACATCATAGCAAATTTCTTTGCTTCTGTGCTTTTGCTTTTTGATAATAGTTTTAATCAAGGCGATTGGGTGGAAATTTCAGGTATAGAAGGAACTATCGTTGAGATTGGACTTAGAAAAACTACTATTAGAACTTTTGATAATTCATTGGTGTTTTTACCGAATTCAACTATCATGGGAACAAATATCAAAAATTGGAGCAAAAGAAAAATTGGACGTCATGTGAAGTTGTTTATTGGTGTAACCTATGATGCAACACCTGAGCAACTTGAGCAATGTGTAGAAGACATAAGGTATTTACTAGCAACAAGTCCTTTGATAGCTCAAGTTGATGATAGTGCACTAAATCATGGCGGAACACGTGCTAGATATAGACAAAATTTAGTTTCAGTAAATGATCTAGAAGGGTATAAAAATAACACCTACGTTGCAGTAAGTGGATTTAGTGCAAGTTCTATTGATATAGAAGTGTATTTTTACACTAAAGCAGTAGATGCAGGTGGTTTTAGAGAGGCAAGACAAAGTATTTTACTTGAGTTGATGAAAATTGTAGAAAGAAACAAACTAAGTTTTGCATTCCCTTCGCAAAGTCTTTATATTGAAAAAATTTCCAAAGAACAAAAAGAAGAGCTTTTGGCTTAATAAGCTCTTCTTTGCTCATCGCATTCAACTATGATTTTTTCAGCAATGATAATGCTTCCATTTTTACCGCCTTTAACCTTAACAAGACTTCCTTTTTTTAGATCTTGTGTATTAGCTTGTTTTTTGTTGCTTCCAAAAATTCCACAACTATAAACTTCAATGTGTGTTTGGGGTAAAATCGTAATGATTAGATTATTATCAAAGCTTGTTTGAATACTTATTGTGTGTACGGTGGTGTTTTTTAAGATGCCTTGAACTTTATAAGCAAATGCAAAAGTATTAATACAAATTAGTATAAGAAAAAAACGCATTAAAATAACTCCTTTTTAGGAGTTATTTTACTTAATAAGCTCTTTTTTTGCATTCAATTTTAATCTCTTTGGCAGTTATGTTTTGCACTTGATTTGGTGTTTGTGGATTTGGCATAGTTTGAGCATATCCATGGAATACTTCAGCCTCTATAAAAGTACCTACTTTTAAATCTCTAAAAGTACCATATTTGTCCATACCAAAAATACCACAATCATCCATATCAATTTCTGTATTTGGTAGAATTTTGATATTCATTTTTTGACCATAAGTTGTGTCGATTAAAATCGTTTTTGCACCATCATTTACATCTACAATTACACCATAAATTCCATCTGCATAAACAGCACCTGAAAGACCTAAAACTGTTAATAAAGTAGCAATTTTCTTTTTCATTTTCTCTCCTTTGTTTTTATGCGAGAATTATATAATTTTTTAAGTGAAGCAAGAGTGAATTTGGATATAATTTGCAAAATTTACTTTACTTCAAGGACGGTTATGAAAAGATTTTTATATGGATTAATGATATTTTTTATAGCAATTTTTACTACTGCATGCTCTAAAAGCGAAGAAAAAAATTCGATGATAAGAGCTTATGGTTTTGATGAAAACTCCCAAAGCATTTTTATAGAATTTAATACCAATATCACAAATCAAGAGCTAGGTGTTATTAAAGAAAGAGAAGTTGTGGTTAATGGCCAAACAATCAAAGCTAAATATACACTTGAACATCCAAAAAGATTGGATATTTTTATCCCGCTAAGAGCAAATCAAAAATACGATGTAATGATAGATCTAAACGATATATTAAAAGGCGAAACAATAAAACTAAACTTTCAAACTCCATATGAAAAACTAGACATTAAAGGGTATTTTCAAAATATATCTAATGATGAAAGCGTATTGATTTTAAATTTGCAAAGCTATTATGTGTTTGATGAGGATATATTGCGTAAAGCACTTCAAATGCACGCAGAAAATCAAAATATAACAATAGATCAAATTGTAATCCAAGATAACATGGCGAGTATATATTCTAAGCCTTTAAAAAGCCAAAACACTAATACAAATATAAAAGTTTTGTTTGATAAGGCAGTTTTGGGCTTGGAAAATAATATCAAATATGAATGTATTTTGCTAGCAAAAAGCGATTTTGTCTTTCAAGGTGCAAATATAGTAAATAAAAACATAGAATTGCTTTTTTCTCAAAATGTTTCGCAAGATCAAAATTTAAAAGACTTGATTTTTGTTTCTCCTGAGGTAGATTTTAAGGCATTAGCTCATGGCAATAAAATTAAACTTATAGGAGCATTTGTTCCAAATAAAGACTATGAAATTCAAATAGCTCAAGGCATTAAAAGCGAAAGTGGTGTTAACACTAAGCAAAACTTTAAAGCCAAAGTAAGTCTTAAAGACTATGAGCCAGCTATAAGTTTTTCAAATCAAGGAGTTTTTTTATCTAGTAAAGCAAGTAAAAAAATTGCCTTTAAAACTTTAAACGTAAAAAAAGTTCATTTGGAAGTTTGGCAAGTTTTTTCAAATAATTTAAGCGAGTATTTAAGGTATAAAAACTTGCAAGGTTTTAAAAATGTAAGCGATTACGATAGTGATATATTTTCAGAGAGTGATTATACCAGCGAAGTAGTGCTTAAGAGAGATTTTGATATTGAATATAGTAAAAACGAATGGCAAGAAAGCGAAATAGTCTTAGATGCTTTAAAAGATTTGAGTGGAGTTTTTATTGTTAAGTTGTATTTTAAAGAAGAAGATGTAGACTATGTTTTTGATGAGGATATGGAAAGTTGGAAAAAGTATAGATTTTTTGATCAAAAAGCAAAAGTGAGTAAAAATTTAATTTTTTCTGACATAGCGCTCATTGCTCAAAGTTTAGATAAAAAACTTATTGTAGATGTTAGAAATTATACCAATCAAAAGCTTTTAAGTGGAGTTAAGGTTGATGTGATTAGTAAAAATAATCAAATTCTAGCTTCTAAAATAAGCAATGAAGACGGTTTAGTTATTTTTGAAAATATAGACAAATCAAAAGCCTTGTTTGTGATCGCATCAAAAGACAAACAAGCTTCTATATTGCGTTTAAGTTCTCCTTTGCTTTATGATGGCTTTGATGTAGATGGATTGGAGTTAAACTCACAGAATAAAGTTTTTATTTACACTGAAAGAGGGGTGTATAGACCAGGCGATGATATACACTTAAACATGGTTGCAAGAAATGACAAAGGCGCGCTTAAGCACCCGATATCTTTAAGTTTTTTTGATCCACAAAATAAAAAAATTCTTGATAAAATCAAACTACTTCCTTTGAGTAATGGAACTTTTTATAAAAAAATCACTCTTAGCCCACAAGCACCAAGTGGAATTTATTTAGCTAGGGTTGAATTTGCTGATTCAATTTTTGATAAAGAAATTCTGGTGCAAAATATCATTCCAAACCGTATAAAAGTGAGTTTGCAAACGGAAAAAGAAACTAAAAACAAAGATCAGTTGGATTTTAATCTAAGCTCTAAATACCTTTTTGGAAGTCCTTCTAGTGCTTTGAATTTCCAAGCATCTTTGTTGATTCGCAAAAAAGAATATCGCAGTTTAAAATACCCTAATTATGTTTTTTCTAACCCTAGTGTACTCATGCAAACTTATAGTGACAATATAGAAGGTGTTTTAGATGAAAAAGGGCAAGAAAAAGGTGTTTTTGTTTTAAAAGAATTTTTGAAAAATGCACCATATAATCTAGAAGCTTCTATTCAAGCAAGGGTTTTTGAAAAAGGTTCTAGATCAGCAGAGGTAAGCTCAAAAACACAAATTATCTTGCATGATGATTTTGTAGGATTAAAACGCTTAGAAAATCGTTATCTAAACTCAAATTCAATAATTAATTTCGAAGCCATTGTGAGTGATTTAAACGAAAAACTAATTTCAAATAGAGAAATCAAATACACTATTTATGCAAATAGCTATTCATGGTGGTGGGATTATGATAATTATGATGATTTTTTAAAATCGTTAAAAAAAGACAAAAATACGCAAGTAGTAGCACAAGGAGTGGTTTTAAGTGAAAACAAACCAGTTAAAATTGAATTTGATCCAAAAGATTATCACGGTGAGATGTTTATAGAGCTTGAGGACATACAAGGAAAGACAAGCACGGGAGAATTTTTTTATGTAAATAGTTTTGGAGCCCCGAGTAATGCAGATATTGTAAGTTCTTTAAAAATAAAAAGTGATAAAAAAGAATACAATCCAAATGATATTGCCGTGGTAGAGTTTGAAAGTGTCAAAGGTGCAAAGGCTATTGTAACTTTAAATGACAATACAAAAGTTCTAAAGCGTTTTATAATAAATACACATGAAGATACTACTAAGGTTGAAATTCCTATCTTAAAAGAATATACACCTAATGTGTATGTTAGTGTTATTTTGCTTCAAGATTACAACCAATATACAAATGATAGAGCTTTAAGACTTTTTGGTGTACTTGCTTTAAAAGTAGCAGATGAGCAAAGTAAAATTAAGTTAGATATAAAAGCACCTAGTAAAGTTTTGCCAAAGCAAGATTTTGAAGTAGAAATTCAAAGCGAAAACAAACAAAAATACACTTATACTATAGCGATTGTTGATGAGGGTTTATTAGATGTTAATGCGTTTAAAACGCCAGATATTTGGGAGTATTTTTATCAAAAAATTCGTTTTAATATGAGCATATATGATACTTATGACAAAATCATTGCTAAAAATACTTCAGATATTGCAAAGGTATTGACTACAGGCGGTGATGTTTTATTAAGCTCAAGGGCGGAAAAAAGCAAAAATGATGAAAAGGTAAGACGCTTTAAGCCGGTTGTTTTGTTTCAAGAGCCAATGCAAAGTGATGAAAATGGCTACGCAAAAGTAAAATTTAATATGCCTTCTTATTCGGGTTCGCTTCGGGTTATGGTAGTGGCAAACAATGATGTGGGTTTTGGAAGTGCTGATAAAAATATACAAGTTATCGCACCTGCTGTAATGCTTGAAACTTTACCAAGATCCTTAAGAATCAATGATGAATTTAAATTTTTGGTACAAGTGTTTAAAGTAGATGATGATGTGCAAAGTGCAACACTTAAACTCAATGCTAAAAATTCTCTCATAAATTTTGATAAAAACGAAATTAAGATTGATTTTAAAGGTGAAAAAACCAAAGATATTTACATCAATGTAAAAGTAAATGCAAATAAGATCGGAGTAGAAGAAATACAACTTAGCTTGAATGCAAAAAATTATACTTATACTCAAAATACTCAAATTGATATTAAGCCTTTAAACACCATCACGTATGAGGGAAATTCTTACAAAATTCCCGCCAATAGCTCTATGAAATTTGAAATCAAAGATGATTATATAAACCCAGTGGCATTTTTAAGTGTGAGCTCTAAGCCTATTTTAAATATAAATCATAGATTAAAGTATTTACAACATTATCCTTATGGTTGTATAGAGCAAAGCACTTCAGCAGTTTTACCACAACTCTTTTTGCAAAAGCTTGATCAAGGAGCAAATGAACAAAAAAATATCAACAATATTAATGCGCTATTGGGAAAATATGCAAATTTTCAAACAGCAAATGGTGGGTTTGCTTATTGGCAAGGGCTTAAAGACTCTGATGCATGGGGAAGTAATTATGCGGGTATGTTTATGATATTAGCTAAAGAAAGAGGCTATTATGTAAGCGATGGAATGTTTAAAGCATGGTTAGATTATGAAAAAAAATACATTCAAAATACAAGCAATAAAAACATTAGAATCAATTCTTTATATTTGCTTGCTTTAGCCAAGGAGCCAAATTTAAGCATTATGAATGCTATTTATGAAGATGAAGCGTATATGAAGAGTTTGGATAATGTAAGTCTTTGGCAACTTGGTGCAGCATATAAATTAGCAGGCTTTGATGAGGTGGCGTTAAATATAGCACAACAATTAAGCACAAAACCTGATAATAAAGATAGCTATGCTGATACTTATGGGTCTTTTTTAAGAGATGAAGCGATTATCGCAAATGCATATAAAATAATTTATGGTAAAAACAACGATGCATTGTTAGATGATATTAAAAAAACTTTAGAAGGTCATGCTTGGCTTAGCACTCAAAGCATAGGCTATGCTTTATATGCTTTGGCCAATAGTTTTGATGATAATGTCTCTAAAACCATTAAAGCAAAATTAACAATCAACCATGAAAATCAAAAGCTTGATTCATCTTTTGCAAAATTTGAATTTAATCAAGGTGGTGCTTTGATAGAGGCTAAAGAAGACACTTATGTGCATTTTGGCATAGAAGGCGTTAAAAAGGGTATTGCTGAACCTTTTAGACAGCGTATAGATATAGAAAGAAGTTTCTATGATGAAAATGGCAATACAATCGATGAAAATACGATTAAAAGCTCTCAAATTTTCTATATGAAATTAAAAATTTCTAATAAAAACTATCCAGGTGCTTCTCATTTTGCATTAACTCAAATTTTACCAAGTGGGTGGGAGGTCGTGCATGATCTTTTGGGCGAAGATACCCCCGATTTTGTAAGAAATTCTTATTATGACTTTATGGATATAAGAGATGATAAAATTATGTATTTCTTTCCTTTACATCATGATGAAACTAGAGAGTTTTTTGTAAAATTAAGTGCTATAACCCCAGGTGTATATACTTTAAGCGGGGCTTATGCTGAGGCAATGTATGATGATGCATATAAGGCTTTAAGTGAGAGTAAAAGAGTTAAAGTGGTGCAGTGAAAGTCAAAATAAGCCTTGCATTATGTGTTTTAAGCCTGTGTTTTTATATAGGTTTGGTTTATTTTAGTTTTGATAGCAAGGATTTATTTAAAGGGACTTATAGTAAGGTTTTGTTGGATAAAAACAAAGAGCTTCTTAGCGTGTTTTTAGATCCTAATGAACAATGGCATCTAGAAAGTGAATTTATACCACAAAAACTAAAAAGCGCGGTGGTTTTATATGAAGATAAAAACTTTTATTCTCATTATGGGGTGGATTTTTTAGCGCTTGTAAGAGCATTTAAAAATAATCTTTTTTCAAGCAAAAGAAGTGGCGCAAGCACCATTTCTATGCAGACTATTAAACTTTTAGAGCAAAATAAACGTACATATTTTAATAAATTTAATGAAGTTATCAAGGCTTTTGCTTTAGAAAGTTTTTATAGTAAAGATGAAATTTTAAGATTTTATTTGAATAATGCTCCTTATGGTGGAAATCTAATTGGTGTCGCAAGTGCTGGTTTATTTTACTTTGAAAAAGATTTAAAAAACCTCACTTGGAGCGAAGCGGCTTTGCTTGCGGTGCTTCCAAATAATCCCGGTTTGATTAATCTTGAAAAAAATAAAGATAAGCTTTTGAAAAAACGCAATGCCTTGCTTGATAGACTTTTTAAAAAGGGGTATTTTTCTCAAGACATCTTAAATCTTGCAAAGGCGGAAAAACTTCCCACTTTTAAACCAAGAAAAAACATAGCAGCTCATTTAGCCCGAAGACTTTTAGTCAACAAGGAAAGAGTTGTTTCGAGTATAGATAAAAACATTCAAATTCGGTTTGAAGATAAAGCGAAAGAATATGCATACAAACTGCAGCAAAAAGGTATAAAAAATTTAGCCATCTTGCTTGCTGATACTAAAAGCAGTAAAATTTTAGCCTATGTGGGTTCGAATGATTTTTGTGACTTTGAAAATTTTGGTCAGATTGATGGAGTCATAGCAAAACGTAGTGTCGGATCTGTTTTAAAACCATTGCTTTTTGCTTTTGCTATAGACGAGGGGTTTATAGTGCCTGATTCTTTATTGCTTGATGTGCCTACATTTTTTTCTAATTTTGCACCGCAAAATGCAAATAAAAAATACCATGGTTTAATTAGCGCAAGAGAATCTTTACAAAAGTCACTTAATATTCCTTTTGTAAATTTGCTTTTAGAGTATGGTTATGAAAAATTCTTTTTTAAACTCAAAGATATTTTAAAATTTAATGATGGTAATTTTAAAAAATACGGACTTTCTTTAATTTTGGGGACAAAAGAATTTAGCTTGGAGGATATGCTTAAACTTTATTTGGGGCTTGGAAATTATGGAAGTTTTAATGAGCTTTTATACGAAGAAAATGCTTATCATAAAGAAAGCAAAAAAATAATCAGTAGCGGTGCAAGTTTTTTAACCTTGCAAGTTTTAAAAGGCTTAGATAGAGCAGGGTTAAAGCAATATGATTCTAACATAGTTGTATCGTGGAAAACTGGTACAAGCTATGGTAGAAAGGATGCATGGGCTATAGGAACATCTCCAAAATACACTTTAGGTGTTTGGGTGGGTAATTTTAGTGGCGAAGCAAATACAAATTTATACGGAGTGAATGTTGCAGGTGAGTTATTTTTCGAGCTTTTATCTTTGCTTGATGATATGAATTTGGAGTTTGATCAACCTGGTGATTTGATTTCGATCAAGATAGAAAATCAAACAGCTTATCGATATAAGCATGGTTTTGGTTATAAAGAAGTACTTTATCCTCAAAGTGCTAATGTGTTAAGAGTTTCTCCGCTATTAAAAGAAGTATTTGTATATGATGGAAAAGAAGTTAATTCCTTGGATAAGGACTTTATTCATGCAAAGAAAAAGGTCGTTTTAAATTTACCTTCAAATGCACAATCATTTTTTGCAAAAGAAAAACAAACCATTCAAAATACAAGTGAAAAATTTAAAATTTTATATCCATTGAATCATTTAAACATCGTTTTGCCTAAAGATTTCAAGCAAAAACAAAAATTGATTGTAAAACTTTTTAACCCAAAAAAAGAAAAATTATTTTGGTATTTAAATCAGGAATTGATTCATGAAGGTGTGGAAGATTTTTTATCTTTAGATTTAAAAAAAGGCAAATATAGTCTTAATATAATCAGTCAGAGAGGAGTTAGTGATTTTGTAATATTTAATATATATTAAATAAAATTACCATAATTTATTTTATAAAAAACTCATTTTCCTCCATCTTATAATTATTTGAGCAAAATATTATTTTTTTAATTTTTAATAATAGTTATTTATAATTGTGAAAATATTTTTAAAGGAGTATTGCAATGTGGAAGCAATTGAAACTTAGTGCCAAGGTTATTGTTATTGTTGTTATTTAACGGGGTTATCTTTACTGATTACACGAAAATCTACGAATATTTTAACTCAACAAATTGAAAAAAACATTGATTATATCTATATTTTGTTATACCAATTTTGCTGAGGCTGCTATTAAATCATTTTTTGCTTCTGCTATTGGAGCTCAAAAATTTTTTTAACTGAAAAAAGAATAGAAAATATTCTTGGTGAGACTATAGATGCAAATCCCACAATTGCTTATGGACATTATTATTTAAAAGATGATTTAGTTTACAATAATATGGGATTGGGTGATAAATATTTTACAAACAATAATGAATTTATAGTTTTGATGAAAGATTTGGATGTTTTAAGATCAGGTGACATTAAAGTAATGAAAGTAAATAGCGATATAACTTCGCTAAGAGATATTAAGCATATTATGAATGGATATAAAATTTAGTTTATCTTTTGTTGATAAAAATGGTAAAATATTGAGTATGATATTTGATATGCAAATACTAGCTAATGATTTTAACAATTCTTTTAGAACTGTGTATGAAGGTGATAGAAGAATATTGTTATCTAATGGAGCTATTATAGCTACACATCCTAATATAGATTTTGTAACTAAAAAATTACAGATATTAATAAAAATGCACAAAATATTGATGAAGCTTCAATTGTTGAAATTTTAACACCTAGATATAATGATGAGCTTGGAAAAATGGTATTAATGATAATGTTCAATATGTTCATACATGCTTAGAAAAAGATGATATAACTGTGCAAAATATCTTAGAAGTATCTTGTGATATAGAAAAATGACATTTTATTCAAAAAATAGAAGCTAATCTGGTAAATCCAAAACTTGTAGAGCTTAAAGAAGTATTGAATAAAATGCTTGAAGATATACAAATGAAAATCAGTAAAGACTTAAATGAAATAGAGGGTTTTTACTAGTTTTCAAAATTTTGATTTTTCAGATAAACTTAAAAATGCAGAAGGTGAAATAGAAAAATCACTCAATGCTGAGGGTAAAGAGATTAGAAAAATACTTCAAATTAAGACTAATGCGTTAAAGAAAGAGTTTTAAAACTTAATATGGTGCACAAAAACAAGCTGATTCTTTACAAGAAAGTGCAGCAGCAGCAGTTGAAGAGATGAGCGCATCTATGAATGCGGTTACAGCAAGAACTGAAGAAGTTATTAAACAAAGTAGTGATATTAAAGATGTAACCGATGTGATTAGAGATATCAACCTACTTGCATTAAATGCTGCTATTGAAGCTGCACGTGCAGGTGAACACGGACGTGGCTTTATTGTTGTTGCTGATGAAGTTAGAAATCTAGTAGAAAGAACTCAAAAGTCTTTGGGTGAGATTGAAGCAAATACTAATATCTTGGTTCAATCTATTAATGAAATGGGTGAAAGTATTAAAGAACAAGCTTTAGGAATTTCACAAATTAATCAATCTGTTTTAGAAATAGATGGTTTAACTAAAGAAAACTCACAAATTGCTCATGCGACTAATTCTGTAGCAAATGAAGTTGATTCTATGTCAGCTGATATTGTAGCAGAGGTTAGAGGAAAGAAATTCTAAAAAACTACCCTTTGAAGGGTAGTTTAATTTATAAAATATGCTTGAATTTTATTTTTATCTTCAAAAGCCATACTTTGGAAAATTTTATCTTTAAAGCCTATTTTGTATTTTGTATTATTTTGAGTTTTAGCATAAGTTAGTGCTACACTTAGAGCAAGTTCAAGATCTTGTGAATGAATGTTTTCATCTACTAAAGAATAAGCACCGACTAAATCAAATAACTTTAATTCTTCATATTTTTCAGTTTTAAGCTCTTTTAAAAATTGATTTTCTAACTCATTTCTACCCACTATCATTTTAGAGCCATTTGGAAGTCTTAAGTGGCGTCCGTATTTTAAAAGTTGAGCATCATTAACTTGCATATTTTTATCAAATTGAATGAAATCTTTGATTTTATTTGAAAAACTCTCAAGCGTAAGCAAACAACCACCACCTGGACTTTCAAAATCTTCAAAACCAAATTTGGCAGCTAGTTCAAGTTGTTTTTTTCTACTTCTTCCACTTATGTTTTCTAACTTTTCTCTATCAACCCAACCCTCGCGCTCAGGTTTAGTTAAAGGTAAATTTTTAGCACACATTGGACGCAAGATCAAATCTTCTTCATCAAGTGCTAGTTTTTTAACCTTTGCCATAGCATCATTTCTTTGGCTCATTGGGCGTTGGCCAATCACTTCTCCTGTGATGATAAAACTTGCATTTTCATCTTTTAACATAGAAAGAGCAGTTTTAAACATAAAAGCATGACAATCTATACAAGGGTTAAAATGCTTTCCATATCCATATTGAGGGTTAAATAAAACTTCTTGTAGATACGCATTTCTCATATCTATCATCTCAAAACTAGCTCCTGCCATAGCAGCGCGTTTCGCCATGAGTTCGCTTTTATCACTTGTACCACCAAAGCCTATATTGATATTTAAAGCTTTTACTTCTATACCTTGAGAACTTATGAGTTTTATAGCAAGCATAGAATCAAGCCCACCACTAAAAAGTGCTAATGCTTTCATTTTTTCCTTTCTAAATTTTTGGCATATTGTAATGAATATTTTTTAATTTTTGCGCAAGTTTTTGTTTAAAAAACTTCTTCTTCAAAGTTATAATGAATTGCTTTTTTATCTTTGATATTTTTTTGTAGTCTATTTAAAAATAATTCCAAACTGTCCTCATCATCTAAAAAATGCACACATTTTAAAACTTCTATCAAATGGTTTAAAAAAACTTCATCATTTTGATAGCTTTTTTTGATTTTTTCTAAATTTTGATTGAGTAAATTGTAAATCTGTTTTTTAAAAGCTTGTTTTAAATTTAAACTTTTTAGTTTATTAAAATATGCAAGGTTGATCTTGCAAATAGCATATAAAAATTCTTCTAAATTGCTTAAGTTTTTAATATTTTCAAATTCATAAAGCTCTCTTATGTTAGGATCTTCAAAGTTTTTTTGCTCTAAAATAGCTTTAGTAATATCTTGATGTAAAAAATATTCTTTTGTACTTAAAAGTTTAAAAAGCCCTATGGTTCCATTATTTTCATATAAAAATTTTAAAAGCTCTAACTCGCTTATATTGTTGATTTTATTCTGTCTAGCTGGGGTTGATAGGGTAAAATTTTTTCTTGTATTTTTAGAAAGTTTAATATCTGTGATATTTACGCCCAAAAGATTTGCCACTAAAGTAGTATAAGAATTAGCTATTAAAGGCTCAAGATTAAAAGTGTATTTTTGTACTTCTTCTAAAGCTTTTTGCTTACTCAGTGCAGAGTTTAGATCAAACCCTGAAATCAAACTTCTTATGTAGAATTCTCCTAACTCCAAACCTTTTTCTAAGATATTAA
The DNA here is from genome assembly GCF_000816305.1 of Campylobacter subantarcticus LMG 24377. Classification (NCBI taxonomy): domain Bacteria; kingdom Pseudomonadati; phylum Campylobacterota; class Epsilonproteobacteria; order Campylobacterales; family Campylobacteraceae; genus Campylobacter; species Campylobacter subantarcticus. The sequence continues at coordinate 1,758,851 of NZ_CP007773.1, read as the reverse complement.
AAAGTAGTTTTTCTTGATGGGTAGCGACTAGTTCAGCAGGATCCTTTCCGCCTTCTATTAAAACTACTTTTCCATCAATTTTTGCCAAACTTAGCAAATGCGCTGAACGTACCGCAGCATTTAGTCCTGCGTTGTCATTATCAAAACATAAAATCACTCTTGCTTCAAATCGTTTGATTAAAGGTATATGATGTTCTCCTAAAGCAGTTCCTAAAACCGCTACAGCATTTTTAAAACCTGCCTTGTGAAATGCTATGGCATCCATATAGCCTTCGCATATTATCATTTCTTTTTGTTTGTAAATCGCATCTTTTGCTAAATTAAGTGCGTAAAAAACACGTGATTTGTCAAAGAGTTTGCTTTGAGGTGAGTTGACGTATTTTGCCATATTAGCTTCATCTAGAGTTCTACCGCCAAAACCTATGAGTAAATTTTTATGATCATAAATGCTAAAAGTAATGCGGTTGATAAAGCTTGCATAAACCCCATTATCATTTTGTTTTATCGCGCCTACTTCTAAAGCTTCCTCTTGGGTAATTTGCTCATTTTGTAATAGTCTTAGTGTCTCATTAGAACTTGGCGCAAAACCTAGTTCAAAAGCTCTAATATCCTCATCATTCAAACCTCTTTTATAAAGATAAGCAAGGGCTTCTTTGTTTTTTGATAAATTTTGCTTATAAAAGGCATTAAGAGTGGGTAATATATGAATGATAGATTTTTTATTGTCTTGTTTTTGCGAGGTGTAAGTTAGTGAGAAATTACTCCAAGAGGCAACTTTTTCCACTGCTTCTACAAAGTTTAATTTTTCATAGTCCATTACAAATTTAAAAACATTACCTCCTGCTTTGCATGCAAAACAGTGATAAAATCCTTTCACAGAGTTGATGTGCATACTAGGATTTTTATCATCATGAAAAGGACAAACGCACACATAGCTAGAGCCTTGTTTTTTCACTTCAACATAATGAGCTATAATATCAACTATATCTGTTTTTTGTAAAAGTTGTTCTATACTTGCTTGTTCTATCATCTTTAAACCTTAAAGAAAATTATATAAGCATTTAGCTATAATTGTTATAAATTTGAAAGTTAAAGTTGTAAGATTATGGATTTTTTCTTTGTAGAATACCGCGATCCTTTATTTGGTCTTATTGTGCTAACTGTATTGATTTTTGTTGTTGCTAGTTCGCACTATATATGGAGTTTTTTTGCAAATAAAGATCAAAAAAGCAAGCTTGATCGTTTTGTTAAAAAATTTGAAATCAACTCTACCCATCAGCAAATTTTAAAAAACGCTAATCTAAGCATAGAAAATTTAAATTTTTTAGCACAAATTTTTACCAAAAGTGGCGAATTTGAAAAAGCGGTGGGAATTTATCTCATTGCTTTACAAAAATCAAGCGAAGCAAGTCAGAAAGAATTTATATTTTTTTCGTTAGCACAGGTTTATCTCAAGGCGGGATTTTTAGAGCGTAGCGTGGAAGCTTTGTTGAATGCCTTAAAAATTAAAGCACGCAATAAAGAAAGCTTGAAACTTTTAAAAATTGTATATTTTAAACTTAAAGATTACGATAAAGTTTTAGATGTATTGGAGTGTTTGTTTGAGCTAGGAGAAAATATATATGCAGAAAAAGCATTAGTTAAGGCTTTAAAAATTCAAGCAAGCTCTAAAAAGCAAGAACAAAAACTAAAAGAAATTTTAGCTTTGAGCAAGGATAATGAGTATATTTTAAGACTTTGCTTTTTGTATTATAAAGATAAACTTACTCAAATGCCTCAGTTTGAAAATGTCATTGATTTGCTTAATGAGTGCAAAAGTCCGCTTAATCTTGAAGATGAAAAATACCATGAGTTTTTTTATGCAAAAAATTTAAGCACCAAAGCTATTTCTATCAAAAATCATAAATTAAAAATTTTAAAAATTTTAAACGATAATAAGCTAAGTGTAAATCTTAGTTTTACTTATGTGTGCAATAATTGTAAAAATCAAAGTCCTTTGTTTTTTTACCATTGTCCATTTTGTTATGAATTTGGCACATGTGAGATTTATTATGAGGTAAAAGCTTGAAAAGTATTGAAATTTATACTGATGGTTCTTGTTTAAACAACCCTGGTTTTGGAGGGTGGGCTTATGTTTTAACTTATAAAAATCATCAAAAAGAACAAAGCGGGGCTTGTGAGAATACAACAAATAATCGTATGGAATTAATGGCTATTATCGAGGCTTTAAAGGCTTTGAAAGAACCTTGTGAGATTAAGCTTTATACTGATTCAAATTTAATGGTGCAAAGTATTAATGAATGGCTTGAAGGTTGGTTAAAAAAAGACTTTAAAGGTAAAAAAAATATTGATCTTTGGAAAGAGTATTTAAATGTAGCCAAAGATCATAAAATAACTGCTTTTTGGATCAAGGCGCACAATGGTCATGAGTTAAACGAACGTTGTGATGAATTAGCAAGAAATGCGGCTTTAAAACTCCAAGAAGAAAGGTCAATAAATGCTTAAAAAACTCCAAGAAAGATTAAATTATTATTTTGAAAATGAGCAATTGCTCATCGAAGCTTTGACGCATAAAAGTTACAAAAAGCCTTATAATAATGAAAGATTAGAGTTTTTAGGTGATGCTGTGATGGATTTAGTAGTAGGGGAGTTTTTGTTTTTTAAATTTCAAAAAGACTCAGAAGGAAACCTTTCTAAGCTTAGGGCAGCTTTGGTGAATGAAAAATCTTTTGCAACCTTAGCACAAAAACTTGATCTTGGAGCATGTATTTTTATGTCTATTGCAGAAGAAAATAATGATGGACGCAATAAACCTTCTATACTTTCTGATGCTTTTGAGGCATTGATGGGTGCTTTGTATTTAGAAATAGGTTTTGAGAAAACTAAAAATATAGCATTAAATTTGCTTAATGAAGTTTATCCACATATTGACACGCAAAGTTTATTTAAAGACTATAAGACGAAATTGCAAGAAATCACGCAGGCAAATATGGCGGGAACTCCTGAGTATGTAGTGGTGAAAGCTTTTGGGCCTGATCATAAAAAGCAATTTGAAATTGTAGTAAAAATTCAAGGCATAGAAGTAGCAAGATCTACAGCAGGTAGTAAAAAAGAAGCTCAACAACAATGTGCTAAAATCGCACTTGAGAAATTAGGAAAACTATGAATAGCTTTGGAAAAAGATTTAAATTTACAAGCTTTGGCGAATCTCATGGTCAAGCTATAGGTTGTGTAATAGATGGTATGCCAGCAGGAGTGAAGTTTGATTTTGATTTTTTGCAAGAAATGCTAGATAAAAGAAAACCAGGTCAAAATAAATTTAGTACTCCTAGAAAAGAAGAAGATAAGGCTCAAGTTTTAAGCGGGGTTTTTGAGGGTTATACAACAGGGGCTCCTATAAGTGTTTTGGTATATAATGAAAATACACGCTCAAAAGATTATGAAAAAGATGTATTTCGTCCCGCGCATGCTGATTTTACTTATTATCACAAATATGGCATTAGAGATTATAGAGGTGGTGGAAGAGCTAGTGCTAGAGAAGGTATAGCAAGAGTAGCAGCAGGAACTGTGGCACAAATGCTTTTAAAAGAATTTGATATAGAGATAATGAGCGGAGTTTTTGGAGTAGGAAACATTGATAGCAAACTTAACAATGATGAGTTTGATTTTGATTATGCTAAAAATAGTGAAGTTTATGCTTTAGATAAAAATTTAGAACAAAGTTTTAAGGATGAAATTTTAAAGGCTAAAAAGGCTAAAAATAGTATAGGTGCTAGAGTTTTTACTAGAGTAAAAAATCCTATTAAAGGTTTAGGTGAGCCTTTGTATGATAAGCTTGATTCTAAACTTGCTCATGCGATTATGGGAGTAAATGCTGTTAAAGCTATAGAAATAGGAAGTGGTATTCAAAGTAGCTATATGTATGGAAGTCAAAATAATGATGAGTTAAAAGATGGGGTGTTTTTAAGCAATCATAGTGGTGGGATATTAGGTGGAATTTCTAATGGAGATTTTGTTGATATAAAAACTTATTTTAAACCAACCCCTTCTATATTTTTACCCCAACAAACGCAAAATACTCAAGGAGAAAATATTATACACGAGCTAAAAGGCAGGCATGATCCTTGTGTGGGTATAAGAGGTAGTGTTGTAGTAAATGCTATGGTAGCTATATGCATGGCTGATGCTTTGCTTTTAAATGTAAGCTCAAATTTGCAAAATTTACAACGCGTTTATGGAAAAAATAAATAAAAATTTAATACTTATTTAGATATGATGATAAAATATCTTTAAAAAAAGGGAGAAATATGAAAAAAAATATTGTGTTTTTTGAAGTTAGAGGTGGTAGCGATAAAGGTGAAGATGGTCATAGAAAAGACACTATGCCTATGGTAAATGCTTTAAAAGAGCAAGGCTGGAATGCTGAGGTAATCTTTTTTGAAGTAGATAAAAAAGATGAAATTTATGAATATGTAAAAAACAATGCTGATGCTTATGTATCTAGAATCAACCCAGGAAATTTAAAAGAAGAAAATGAATATTTTGATATGCTAAGAAAACTTTGTACAAATGGTGTTATAGGTATGCCTCATCCTGATGCTATGATAGGATATGGTGCTAAAGATGCATTAACTAAGCTTAACAAAACTTCTTTAGTGCCTGAGGATACTTATGCGTATTATGATACAAAAACTTTTAAAGAAAGTTTTCCAAAAACTTTAGCAAAAGGCGAGAGAGTTTTAAAACAAAACCGTGGCTCAACAGGTGAGGGAATTTGGCGTGTGAGATTGATAGATGAGCTACCAGCAGGAGCTGTGAGTGTGCCATTAAATGCAAAAATCAAATGTACTGAAGCAAAAGATAATCACACAGAAGAAAGAGAACTTGGTGAGTTTATGGATTTTTGCGAGCAATACATCATTGGTGATAATGGAATGCTTGTAGATATGACTTTTTTGCCTCGTATTAAAGAAGGTGAGATTAGAATTTTAATGCTTTATCACACTCCAATTTATGTAGTACATAAAAAGCCAGCAGAAGGTGCTGATGCATTCTCTGCGACACTTTTTTCAGGTGCAAAATATAGATATGATGAGCCAAAAGATTGGCAAAAATTGGTTGATTGGTTTTTAGCTACTTTGCCAGAAATTCGTTCAAAACTTGGAAATTATGATATACCTTTGATTTGGACTGCTGATTTTATCTTAGATACAGATGAAAATGGTAAAGATAAATATGTTTTAGGTGAGATTAATTGCTCTTGTGTAGGATTTACTTCTCCTGCTGAATTTGTTGAGCCTATTGCTAAAAAAGTAGCTCAAAACATCATTAATATTGTAAGTAAAAACTAACCCTTGTTCAAACAAGGGTTTTTTAAACTCATTATGCTTTTAACTATACTTTATATTATCGGAATTACTGTTGATGCTATGACAGGAGCCATTGCTGCAGGACGGCATAAAATGGATCTTTTCGGAGTAATATTTATAGCTTTAGTAACCGCAATTGGTGGAGGTTCAATTAGAGATATTTTACTTGATCATCATCCACTAACCTGGATTAAAACTCCTGAATATGTGATTTTAATTTGCGTTACAGCTATGATTACAACAAAAATTGCTAAATATGTCATAAAACTTGAAAAACTTTTTTTGATTTTAGATGCCATAGGTTTGGTTGTTTTTAGCGTTTTAGGCGCGCAAATTGCAATAGAAATGGGGTATAGTTTTATAGTGGCTGTGAGCTCAGCTGTGATTACGGGTGTATTTGGTGGGATATTAAGAGATATATTATGTGCTAGGATACCACTTGTATTTCAAAAAGAAATTTATGCCGGTGTGGCTATATTAACAGGGGCTTTGTATTATATATTGTATATTTTTGGCGTAGATGAGTTGTGGGTCATTCTTGCTTCATTGATTGTAGGAACCATAGCAAGACTTTTAGCGATATATTATGGTTTAAGTTTGCCTATATTTTCTTTTAAAGATGGGGAAAATAAAGAAGGTTAAAATTCTATCTTATAAACTTTTAAAGGATAAATTTCATTACCCGTAATATCTTCAATAAAATTCATCATATTTTTCATAAAATCTTATAAGCTCTGCTAGCAGGTAAAATTTATTTATATTTTTACTTTTAGAATATTTATTTGATGTATTGATTATAAATCAAGTTTAGTTAAGGAAATTGCCATTTGTAGTTTTTATATTTATAAATTAAAAGAGTGGTGACCCATACGAGACTCGAACTCGTGTTACCGCCGTGAAAGGGCGATGTCCTAACCGCTAGACGAATGGGCCTTTCAAAATTAATATAGGAAGTCAAATTATATCTTATTTTTTTTAAAAAAAACTTAATCAACGAACAAATCGTAGGTAAAAATACCCAAAAATATCCGAAGCTAAGGAAGCTGGCAAAATAGCAAAGTTATCTACAAAATTAAATATACCACTGACTTCATAAGTAAGTGCATCGATAAAAAAGTTCACAGTAAAACCTATACCAATGAGTATGCAAACGCTATAGAGTTGTTTAAAATTGGTATCTTTGGGTAAATTTTACAAGTTTAAATTTAATGGCCATATAGGCAAAATCAAACACACCTAGTTGTTTCCCGATAAACAAGCCTAGGAAAATACCTACACTTAAGCTGCTAAATAGCATATGTGTTTCAATTTTTGAAAGATCTACCCCTGTATTTGCAAAAGCAAAGAGCGGTAGTATTACAAAAGCAATCCAAAATTTTAAACCATGTTCGATTTCTAGCAATGCATGATTATTTTTTTGTAAAAACCGAGATAAATAAAGCAGTGATAATACCTGTTAAGGTTGCATGCACGCCACTTTTTAAAACACTAAACACAGTAAAGTACCAAGTATGTAGTAGAAAGATTTTCTTTCATTATCTAAGTGATTAAGTAAAAATAATCCTATGATACAACAAAATACAACAAAAAAGCTAGAGTTGAAAGTTCGTTAGTATAAAAAAATAGCTATAATTAAAATAGCCCCCACATCATCAAAAATAGCCAAAGATACTAGAAAAACTTTGAGTGAATTCGGTGTGTGTTGTTTTAGCATGGCAAGAATTACTAGAGCAAATGCAGTATCGGTCGTAGTGGGCATAGCCCAGCCTTTTAAAACATATGCATCGTTAAAATTTACAGCACAAAAAATTAACGCAGGTGCGACTATGTCACCTATAGCAGCCATTAAAGGCAAGGTAATATTGCTAAGAGTTTTAAATTCTCCTTGGACAAATTCTTTCTTTAACTCAAGTCCAATTGCAAAGAAAAAAATCACAATCAAGCCATCATTAATCCATAAAAGCGAAGGTTTAAAAAGCTCCCAAGCTCCAATTTCAATCCCATTTCTACACTTAAAAAATGCATATAATGCTCCCCATAAGGGTTATTTTTAAGTAAAAGCGCGAGGATGGTTGCGACTAAAAGCAACAATCCTCCTAAAATTTCAAGCGATAAAAAGTTTTGGAAGCTTTTAAGTTTCATTTTTTAAGGCTATATATGAGCTTGAGATAAACATATCCAACTGCAGCACTTAGTAGTGACGCAACTAAAATGGCTAACTTGTCAGAATATGCAAAAATATCACTATTTTGATAAGCTAAGCCATCGATAAAAAAGCTCATGGTAAAACCTATACCAGTGAGAATACAAACGCCATAGAGTTGTTTAAAGTTAACATTTTGTGGCAATTTTGCCAAACCTAACTTGATACTAATATAGGAAAATAAAAACACACCAATTTGCTTTCCTAAGAATAAACCTAGAATAATCCCTAGGCTTACTGATGAAAACATAAAGCTTGGATCCATGTCTTTTAAATCCACCCCTGCATTTGCAAAAGCAAAAATAGGCAAGATAAAATAACTCACCCAAGGAGCTAGATCGTGTTCGATTTCTTTTAGAAAAGATTTTCCGCTTTTGGTTTCAAATGGTATAAATAAAGCAGTGATTACTCCTGCTAAGGTTGCATGCACTCCGCTTTTTAGCATACTAATCCAAAAAATAATAGCAATGATAATATAAAAAGATTTTTTAGTGATATGAAAATGGTTGAGCAAGTAAAGCGCCAAAATACAAACCAAAGCAGCAATCATCGCAAATACTGAAAGTTCACTTGTGTAAAACAATGCAATCACAATAATCGCACCTAAGTCATCAAAAATTGCCAAAGAAAGTAAAAATAGTTTTAAAGAGGTGGGTACTTGCTTGCCCAAAAGCATTAAAATTCCCACAGCAAAAGCAACATCAGTTGCAGTGGGTATAGCCCAGCCTTGTAGTGCAAAAGGATCTTTATAGTTAAAAAATGCAAAAATCAATGCAGGGACAATCATACCACCAAGTGCTGCAAATACAGGCAAGGACATAGCTTTAACACTATTGAGTTGACCTTTGGTTACTTCGTATTTTAACTCAAGTCCAATTGCAAAGAAAAATATTGCAATCAAGCCATCATTAATCCATAAAAGCAAAGGTTTGAAAATTTCTAAACTTCCTGCTTGAAAACCAAAAGGTATATTTAAAAAGTTAGTGTATTGATCTGTTAAAGAACTGTTTTGTAAAATGAGTGCAAGTACGGTAAAGAATATCAGCAAAACACCTGGAAAAGTTTCGCTTTGAACAAAGGTTTGAAGTCTTTGCATAAATAGCCTTTTTAAAAATTAATAAAATAATATTTTAACATAAAAAGGCTTTAAATCAAAAAGTTTAAGCAGAAAAAACTGCTTAAACTGGTATAACGCGTATATTTGGACTTAGTTCTTCTTGCAAGATGTTTTCTATAGCGTATAAAGTTGCACCACTTCCACTTGAACAGCCACTGCAAGCACCAAGGTAGCGTATGTAAATATCTATATTTTTACTGTCACTTTTTTGGATATCGATTACTTCTAAATCTCCGCCATCTCCATGTAGCATTGGGCGTACATCGCTATCTAGCACCGCTTCTACGGCTTTTAGTTGTTTTACCATGGTCATGTCATCAAAAGCCATATCGGTTTTACTTTGATCTTTTAGTTTTGCTCTTTCCATTTCAGCTCTAGTTTCAGCCAAAATATCAACAAGATAATAATCTTTTTCCTCGTGCCCACCTGCTTTTACACATGATTTACAAAAAGCACCTGCTTTGGTAAATTGAGTGATTTCTTCCACAGTGTGTAGATCATTTAGTCTAATTACTTCTTTGATTGTTCCAAGGCTAACTCTAGCGCACTCACAAACAATGATTTGATCTTCAAAATCTTCAGGGTTTACCCCTTTATAGCGTGCTGCTGCTTGTTTGATAACATCATAAGCCATAACAGAACAATGCATTTTTTGAGGTGGAACTGCAGGAGTTTCTGGGTTATCTCTCATTGCAAATTCAACATCTAAATTGGTAATTTTTACAGCTTCATCTACAGTTTTACCTATACAAAGATCAACCATAGTATCACTACTTGCTATTGCTGTTCCACAGCCAAAACTTTTAAATTTAGCATCGATGATTTTATCGGTTTTTTCATCTACTAACCAGTATAATCTAACCGCATCACCACAGCTTTCTGCACCAAAGTCTGCAACAATAAGTTTTGCATTTGCTTTTTCTGCATCTTCTTGTGTGAACTCTCCCATGTGTTGAGGGTTGTTCATTCTATCTTGTACTTTTTGAGAGTATTCATCCCAAATTGATCCGCCAATTAAATTATTTTTTGCCATTTTTTATCCTTTAATTATTTTCAGGCTTATATGCATAAGTACTTGAAATTGCTCTAAGTCTTTGCGTTGCTTTTTTTATTTGCTCTGCTGCATAATCAATTTCATCTTCTGTGTTAAATCTTGACAAAGAAAGTCTTAAAGCGGTGTGCGCTAAATCATTTTCAGCACCAATTGCTTCCATGATAGGGTTGCTTTCTAGCGCTTCACTCGCACAGGCTGAACCAGTACTTGCCGCTATATCATTTTTATTTAAATCCCAAAGCATAGCTTCACCTTCTACACCTTTGATACTTGCTAAGATGGTATTAGGAACTCTTCTTGATCGATCTCCTATCACACTTGTATCAGGCATAGCTAAGATAAGATCTTCTAATTTATCTCTTAATTTTCTAATATGTGAGTTTTCAAAATCAAGCATAGTGTTTGCAATTCTTAAAGCTTCTGCCATAGCTATAATATATGGCACATTCAAAGTGCCACTTCTTCTACCACCCATATGCTCACCACCATGCAATAGCGGGGTTAGTTCTATATCTTTTCTAATGTAAAGTCCACCTACACCTTTTGGTCCATGGAATTTGTGTGCTGAAAAAGAAGCAAAGTCAACTCCAGATTTTGCGAAATTGACTTTAATTTTCCCAACAGCTTGGGTTGCATCAGTGTGAAATAACGCCCCATGTTCATGTGCTATTTGAGCCATTTCTTCTATAGGGAAGATCATTCCAGTTTCATTATTAGCCCACATAATGCTAACTAATGCAGTTTTATCAGAAATAGCCTCTTTTAGATCTTTTGCACTAGAAACACCTTCATGATCTACTCCTAGTTCTATAACTTTTACTCCTAAAGATTTTAAAAACATAGCACTAGCTGCTACTGCAGGGTGTTCTACGCTAGAAATAATCACTTCATTTCTGTCGCTATTTAAAATTCTATCAAAATACACACCTTTTAATACCCAGTTGATACTTTCAGTAGCACAGGAAGTGATAATGATATCATCTAAATCACTTGCACCAAGTCCCGCATAAAGCTTGTCCATAGCTTCTTTAAGCGCAGGGTGGGTTGCGCTACCCCATTGATGTAAGCTATTTGGATTGCCATAATGCTCGCTTAAAAAAGGCTTCATAAGTTCATAAGCTTCTGGTGCAAGTTGCGTTGTTGCGTTGTTGTCTAAATATACTTTCAAATCAGTCTCCTTTAATTAGGATAATTTTTATCTTTTTTGTTAATATACACTAAAATATTAAATTTAACATTAAATCGTTTGTGTTTTTAACTTGTGCAAAAATTTTGTTATTATTTTAGCACAAGTTAAGCCATTGCATTCAAGTAAGAGTGTAAAATTTTGTTAATACTAGCTTGTCTTTTGCGATTTTCTAAAAATTGTGTGTCTAAATTTTCTTTTTGGGTATTGATTTTTTCAAGATCAATATGAGAGTCATTTTGGTTAAATTCTTCTTTTAAAGCCTCTAATTCTTTGCTAGTTTGTTCACTATAAAGACTATAAATAGAGCTTGAATTGGCAAATTCTTGCATATTGATGCTGTGTTGGTAGTTGATGTATTGTTGGAAGAAAACTGAAAGTTTATCTTCTGAAGTGTTGTTTTTATTCACCCCGTTAATGTGTAAGTATAAATCAAAACTCATTTTTTCCTTGTTGCTTTCATTTAGAAAATCCTGCACACTTAATTCACCTCTCATGAGCTTTTGAAATTTGACATTTGAAGACATATCTAATTCAATGGGCGATAAAAAGAAATTAGCCTTTTGATGGTTTTGTTCTTTTAAATCATGATAAATATAATTAAGCAGTAAACCACTTTTTGAAACTTGCCCTTGTTTGTTTAAATAAGGCTTGATGATAGGGTTGCTAGCTGTGTTTTCGATACTCGCATTAAATGCAAAATCACCTATTTTGTTATCTAGCATAAGGGTGTTGAGATTTTTATTAGCTTCTTTTGCACCTTGTAAACTTTTTGCGCTTTCATAAACTTTTAAAATTTTTCCTTCATAAGTATAGCTATAGCCTTGGTGTAAATCTAAAATCTGACTTTTGTTTAAAAAATCATTGTTGTTATTTTGAAATTCAGTGTTGATGGTTTTAAGTGTATTATGATATGTGTTTAAAAGCCTTGGTAGATCTATTTTGTTGTAGTTTAGGTTTTCATCTAGCTTGATAAGTTGCTTTGAAATTTCTCTTATGCTTTTTATATTAATATCATAATCAAGTGGTATTGCTGCTGTTTTGTTAAGATCTTTTTCAAAAAAACCTTGCTCATCGATTCTAAATCCAAACTCACTTGCATAAGTAGTTTTATAATCTAAATTAGGACTTTTGATCTCATGAAGATCGTTTTTGACATTAGTGTTTTCTTTTTTTTGTTCAATGTGTTCAGTTTTTGCAAATGGATAATTTGCAAAATTCTGATACGGGTTGACATTAGAATTTACAAACATAACTCTTCTCTTCAAAAATATTGCTTAGCTTTAAAAAAGCAAAAGCTATGCCAAAATTTTTGAATCGAAGAGAAAAATTAAGCGTAAATGTCAAGCAATCCTGAACTAGCAGTAGGAGTAGTAGTTGGAGCAGGGTTTGCATTTACGCCTTCTAATACTTGCATTACCGCATTTTCATTAACCTCTATGGTTTTTTTCATCATAGTGGTTGCAATGTTAAGCATTAAACCTGCTTGAGAATTGGTAACTTCGCCCATAACATACTCCTTTTGTTTGGATTAGTACTATTATCGGCAAAGTTTGATTAATATTAAGCTATATTATAAATTTTTGATAAGTAGTGATTGTGGGTGTTTTCTTTTGTTTCAAGCATATCAATGTAGCTTTTAAATTCATTCATGTCTTTAAAAAGATTTTTCATTGTGGTGCTGATTTCATTAGAAAAAATTTGAAGATTGTTTTGTATTTTTAAATATCTTTCAATCTGATAAATTCTAGCAATTTCTCTCTCATATTCTTCTTGAGTCATTCTCTTTGCGCTGAATTCTTCATTTAAGCTTTTTTTATTGTTGATAACAAAAGATTTTTTTTGATTATTGATTTTAAATTCGACGATAAATTCTTCTTTTGAATTGATGATTTTTAAGTATTTTAGCTTAGCTTTATCTTCTAATAAAATAAAACTGATAAATTCTAAATACATATGTGTAAAGATTTCTCTTTCAAAAATATTTTGACAAATATCAGTATATTTTAAACCTAAATTTTGTTGATGATCTAAAAATGCTAAATTTGACATGATCCATCCTTTTTTCATGACTTTTTGTCGAAATAAAAGCAAAAATCATTCCAATTATTGCATATCGATCATCTTAAGCATATTAATCGTATCATCAAATTCAAAGCTTTCTTCGGGGTTTTGACTTAAAAATTGTTGCATAAAGTCTTTTTTGGTGATAGCTTGATCTAGTTCTTTATCACTTCCTTTTTGATACGCGCCAATACGCAGTAATACTTCATTTTCTTTTAGTAAAGAATTTAAACGTTTGAATTTTCTAGCAGCTAGCTTGTGTTCGTTGCTGATAATATCTCCCATTACCCTTGAGGCTGAATTTTGTATATTTATGGGTGGATAAATTCCAAAATCAGTAAGTTCACGACTAAGTACTATGTGTCCATCTAAGATAGATCTACTTTGGTCAGCGATTGGATCGCTCATATCATCACCATCTACAAGCACTGTAAAAAAAGCTGTTATAGTTCCTTTACCTTCTTCCTTACCTGCTCGTTCCATTAGTTGAGGCAAAAGACTTAAAACACTAGGTGGATACCCTTTTGTAGTTGGAGGTTCACCTAAAGCAAGTCCTATTTCTCTTTGAGCCATAGCAAAGCGCGTTACGCTATCCATTATAAAAAGCACATCTTTACCTTGTTCTTTAAAATACTCAGCCACACTCATAGCGCAAAATGCTCCGTATTTTCTCATTAGCGCGCTATCATCACTTGTTGCAACGATGATGACAGTATCATCAAGTTTACCACCAAGATTTTTTTGTATAAATTCAGGAATTTCCCTACCACGCTCTCCTATTAAAGCTATGATTTTAATAGGAGCTTTGGAATTTTTTACTATCATGCCCATTAAGGTTGATTTACCAACTCCACTTCCTGCAAAAATCCCAAGCTTTTGTCCTACCCCACAAGTTAAAAGTGCATCTATTGTTTTAACACCTACTGGAAAAACTTCCTCTATCAAACCTCGCTTCATCGCATCAATAGGCGCACGCATAATAGGCATAAATTTGCTTGCCTCAATAGGTCCTTTGCCGTCTTTTGGTCGCATAAAAGGATCTACCACTCTTCCTAAAAGTCCATCACTTACGCCTATTTGCATACCCGCATCATTAATGAACGCACGATCACCTATTTTAAATCCTTCCACAAAACTAAAAGGACTTAAATAGCTTAAATTTTCATCTACTTCTACTACCATGGCCATTGCTTCTTTACTTTCATCCTCGCTAGAAACAATCTTAATAATATCGCCTATACTAGTTTTTAAGCCATTTATTTCTATGCTAGTGCTTGAAATTTTGGTGATTTGCCCAAACACACTAGCTAGGCTTTGTGATGTGATTTTGCTGCGAAGTTTTTCTAAACCCATTAAAATCTAACCTGTTTTGCTGAGTTGATGAGGGTGAAAAATTCTTTTCGAGTTTTTTCACTTTTTAAAAAACTACCTCTTAAGGCTGAAGTACTAGTGGTTGAATTTGCTTTTTGTACCCCGCGCATTTCAACACACATATGTCTTGCCTCAATAACCACCCCAACGCCTTTGGCGCCTACATGCTCCATTAGTGCTTCTGCGATTTGCTCTGTGAGTTGTTCTTGAATTTGCAAGCGTCTTGCAAAAACTTCTACAAGACGTGGAATTTTACTAAGTCCTATGACTTTTTTATTTGGTATATACGCAACATGTACGCGCCCAAAAAACGGTAAAAGATGATGTTCGCAAAGACTATAAAATTCAATATCTCTTACTAAAACCATTTCGTTATTTGAGCTTTCAAATAAAGCATCATTTAGTATTTGTTTTGGATCTTGTTTATAACCACTACTGAAAAATTCAAAAGCTTTAAAAACCCTAGTAGGAGTTTTTAAAAGTCCTTCTCTTTGAGGATTTTCTCCGATAATTTCTAACATATTTTTTACTGATTGTTCAAACTTTTCTTGCATTTTTTCTCCATCAAAAATTAAAATTTTAACATATTTTTATTTTTATATAAAGCGATAAGGAAAATTTTGGTATATTATCGAAAAATTTTATTAAAAAAGGGAAAATATTATGGAAGTTACAGCAAAACTAATTGATTTTGCAAATGCAAATGCTACTGTGAAAATTGCTCAAGGAGCTATTAAAGCAGAAGTGGAAAAATTAGCTAAAAAAGCATCTAAAACTATGAAAATGGATGGCTTTAGAGCGGGAAAAGTTCCTGTGGCTGCTATACTTAAAAGATATGAAAAAGAGCTTACAAGAGATGCGGAGCAAGATCTTTTAAGAAATGCTGTAGATAATGTATTAAAAGAGATCAAAAAAGAAGCAAAAGATTTAGTAGGCGAGCCGTATTTTGAAAAATTTGATAGAAAAGATGGTGATATTGAAGCTCAAATGGTATTATCTTTTAGACCGGAAGTAAAATTAGATGGTTATGAGGCTTTAGTTCCAACTTATAATACACCAAAAGTAACTCAAAAAGAAATTGATGCAAAAAAAGAAGAATTGTTAAAAAGATTTGCTACTCCTGAAGCAATCAAAGAGGTAAGAGCATTAAAAGAAGGTGATTTTGCTAAATTTGACTTTGAAGGCTTTGTGGATGGTAAAGCTTTTGATGGCGGGAAAGCGCAAAATTATGTTTTAGAAATTGGCTCAAAACAATTTATACCAGGATTTGAAGAAGGTATGGTTGGTTTAAAAGCAGGTGAAGAAAAAGATATTAACGTGACTTTTCCAAAAGAATATGGTGCAGCACATTTAGCAGGAAAAGATGCGGTATTTAAAGTAAAAATTCATGAAATTCAAGAACTTAAAATGCCTGAATTAAACGAAGAACTTTTGAAAAACCTAATTCCTGATGAAAAAGAACCAAGTGTTGAAAAATTAGATGCTAAAATCAAAGAGCAGTTAAAAAATGAAAAAATCTTTAAACTTATTAATGATGAATTAAAAAATCAATTTGCAGAAGCTTTGGTAGCTAAGTTTGATTTTGTTTTACCAAGAAATATAGTAGAACAAGAAACAGATATGCAATTTAGAAATTCTTTAAGAAATCTTAGCGAGGAAGAATTAAAAGAATTTAAAGATGAAACTAAATATAAAGAAAAAAGAAAAAGTTTTAAAGAAGATGCACAAAAAAGTGTAAAATTAACTTTCATTATAGATGAGCTAGCAAAACTTAGAAATGTTACGGTAAGCGATCAAGAATTAATCCAAGCGATTT
The DNA here is from genome assembly GCF_000816305.1 of Campylobacter subantarcticus LMG 24377. Lineage (NCBI taxonomy): Bacteria > Pseudomonadati > Campylobacterota > Epsilonproteobacteria > Campylobacterales > Campylobacteraceae > Campylobacter > Campylobacter subantarcticus. The sequence continues at coordinate 1,742,671 of NZ_CP007773.1, read as the reverse complement.
ATTTTGAAGCTTATAGATATGGCTTTAAGCCGCAAGAACATTTGGATAATTACAAAAAACAAGGTGCATTACCTGCTATTAAAATGTCTTTAATCGAAGAAAAACTTTTTGCTGATATTTTTAAAAAAAATGATAAAAATAAAACTGAAAAAGAAAGTGAAAAATAATGAGTTTATATATACCCTATGTAGTTGAAAAAACAAGCAGAGGCGAAAGAAGTTATGATATATACTCAAGGCTTTTAAAAGATAGAATTATAATGCTAAGTGGCGAGATCAATGATGATCTTGCTGCTTCTATCGTAGCTCAGCTTTTGTTTTTAGAGGCTGAAGATCCTCAAAAAGATATTTATCTTTATATTAACTCACCAGGTGGGGTTGTAACTAGTGGATTTAGTATTCATGATACAATGAATTATATTAAAGCTGATGTAAGTACTATTTGTATTGGTCAAGCTGCTTCAATGGGTGCATTTTTACTAAGTTGTGGTACTCCAGGAAAAAGATTTGCTTTACCAAATTCAAGAATCATGATTCACCAGCCACTAGGTGGAGCAAGGGGGCAAGCAGCTGATATAGAAATTCAAGCAAAAGAAATTCTAAGATTAAAAGCGATTTTAAATGATATCTTGGCTAAAAACACTAAACAAAAACTCTCTAAAATAGAAAAAGACACTGATAGAGACTTCTTTATGAGTGCAGCTGAAGCTAAGGAATATGGCTTAATCGATAAGGTTTTGGAAAAAAGTTTTAAATAAGGAAAAACATAGTAATGTTAGATGATGATTTATTTGCTGATTTAAATTTAAGTAGTGATCCAACTCCGGTCAAAGAAGCTCCAAAAATTCAAAAAATTAGTGGTGGGGAATTTGAAAAATTTGCAAAGTCTATACTAACTGAGCTTGTAAAAGATAATGTACCTCCAACACCAACTAATTATGGAGTTTATTTTCAAAAAATGCTTGAAGATCGTCCGGTTGCTTTTAAGAAGAAAGTTAGTGAGATTATGGAATTTGAGCAAAATGATGATGGTATCAAACGTGCAAATATAGAACAAGAAATCAAAAAAAGTTTTAGCTCTACTTCGGCATTATTACAATACATTGCTATGATTTATAGACATCTTGAAACAGTTAAAGATATGCTAAGAAGACGTAATTCAGAACTTGCAATTAGTACAGGTAATTTAGCAGTTTCCAATGTAATTCATGCGCTTGAAGCAGATCTTTCAAGGTTTTCCAATATTTTAGATAAATATTCAGATGAGATTAAAGAAAATTTTGATGAAGTAAGACAAACTTATAAACACATAGAAGAACAAAGTGATTTTGACTCTAAATTTGGGGTTTATAACAAAAAATATTTTTTAGAAAATTTAGAAAAAAGCATTGAAAGTAGTGCAAAATATAATTATCATACTTCTTTGATATTTTTTAGAGTAAAAGAAGGAATTTTAGAGCAAACTTATACACAGAAAGAAAAAAATGCTTTTTTGAAAAGTATTTGTAGAATTTTTAGTAAAAATGTATCATCAAGTGATATTGTTGCTCATTGTGGTAATAATATTTTTGTTATGATGATCTCACACACTAATTTAGAAAAAGCACAAGAAATATGTAATAAAATTTTAGAGTCTTTGGAAAATTCAAATTTTTTCTTAGCAGATAAAGAAATAGATGTAGATGTTGAAGTGGCTGTTAGTGCGGTTAATCAAGACAGTAAAAGTGAAAAATTGATAGAAAAATGCACCCAAGCTTTAAAAAATTCGGGTAAAAATTTAGAACCTTTTGTGGTAGTGGAAAAAGAAAAATGATAAGAAAAATAATCACCTATCCTAATCCGAGATTGTTTTTGCAATCTCAAAAAATAGAAAAATTTGACAATGAGTTACATGCGCTGTTAGATGATATGTATGAAACTATGATAACAAATAAAGGAGTTGGTTTGGCTGCCATTCAGGTAGATGTGCCAGTTAGAGCTTTGCTTGTAGATATTGGAGATGAAGAAGGTGAACAAAAAGAAGACAAGCAGACTCTTTTGGAAATTATTAATCCTACCATAACACCTTTGGACGATGAAAAAATTGCTTGCAATGAGGGTTGTTTAAGTATACCAGGTTTTTATGAAGATGTAATGCGTTATAAAAATATACAACTTGATTATCAAGATAGGTTTGGTAAAGCACAAAGCTTAGAGGCGCATGAATTTTTAGCAGTAGCTATTCAGCATGAAGTTGATCATCTTGATGGGCATTTATTTATAGAAAAACTTTCTTTTTTAAAACGCCAAAAATTTGATAAAGATTTTAAAAAAAAATCCAAAAAAAATAAATGAAAAAATTAAGATGTGCGAGTTTTTCTACAGAGCTTGATATTATCGACGTAGAATCAACTTTCACAAGAGGTTTACCAAGCTTTAGTATAGTAGGTCTTGCAAATTCTACCATCAAAGAAAGCACAGAAAGAGTTAAGGCGACTTTATTAAGTCAAAATTTCAATTTTCCAGCACAAAAAATCACTATCAATCTTAGTCCTTCAGATATACCTAAAAATGGCTCTCATTTTGATTTGGCTATTGCGATTTTGATTTTATTTCAAAAAGAAAATTTAGATGATTTTTTTGTTTTTGGAGAACTTGGATTAGATGGAAGTATTAAAAGTACTGCTAGTTTATTCTCTATCTTACTTTTTTTAAGTGCAAAAGTACAAAATGCCAAAGTAGTAGTACCAAAAGCCATAGCACAAAAAGCTTCGATGATACCTAATCTAACAATTTATTCTTTAGAAAATTTAACACAAGCAATAGATTTTTTTAAAGCAAAAAATTACGAAAATTATCATATAAACAGTGCTCATCCTTTATTTGAAAATGCCATAGAAATTAATAATCAAAAATATATAAAAAATTCTATTTACCCTTATGATTTTAAAGAAGTTAAGGGTCAAGAAAATGCTAAATTTGCTTGTATAATAGCAGCTTTGGGTATGCATAATATTTTATTTGAAGGTAGTCCAGGTAGTGGTAAAAGTATGTGTGCTAAAAGACTTCCTTTTATCATGCCGCCACAAAGTTTGAAAGAAATTTTAGCCCAAAATGCCTATAAGTCATTAAATTCTTTAGATGATGATTTTAGTGCTAGTAGGGTTTTTAGAAGTCCTCATCATACAAGTACTAGAGCTAGTATTTTTGGCGGAGGAACCAAAAATGCCAAGATAGGAGAAATAGCACTTGCAAATGGAGGAGTTTTGTTTTTTGATGAGTTTCCTCATTTTTCAAAACAAATCATAGAAAGCTTAAGAGAGCCATTAGAGGATTTTAAAATTCTTATTTCAAGAGTTAATGCCAAAGTGATTTATGAGACTAAATTTTTATTTGCTTGCGCGCAAAATCCCTGTCCTTGCGGAAATTTGTTTTCTAAAAGTCTTGCATGTTGTTGTCAAGAGATAGAAATTAAAAAATATAAAAATAAAATTTCATCTCCTATTTTAGACAGGATTGATCTTTATGTGGCTATGGATGAGATTTCACATGAAGACAAAACAAGCTTAAGCTCTGAGCAAATGAGTAAAATGGTTTTTAAAGGATTTTTATTTCAAAAGCAAAGAAAACAAGAAGAATTTAATGCTAAATTAAATGATGAGCAGATGAAACAATTTTGTATTTTAGATTCTTCTGCGAATGAAATTTTACAAAAGGCTATAAGCTCATACAACCTTTCTCAAAGAGGGATCAATAAAACCATAAAAGTAGCAAGGACCATTGCAGACTTAGAGCAAAGTGAGTTGATTTTGAAAACTCATATTTTAAAAGCACTAAGTTTTAGAATGAGAACTACATAGGAGAAAAAATGGACAATAAAAGTGTAGCAATATTTATTGATGCAGAAAATATTCCATCAAAATATGCAAAATCGATTTTTGATATCGCTTCTGATTATGGGGAAATTATCATCAAGCGTATTTATGGAGATTGGACGCAAAAAAATATACAAAATTGGAAAGAGCAAATTGGTCAGTATTCTATTATAGCTATGCAACAATTTAATTTTACTGCTAATAAAAACTCAAGTGATATGTATTTAATCACTGAAATTATGAGTATTTTTTATGAAAAAGATATTGATATTTTTGTAATTGTTTCTAGTGATAGTGATTATACTAGTTTAATTCAAAGACTTAAAGAAAGCAAAAAGCAAGTTATAGGTATGGGATTAAAACAAGCTGTAAAATCTTATGTTAATTCCTTTAGTGAATTTTTTTATTTAGATCAAAATGAATCTAAAGAAAAAGTATTAAGTACCAAAGAGTATATTAAAGATTTGATCAATATCACAGAAGCCTTGATAGAAGAAAAGGGTCGTGCAGAATATGCTCAAATTCGCACCAATATGAGCAGAAAACATGCGAATTTTATCCCGCAAAATTTTGGTTTTAAAAATTTTAGAGCCTTAGTAAAAGAATTCTTACCACAAATGAAACAATTTAAAGAAGGCAATGAAAAAAACATTTATTTTCTGATTGAAAAAACAAAAGGGTAAAAATGGAAAACATTTTAACAGCACTTTTGGCGGTTGTAGTTTTGGCTTTTGTATGGTATGTGTTTAAAAGTCAAAAAGAAAAAGCAAAGTTAGAATTTTTAAACCAAACTAATTTAACATTACAAGATCAAATTTCTATTTTAGAATCAGAAAAAAAATCACTTATGGAGAAAAATTCAACTTTATTAGAAGAAAAAATAAACTATTTGTCAAAAAGCGAAGCTTTAGAGGCAAAATTAGCGCAAAAAGAACACACCCAACAAGAACTTTTAAATATGCACTTAAAAGAACGTGCAGAATTAAGAGATGAATACACTCAAACTTTGCTAAAACTAGAAGAAAAATATAAACAAAATTTGATAGAGTTGAAGCAAGAATTAGAGCAAAATTTACAAAAACAAAATACTAATATATTAAATCAAAACAAGCTTATGCTGAATGAGGATGCGAAAAAAATCCTAGAAGAAATCTTTTTACCGGTTAAAAAAAGTGTTAAAGAATACAGTGAAAAACTTGCCCAAAATGAAACAAGCATTAAAACACAAATTGAGTATATGTTTAAATTTAGTCAAAATATGGGTGAAAATGCGGATAAATTAGCTAAAGTTTTAAAGGGTGATAAAAAAATTCGTGGTAATTTTGCAGAGTTGCAACTTAAGTCTGTTTTGGAAAATAGTGGTTTAGTAGAAGGTGTGCAGTATAAACTGCAAGAGAGATTTCAAAAAGATGGTAAAACCTACATTCCTGATGCGGTAGTGCTTTTAGATAAACAAAAAAGCATTATTATAGATGCAAAATTTTCACTACCGAGTGATTTTGGTTTTGAGGAGGTTAGTAAAAATACTTGCCTTGATTTAGCATATAATCTAAAAGCGAGAATTGATGAATTAGCCAAGAAACCTTATATGCAGTATGATAAGCATACTTATGAGTTTGTTTTACTTTTTATACCTTATCAAAACATTCTAGATTTGATTTTAAGCGTAGATTTTGAAATTTATCAATATGCTTATAAAAAAAAGGTATACTTAACCACACCAAATACTCTTTTTATGGCACTAAATACGATAAATATTTCATGGAAAAACACCCAAAGTAATGAGAATATCTTAAAGGCCTTTGAAGAGCTTGGAAAATTTCACGATAAATTTGCTGGCGTTTTGGAAGATTTTGAAAAGATCAAAGATAATATTAAAAGATTAAATTCCAATGTGGATAATATGCAAACAAAACTTACTCACGGAAGTGGTAATATTGCTTCAAGGGTGATAAAGCTTAAAGAATTAGGTGCTAAAACTCAAAAACTTATAGCTTGCGAGGCTGGTAATGAAAGCCATATGTAAAGATAATATTTCTTATGAAAAACAGCTGATTGAAAAAGGATTAGATGAATTTTTGATGATGGAAAATGCAGGCGTTGAACTTGCAAATTTTATCAAGAAAAAAAGCAAAAAAATACACAATGCTAAAATTTTATTTTTACTCGGCACAGGCGGCAATGGAGCCGATGGGCTCGTAGCTATTCGACACCTTAAAAAAGCATCTGCTTATGTTTTGGCGTATAAAAAAAGCACAATCTTTCTCAAACAAGAACAAATTTTGCAAAACATCGGTTTTGAATTTTTACAAGAAGAACCTTGTTTTGAAGATTTTGACATCATTGTTGATTGTGTTTTTGGAAGTGGTTTAAATAAAGCCTTAGATGAAAAGTTACAAGGAATTATTCAAAAAATCTCTCAAAGTAAAGCAATAAAAATTGCTTGCGATATTCCTAGTGGGCTTGGACAAGATGTGTGTTTTAAAGCAGATTATACACTTTGTATGGGGGTAGTCAAAGAAAAGCTTTTGGAAGATTTTGCAAAAGAGTTTGTAGGAAAAATCAAAATCGCACATTTGGGATTAAAAATTCAAGTACAAAATACATCGGGCTTTTTACTAGAGAGAAAAGACTTAAAGCTTATTCAAAAAAAGTGTAGTTTTAACAAAGGTGATTTAGGTCATGTATATATTTTTGCCAATAAAAGTGCAGGTACTTTAGCTGGACTTGGGGCTTTAGAATTTGGTTCGGGTTTGGTTTCTTTAGTAGCAAAAGAGAGTTTTTCACCTTTATTGATGTTAAAAGACACTATTGAAAGTAAAATAAATGCAGCTGCTATAGGCATGGGTTTAAATGATCTAAGTATTTTAAAAGATGAAAGATTGCAAAGTATTCCTTTGGTATTAGATGCAAATTGTTTTCAAAATGCTGATTTAACTTTGTATTTAAACAGAAAAGATGTGGTTTTAACGCCTCATCCTAAAGAATTTTCTATGCTTTTGAAATTATGCATGAATAAAAATATCCAAGTTGAAGAAATTCAAAAGAAGCGATTTTTTTATGTTAAAGAATTTAGTAAAAAATTTGAATGCGTTTTAGTTTTAAAAGGAGCAAATCCTATCATTGCCCAAAAAGATAAGCTTTTTGTGGTAAATTGCGGCAATGAGGCTTTAGCAAAAGCTGGAAGCGGAGATGTGTTAAGTGGTATGATCGCTGCTTTGCTTGGAGCTAAATTTAGTGCTTTAGAAGCTGCGAAAAATGCGGTATTAGCACATGCATTAGTGGCTAAAAATTACAAGAAAAACAAAAATAGTTTCGATGCTTTAAAATTGGTAAAGGGGTTAAAATGCTTATAAAATTGGCAGTTTTATTTAGTGGCAATGGAGGCAATCTAGAAAATATTTTAGAGAAATTACACCAAAAAACTTTTGGAGAAAACACCTTTGAAGTGGTTTTATGTGTGTGCAATAAAAAAGAAGCTTATGGCATACAAAGAGCTTTAAAATATGGTCTTAACACAAAAGTCATAGAGCATGAAAAATTTACTTCAAGAGAAGAATTTGATGCAGAGTTGGTAAAGACTATAAAAGAAAGTCAAGCAGATTTAACTGTATTGGTAGGGTTTATGCGAATTTTAAGCCCTGTTTTTACGCAAGAAATAAAGGCTATTAATCTTCATCCATCTTTACTTCCATTGTTTAAAGGCGCTCATGCTATTCAAGAAAGCTATGAAAGTGATATGAAAGTTGCAGGCATTAGCATACACTGGGTCAATGAAGAATTAGATGGTGGAAAAATCATCGCGCAAAAGGCCTTTGAAAAAGGAAAGTTAAATTTCGAAGACTTTGAAGCTAAAATTCACGCACTAGAACATGAGCTTTTACCTGAAGCAATTGTGCAAATTTTTGAAAATAATTAATTTTTTGTCATTATAATTACGCTTTTTTTGTCTTAAGGAAAATAAATGTTTGAGTGGATTTTTAGTGTAGATGCTTGGGTGGTATTGTTTACCCTTACTGCTTTGGAAATTGTGCTAGGGATTGACAATATCATTTTTTTAGCGATTTTGGTAAGTAAGTTACCACCAGAACACAGAGATAAAGGGAGAATTTTAGGACTTGCTTTTGCAATGCTTACTAGAATTTTGTTGTTATTGTCTTTATTTTGGGTGATGAAACTTGTTACACCTTTGTTTAGTGTTTTAGGCAATGAAATTTCAGGTAGGGATTTGGTGCTTATACTCGGAGGTTTGTTTTTGATAGTTAAATCTATTAAAGAAATCAAAGAAAGCATTAATCACAAAGAGCAAGAACAAAGCAATATAAAAATTAGCAATAAATTGTGGATTGTAGTAGCTGAAATAGCTGTGATTGATATTGTATTTTCACTTGATAGTGTCATCACTGCTGTGGGTATTGCTCAAGATATTGAAATTATGATCATAGCGGTTATTATGGCTGTGCTTGTGATGTTGTTTGCTTCTAAACCAATTGCGGATTTTATTGAAAAATATCCTAGTATCAAGATTTTAGCTTTGGCGTTTTTAGTAATGATAGGTTTTGTTTTGGTAAGCGAAGGTTTTGATATTCATATAGATAAGGCATATATCTATGTGGCTATGGTTTTTTCTTTGGTGGTTGAAATTTTAAATATTATTTCACAAAAGCAAAATAAAGACTAATTTCTAAAATATTTAGCATTTTTGTGCTAAATATTTTTGTTTATCTTGACTTTTGATATTTTTTTATGTAAAATAACGCTTTATTTTTGTACATCGGGGTGTAGCGCAGTCTGGTTAGCGCACTTGGTTTGGGACCAAGGGGCCGAAGGTTCGAATCCTTTCACCCCGACCATTTTTATAAATGGTGAGTGTAGCTCAGTCGGTTAGAGCATCAGATTGTGGTCCTGAGGGTCGTGGGTTCGATTCCCATCACTCACCCCATCAGCGCTCGTAGCTCAACTGGATAGAGCGACAGACTTCGGATCTGTAGGTTATGGGTTCGATTCCTATCGGGCGCACCATTAAGCCCATTGTTATTTATTTTTATGCGCTCATAGCTCAGCTGGATAGAGCAACGGCCTTCTAAGCCGTAGGTCAGAGGTTCGAATCCTCTTGAGCGTACCACTTTGCGGATGTGGTGAAATTGGCAGACACGCCAGACTTAGGATCTGGTGCAGCAATGCGTGAAGGTTCAAGTCCTTTCATCCGCACCACTCAAGGCCCTATTTTACCATAGTTTGAGAGATTTCGCTTAAATTACGCTGAAGTCTTTGAGGTCCTATTGTATCATTTCGAATTATTTCAAAAAGGTAACCTTTTAGCAGGTAACTTTTTAAAGTAACCGGATGAAAGGATAGTTAAAAAATAGTCCTTTTTGTCCATTTAAGTTTTGCGGTAAAAAAGGTCAATTTTGGCTTTAACCTTAAAGCAAAGGTAACCTATAATAATTTAATTAAGTTTATAAGGCTTTTAAATACGCTATAATACACAAAAATACAAGGTTAAAAATGGCGATTGATAGAAAGGATTATAATATACCCATAGGAAAAGGAACACATCTAAAAAGACATAAAAATAAAATCAACGCCTTTTTATTTAGAATGCAAAACGGCGGTAAAGAAAAACAACACGCTTTTACCATCCCATTACGCCCTACTTGGAATGAAAATGAATATATAAGAATAGCACTTGCAAGAGCTAAAGAGTATGAAAACGAATTTAAAAAGCTTTTTAGTGGTACTTATACTTTAAACTCTAGTATTTTAATAAAAAACCTTTTTGAGGTCTTTATAAAGGCTAATTATAATATTAAAGATTTAAACGAGCAACACAAAGGTCACATTAGAAACTTAATAAGCATTTTTAATAATCATATTTTAGAACCTTTAGGAAATATACATTTAGATGAACTTACGCTTTATAAGGTGCAAGAGTTTTATAATGATATGAAAAATAAGGGATTAGAACCAAAAACATATAATAGAGCCATTAAAGAAGTTTTAAACCCTATGATTAAGTATGCTATAAAAAATAAATGGATTAATGAAAATGTTACTCTAGGTTTAAAACTTGATAAGGTGCAAAATAAAAAGCTTGTTACCAACCCTAAAGGCAAATACGAAGCTATTTTAAATGCTATTTTAGAACTATACAAAGACAATTCACTTTATAAGGCTTTGTTTTTACTTATACATAGTGGTAGGCGTAGGGATGAGGTTTTAAGTCTTCTTTGGCAAAATGTAGATTTAGAAAGAAAAACTATATTTTTACCAAAAACAAAAAACGGCGAAGCACAAGAGTATGCCTTAGATGATGAGTGCTATAAGGCTTTAAAAGCTTTAAAAGATGAGGTTAAACAAGATAAAGGCTTAGTCTTTGTTTCTAGTGTTAGTGGTAAAAAAATATCAAACTTAGCAAGACAAGAAATTAAAATAAGAGAGCTTAGCGGTGTAAGAGAATGGACGCCTCATTTTTCAAGGCATATAAAAGCTACTTTGCTAATACAAAATGGAGTTAATCCTGCCGTAATTAGCGGGACTTTGGGACATAGGGACTTAAGCACTATAAACATTTATGCAACTAATGATACGCTTAAGGCAAGTCAAAAAGCTAACGAGGCTTTAAAGAAATTACAAGAAGAATAAATGCAAGATTTAGAGTTTATCTTTTCAAAACAAAGATTAGAGCATTACAAAGATATAAACGAGCATTTTGAGAACTTAAAATTAATATCTAAGATAATTCCTAAAATAGCTATACTTGAGATTTATATAAGAAATGCGTTAGATTATGAACTAAGCTTTAAATGCAAAGAGTGGATAAAAATAAGTGATAATCCTTTTTTACTGGCAAAAATAAATGAGTTTAAAGACAAAGAAAGCTTAGAACCTCATCAAATATTGTCACGCCTTAGCTTAGGCGTAGTAGCTAAATTAATCGTATCTTATAAGGTGCAAAACAAGATTTTAGAGTTAAAGACTTTTGATTTTAGAAAGTATAGTCTTAGCAATAGAAACTTTTTTATTTATAAAAACACAAAACAGGGTTTTGATAATATAGATAAAGTTAATATTGTTTTAAACTTGTTACATACTCTAAGGAATAGAGCTTGTCATTTTGAAAATCTTTTAAAGCTTAGAGAAAATAATAATAAACTATATCCACGCATAAACACAAAAGAAAAAGAAACAAATATAGGTCTAATGCCTGATAAAATAGAAGATTTTTTGAATGATTTAATTTGTGGAATAAATAAAGATTTGTTAGATTATATTAAGTAGGGGTTGAGCCCCCCTTTGAATGTAAAAAAATTATAAAACACAAATACTTAATAAAATATAAAATACCTTATAAGACTTTAAAATGCTTTAAGATAATTATATATATAATACATATATGAGTAATAAAGAAAAGTTAATTAAAGAATTAGAAAATAACCCTAAAAACGCAAGTTTTGCCAATATAGAAAAGCTTTTAAGTTGGTATGGTTATAAACTTGTTAGCATTAAGGGAAGTCATCATAAGTTTAAGAAAAATGGAAAAAGTATTATTGTACCTTTGCATAAACCTATAAAAGAAATTTATGTAAAGCAAATACTAAAACACTTAAAGGGGGAAAAATGAAAAAAGATATAAATTATTATTTGAACTTACCTTATAAGATTAATTTAGTAAGACTCGAAGATGGAGATTACTTTGCACAATTTGATGATAAAGAGCTAAATAAACTTGTTTTAATGGCAGGAGATGGTAAAACACCAAATGAAGCAATAGAAGATTTAAAAAATGCTTTTGCTTGTTATTTAGAAGAAGCTTTAGAAAAAAACGAGTTTATACCTGAACCTATGGAAAATGATAAAAGTAAGAACCTAGCTATCACTTTAAAAAATAGTCTTATAGATGAGATAGATTTTTATTCTAAGAAAATGGGCTTATCACGCAGTGCTTTTTTAGCTATTTCTGCTAAGGCATATATTAAAAATCTATGATAAAAATAAGAATTATGAGTAAAAAATTTTGCTGTTTTTTTAAGGAAACTACAATAAAAACTTAAAATCGCTTAAAAAAATAGCTAAAAAACTGCACAAATTAGCACAAACTAGAATAAAAAACAACAAAAAATAACAAAATAGAATATAAGAATTCTAACTAAGGTAAAAAACTTTAAAAACCGCTAGAATGCTTCATAAATATTTGCAAAGAATATTTTTGTAATTTAATGAAATCTTAAAGCTTTTTAAGGCTTTCAAATAAAGTGCGTTTTAGCCCAGTCGCCAAACAAGATTAAAACGCACAATTTCATTATAAGAGCTTTAGTTGAAGCCCTTAAAAGAATTGTATTGTAATTTAGCTTATCTATTTCTTTTAAAGGCTTTATTAATTCCATTAATAATTTTAGAAAGGATAGAAAATGGAAAGCAATACAAACAAAGATTTTTTAACTATACAAGAGGTAGTTACGCTTTATAATCTAAGCAAAGAAACGCAAAGCAAATATAGAATGCAAAAGAAAATCCCATATATTAAAATCGGAAAAAAATATTTTATGAGAAAGCAAAAATAAAAGAGTGGTTTTTAAGTCATAGAGTAAATTAAAAAAAGATTATTTTATGTTTAATCTATGTGAGAAAGGCGAGGCTCTTTATAGCTCTTATTTTGTTTATAATGACTTTAAAAAAGAGTTTTTGGAGCTTTTTAAATACAAAAGCAAAAAGAACAAACCAACTATTAAACTACCGAAAATAAATAAAGAAAAATTTTACACCAATGCTTTAGAAAGATTAGAAAGCTTTTTGAAATCTTTTAACGCAATATCAAAAGGCTTTTTAGAGGAAGATATTGCAGATTTTAAAGATGATGTAAAACACTTACAAGAAAGCAAAGAAATCTATATAAAAACCTTAATGCTTTGCGAGCTTGTAAGGTTCTTTGAAATAAAAATAAACTTAAGATTTAAAGAAGTTTTAGAGTAAGGAAGCAAAATGGGTTTTATTTCTTGCAATAACAACTTAAAAAATCTTAAGTATTTTCAAAACAAGCTATATTATATATTCAATAAGCACTTTAGATATTTTGATTATGAAGTATTTTTAATTTTAAGCGATAAACTGAAATTTTTTATAAAAATGTTTAAGGATGAGGTTTTATACCTCATCGAAGAGCTAGAGCAAGAAAAAATATTATTTTTACACTCTACGGGTAATTTTATAAAAGATAATCAAGAAATACAAAAAATAATAAATTTATACTTAAGTGTTTGCAAGCTTGTTTCTATGAAAATATAAAGGGTTTGTTTTGAATAATAAAATAAGCCCTATAGATGAGCTTTTTAATCGTGTGGGGTTAGATAGCGTAAGTTTTATCATTCCTAAACTAGCTTTTGAAAAGTTTTTAAGAAAGTTTGATTTTAAAAAGCATATTAATAAGACAACGAGAAACTTACAATTAAAAGATTATTGCGATGATAAATTTAAAAGCCATAACGCAAAAGATAAAAAAGCACCATTTGAAATAAAATATATTAACTTTATCAAGGGTAATAAAAGCCTTTCTAACACCGCTATTATTTTATATAATAGTAAAAAAGCCTTAGCAAAGGCAAAGAAAAATAAAAAAGCTAAAGGTTACTATATAGAAATTATAATTAATGGCATTAATCAACCAAGCAAAAACATCGCAAAAGAAACAATGGCATTTTTAACAAGACTTTTAAGGCGTTTTAAAACAGATAGTGTAGATTTATCGTTAGATTTTAGCGGTAATTTTGATATGAAAAAACAAAGCGTAAGGCAAGCTATTGATACTTTTAGAAACTTAGATATAAAAGGCGATTTTGTAGAGTATAATCAAAGCTTTTATATTAATAATGTAAAATATAAGCAATTATCGCAGCTAAATAGGCTTATTTTATATGATAAATTTCATAAGCAAAAGAATTATCACAAGCAAAATATTAATGAGAAATTTTGCAAATGGAGGCGATTAGAATTAAGATTAAATATTAAAAATAAACTGATGAGGTCATTAGATACAATCAAAGAAGCTTTAAGGCTTTTTAGCTTATTTTTAAAGAGCTTAAATAATCAAAACATTACAAGGAAATTTCTAAATTACCAATTTAGCGTTTTTAAAGATTTACGCAAAAATAAACACATTAAGGCACTTAATCTTTTTAATAGCGTATAGGTTTGCTTAGTAAAATACACCTCAATTACATATCATCTTTTATTAAGTCTTTGATTTTATTATATTTTTGTGCTTTGATGTAGTTTTCAAGCCAAGATTTAACCCAGTAAGGATAATCCCTACCATTAGTCCCCCAACCATTTATGGCATTATAACTTACTTCCAATTTTTCGGCAAAATCTTTTTTAGATAAGTTAGCATTATTCATTAGTTTTTTAAACTCATCTTTACTTAGCATAGTCATCCCTTATCATTTTAAATATAAAATTATATCATAATATTTAGTTTTAAATACAAATATACTTTAATTAAGCTATTTATAAATATAAAAATATATAATTATGATTTAAAATAAATACATTTGTATTTTTAATCATAAAAAAGGTGTTACAAAAATGGAAAATGTAAGTTATTGTATATTTTCAATTTCAAAAACTTTATTTTTTAACTCTTCATAGCTTTGTGCTTTGATGTAGTTTTCAAGCCAAGATTTAACCCAAGAGGGCGTTTTGTCGCTTTGCTTCCAATTCATAAGTGTTTGGTAAGGTAAGTCACAAAGAGAGGCAAACTCTTTTTTAGTTAGGTTGTATTTTTTTAAAATACTCTCAAATTCTATATTAGTCATAATTTAACCTTTTATATTGATGATGTGAGTTATTGTAGAATGGGTATAGCTATTTCTTAGAGGTTTGCTCTAAATTATCTTCTTTTTTGTATTTTTCTAAGATTGTCAATAACTCATCAAAAGCTAAGCATTTTTCATAATAATATAAAAAGGGTTCTACCCAAGCGGGAATTTCTTTATCATCTTTCCAATTTGTAGAAATCCCGCTATAACTTACCTTTGCTATATCTGCAAATGTTTTTCTTGTTAATCCTAGTTTCTTAATTTTTTCATCAAATTCTAATCTTGTCATTTTATAACCTTTTTTAGTTAATTACAAAATAATTATAGCATTTTTTTATTAAATAACATAAAAATATATTGACTTTTTTAGTAAAAAACTATAAAATTAAGTTTTATTTTTAGTTAAATACATAAAAAAGGAATTGCAAAAATGGAAAATAGAAACATTGTTTTAGACAGCGATTTAGAGTTTTTGCCTGATGATTTAGATGGTTTAAGTGTTTTGGCTAGCGCTTTGTATTTATCTTGTAAAGAATTTGAAAGCGAGGACATAGGAAAAGCACTATCGCTAATTAATCAAAGAATAGTAACGCTAAAAGCAAATGCTAAAAGGTTGCTAGACACATCATTAATTTTATTAGATAAATTAGATAAAAAGGTGTAGGTTTAACCTACATCATCATTTTTATACTTTACTCATCAACACTTTTATTTTAAAATTAAAATCCGCTTAAAATAGATGTAAAAAATCAAGCTTAAAAACCGATTAAATACAAAAGGTTAAATGGTTAAAAGCCGATTAAAATACACATTAGCAAAACAAGCAAGAAAAGCTTATATAATATTTTATATAAAATGTTTTATATTTTGCGTTTTTGCATTTTGCTTTCTTAGTTAGGGCGAGAATTTAAAAATAAAAAATACAAAATTAAATTACTTTTATTACCTCATCAATCTTTTATATTATACTTCTAAGTAAAAATTTAAAATAAGGCGTGTGTATGTTTGGTAAAAATGAAATAATTAATAATGCCGTTCCCGCAAAGATTTTTATTGATAATCTTGGTTTATATGATAATTTTCATAGAAATGTTAATGATATTAAAAGTGGTTTTAAAGTTAAAAGAGTTGGTGGAAATTTCTTTATTTTGCTACCTGAATGGTTTATGAAGATAATTGAAGCTGGCTATAGTTGTTATGCTATTAAGGCTTATGATGATTTTGAATATGAATTTAAAATATCGCTTACAAAGAAGACTGAAATAGGTTTTTATAAGCTTTGAAGTATGAAACTGGTAGGGGGTATGAAATCTCTACAAAGCCTGATTTTTAGTCACCGACCGGCTAGTCGTGAAAAAATGCGAGCTGTTTTTTTACAATGTATGCAATTGACTAACAAATTGACTAATAAAACAAAGAGCTACAAGCACTTTGCTTGTGTTTTATTTTTTGGTTAAAGTTTATTTTGAGTTTTATTAAAATGCTTAATATGTGAAACATAACAAAGCAGGTATATTTGATAATGATTTTTAGTTATATTTGGATATAAATACTTTCTTTAATATTTAATTTTGTAAAAATATGATAAAGTATCTTTTAAAATTAAAAATAATTTAAGGGCTTATCATAGATACAAATTATACTAATTCCGATATTATTGCTATTGCAAGTTCTTATCTAAATTATGGAAGTTTAATTGTTGCTATTGCTACCTTATTAATAGCAGTAGTTACGATATTGCTTACTATGTATTATAATCGAGATAGAAAAAGATTATTAAAAGAGGCAACTGATATATTTTTGGATAAAATTATAGAAGATGAGAAATTACGCAATGATTTTATAAATAAAATTCTAAAAAATAGCGAATTTATGGAAGAATTTGAAAAAATGGTCGATTTGCATATAAATGACAAAATTATTGCATTTAAAGATGAAGAGCAAGAAAAATCAACTAGAATAGGAGGTTTAGAATGACTTATAAAGAAATAAAAGATAAAACCCCTTATGAAATTTTAGATTTATTGGAAATGAAAGAACCGCCATTTAACCCGTTTGAAATTGCTCAAAAATTAGGTATAAATGTAGTTAAAAATCTTGATTTTGATAAGATTGATACAGAGGGGCAAATTAGCGTAGATGATAAAGGCGAGCCTATTATTTGGATAAATCCACTAAAAAACGAAAATAGACAGCGTTTTACATTGGCACACGAATTAGGGCATTTAGCTAACGATATTTTACCTAGTATAGAAAATCCCATAATTGATAGTTATGAAACTCTTTATAGAAGTAATACATATGGTGGAATAGAAACTAAAGCTAATCAATTCGCAGCAAAATTGCTTATGCCTCTTCGACAAATAGAAGATTTTATAGCAGAATGTAGAAAAACAAAACCTGATTTAAGTGCAAAAGAAGCAATAATGCTCATAGCTTCAAAATTTGAAGTTTCAAAGCAAGCTGTTTTTCATAGACTTAAAAATGTAGGTTTAGTAAAACAAGATTATGTTTATCCTTTTTAATGTAAAATTGTGATTTTTAGTTAAATTATGTTTATTTTATAATTTAAAAAAGTAAAAATAAAAGGTGTGTGAGTTAAACTCATACGCCTTTATGGTATAGATAATATTTCCACTACTGCACTATAAACAAGCTTTAAAATATCTAAAAAACTACATTATATTAAGTAAAGTTTAAGAAAATGTTATACGATGAAAAGAGTATTTTACTGATGAGTTAGCTTAAAGTTGGGTCATTAATATTAAACCCTTAAGTTTAACAATAGAAAATAACAACTATAAGAATGCTTTAAATGATTATGAAAGTGACAAGGTTAAATTAACGCTATTAGGTAGTGAGTGGATATAGTGCAAATCCAGAATGCGATTTATTTACAAATGAATTAAATGTTATTTTAGCCTTTATTATGAAAAAGGAAAGTATAAAAGCCAAAAATGCTTTTAAAGATGATTTATATAAGGTTTTAAAAAAGCTCGATTTTATGCCTTGTAAGTTTAGAAAGTCTTTAGCTTTTGATGATGAGAGTGTAAGAGATTTTATTTTTAAAGGCTATGTAATACCTTACAAAATAGACAAAGAAAAAGATTTAATTATTATTTTAGGTATTTACAAAGAAAACCTACCAAACTTTTAAAAATTACTTTTTAAGTTTTAGAAAAAATACATTTAAGTTTCAAACCAAAAATGCTTAAAAAAGCAAGAAAACTTAAACCAAAAATCCGTGAAACATTCAATTTAAGCTAAATAAGCTTAAAATACCTCAAAAAGACTTAAAAGACATTTTGTTAAAATATCGCAAAATAAGGCTTTGGTGCTTATATAAATATAAAAAAGTTTGAAAAGTGTAATTTTCAAAAACTATTTAAGTTTTATAAGAAATAAAGATTAATATGGTTGTATAAAAAAGGTAACTTATAAAAGGTAACTACTATAAAAATATTGTAATATAGATGTTTATTTTTAGTTATATATTTCAAATCCTTTCATCCGCACCACTTATTAGCAACTCCCATTATAAATATAATTTCATAATACATTTTAATTTTGCAGTGATATAAAGTAAATTATAAAATATACAAAATAGGACATATCATGATCAATGTGTATCAAGTAAAAATCATCAAGAGTTTCAATGAAACTAAATTTAGAAAAGACTCAAGAGTGAAAGATTTTTTTTCATACCTTTTTAGCACAAAATTTACAAATCTATACCAATATAGAAGATCAAAAGTATGCTAAGAATACGATAGTAGTATATAAAATTTTTGATATATGTATTATATGTATAAAAGGTGGGGTTTTAGTAAATCAAGAGTATTGCCAATTCAAAAAAGGTGTGATAGATCACATGGCAGTATATACCGATGAAAGTATGAGTGATAGTGCTATATCGCAACTATTAAGGGGTAGCTCTACTTTAAAAATTGACAAATCAAACTGTTATGATAATCCAGATGCTAAAGTTGTGTTTTCAGAAAAAGGTTTTTTTATTTCAGGCTAAATTTAGCAACTGTGAGAGTAAATTTGATGATACTATGACGATGTTTGCTCTTTCTTTGGCATATCGTGAGAAAATGGAGTATTATTTGAATTTAACATCAAGCATTGTAGATAAAGAAAATTATCACGATGTGATCGATGTAAAAAAAGACTTTTATACTTTTAATCTAAAATATTTTTTTAGCAATCCGGTGCATTATAATTACCAACAAAAACACACGATATGGAAAATTATATTTCAATACTATGATATTTTAGAACAACATCAAGAACTTAAAATCCAGATAGAAAATCTTGTAGACATCTTATATATAGACCAAAATCAAGAAGAAGAAAAAATAGAAAAAATCAAAGAAGATAAAAGAAAAAAAATCGAGATGTTTTTTTTGATTATCGGTGGTTTTGTTACTTTGGCTTCACTTATTAGCGCATATAAAGATGCGATGGAGTTATTTGGATAAAAAGTATTATTTTATTGGAAAACATATTTTTACAAAAAAAAGGTATTTTGTTTTGAAGTTTAAAATACTTTTTAACTAAATCCCCCCCCCCCTTTTTTTTTTAAACACACTTTACTTCATACACTCTATATTAATACATTTTAGTTCTTTTATATTCTTTTATATCTATTATTCTATATTTATAAATTCTCCTTTCTCTTTCTATAAATTTCTTTTTTACTTTCATTTTCTTTTTTCATTTAATAAAATTTTAAGCTTTTGTTGCTATAATTTCATTTCCTTTTTAAATGAAAGGGTTTTAAAAAAAGCTAAGATTTTTCGTCTTAATTTTTTAGTATTTGTTCTTTAAATTATTAATATTGTTAATCAAATCTTATAGTCAATCTTTGAAATCTAAATAAGTGATCGATTGAGCCAGAGATTTACTTTAATGTAAATCTTCAATTAAAATAAAAGATTATTTTTTAATCTTTAAAATACTTTTTCTTTGAAGAAAAAGATTAAACTTATCCAATTATTTTTTATGGAGAGTTTGATCCTGGCTCAGAGTGAACGCTGGCGGCGTGCCTAATACATGCAAGTCGAACGATGAAGCTTTTAGCTTGCTAGAAGTGGATTAGTGGCGCACGGGTGAGTAAGGTATAGTTAATCTGCCCTACACAAGAGGACAACAGTTGGAAACGACTGCTAATACTCTATACTCCTGCTTAACACAAGTTGAGTAGGGAAAGTTTTTTCGGTGTAGGATGAGACTATATAGTATCAGCTAGTTGGTGAGGTAATGGCTCACCAAGGCTATGACGCTTAACTGGTCTGAGAGGATGATCAGTCACACTGGAACTGAGACACGGTCCAGACTCCTACGGGAGGCAGCAGTAGGGAATATTGCGCAATGGGGGAAACCCTGACGCAGCAACGCCGCGTGGAGGATGACACTTTTCGGAGCGTAAACTCCTTTTCTTAGGGAAGAATTCTGACGGTACCTAAGGAATAAGCACCGGCTAACTCCGTGCCAGCAGCCGCGGTAATACGGAGGGTGCAAGCGTTACTCGGAATCACTGGGCGTAAAGGGCGCGTAGGCGGATTATCAAGTCTCTTGTGAAATCCAACGGCTTAACCGTTGAACTGCTTGGGAAACTGGTAGTCTAGAGTGAGGGAGAGGCAGATGGAATTGGTGGTGTAGGGGTAAAATCCGTAGATATCACCAAGAATACCCATTGCGAAGGCGATCTGCTGGAACTTAACTGACGCTAAGGCGCGAAAGCGTGGGGAGCAAACAGGATTAGATACCCTGGTAGTCCACGCCCTAAACGATGTACACTAGTTGTTGGGGTGCTAGTCATCTCAGTAATGCAGCTAACGCATTAAGTGTACCGCCTGGGGAGTACGGTCGCAAGATTAAAACTCAAAGGAATAGACGGGGACCCGCACAAGCGGTGGAGCATGTGGTTTAATTCGAAGATACGCGAAGAACCTTACCTGGGCTTGATATCCTAAGAACCTTATAGAGATATGAGGGTGCTAGCTTGCTAGAACTTAGAGACAGGTGCTGCACGGCTGTCGTCAGCTCGTGTCGTGAGATGTTGGTTTAAGTCCCGCAACGAGCGCAACCCACGTATTTAGTTGCTAACGGTTCGGCCGAGCACTCTAAATAGACTGCCTTCGTAAGGAGGAGGAAGGTGTGGACGACGTCAAGTCATCATGGCCCTTATGCCCAGGGCGACACACGTGCTACAATGGCATATACAATGAGACGCAATACCGCGAGGTGGAGCAAATCTATAAAATATGTCCCAGTTCGGATTGTTCTCTGCAACTCGAGAGCATGAAGCCGGAATCGCTAGTAATCGTAGATCAGCCATGCTACGGTGAATACGTTCCCGGGTCTTGTACTCACCGCCCGTCACACCATGGGAGTTGATTTCACTCGAAGCCGGAATACTAAACTAGTTACCGTCCACAGTGGAATCAGCGACTGGGGTGAAGTCGTAACAAGGTAACCGTAGGAGAACCTGCGGTTGGATCACCTCCTTTCTAGAGTACAAACTGATAAGTCTCACAACTATCAGTTCATATAAACTCAATCATCCTTGTTTAGATTTCAAAGATTGATGAAAAGCTAATTTTGGGGAATTA
Source organism: Campylobacter subantarcticus LMG 24377 (assembly GCF_000816305.1). NCBI lineage: Bacteria > Pseudomonadati > Campylobacterota > Epsilonproteobacteria > Campylobacterales > Campylobacteraceae > Campylobacter > Campylobacter subantarcticus. Next base: position 1,721,384 of record NZ_CP007773.1, on the reverse strand, counting down.
GCTCAGCTGGGAGAGCGCCTGCTTTGCACGCAGGAGGTCAGCGGTTCGATCCCGCTATTCTCCACCATTTATTAAGGGCCTATAGCTCAGCTGGTTAGAGTGCACCCCTGATAAGGGTGAGGTCACAAGTTCAAGTCTTGTTAGGCCCACCATAAAAAGATTTGTTTATCAATCATAAATAAAGTTTTAAAACTTAAAGTAAGTATATAGCTAAATAAAATAAGAATATAAAGCATTTTACTTTATTTATTATATTTTTAAATTATTTAAACTCTTGATATATACTTCCTTTAGGTTTTAAGACCTATATAAATAAAACATAAACATATGATTTATTTTTTATGATAATTATTTAAAATATTTTATTGGTTATTGTTTATTTAACGTTATTTGAATTATCATTGTTAAGAGTCACAAGCAAGTTTTAATAAAAACAATTTTACAGGACTTGTTAAAGGATAAAACCTAACTATCTTTTCTTTAGCTTTTAGTTAAAGACAAGTTTTAAACTCACAGCTTATTAGACTAATGTTTTTTAGTTTTGTTAAGTGTTTAAATGCTTTCCGTCTTAAGATAGTAAAGTCTTATCATAAAAACTTTAACAAGGAAGTGATGCGTTTTAGAATGAATTTAAAAAGGTAAGCTATTAAGAGCGAATGGTGGATGCCTTGGCTGGTAAAGGCGATGAAGGACGTACTAGACTGCGATAAGCTACGGGGAGCTGTCAAGAAGCTTTGATCCGTAGATTTCCGAATGGGGCAACCCAGTATATAGAGATATATACTACCATAATGGAGCGAACGTAGGGAATTGAAACATCTTAGTACCTACAGGAAAAGAAATCAATAGAGATTGCGTCAGTAGCGGCGAGCGAAAGCGCAAGAGGGCAAACCCAGTGCTTGCACTGGGGGTTGTAGGACTGCAATGTGCAATAGGTAAGGTTAGTAGAACACTCTGGAAAGTGTAGCCATAGAGGGTGATAGTCCCGTATACGAAAACCAAACCTTAGCTAGCAGTATCCTGAGTAGGGCGGGGCACGAGGAATCCTGTCTGAAGCTGGGTCGACCACGATCCAACCCTAAATACTACTACCAGACCGATAGTGCACAAGTACCGTGAGGGAAAGGTGAAAAGAACTGAGGTGATCAGAGTGAAATAGAACCTGAAACCATTTGCTTACAATCATTCAGAGCACTATGTAGCAATACAGTGTGATGGACTGCCTTTTGCATAATGAGCCTGCGAGTTGTGGTGTCTGGCAAGGTTAAGCACACGCGAAGCCGTAGCGAAAGCGAGTCTGAATAGGGCGCTTAAGTCAGATGCTGCAGACCCGAAACGAAGTGATCTATCCATGAGCAAGTTGAAGCTAGTGTAAGAACTAGTGGAGGACTGAACCGATAGGCGTTGAAAAGCCCCCGGATGACTTGTGGATAGGGGTGAAAGGCCAATCAAACTTCGTGATAGCTGGTTCTCTCCGAAATATATTTAGGTATAGCGTTGTGTCGTAGTATAAGGGGGTAGAGCACTGAATGGGCTAGGGCATACACCAATGTACCAAACCCTATCAAACTCCGAATACCTTATATGTAATCACAGCAGTCAGGCGGCGAGTGATAAAATCCGTCGTCAAGAGGGAAACAACCCAGACTACCAGCTAAGGTCCCTAAATCTTACTTAAGTGGAAAACGATGTGAAGTTACTTAAACAACCAGGAGGTTGGCTTAGAAGCAGCCATCCTTTAAAGAAAGCGTAATAGCTCACTGGTCTAGTGATTTTGCGCGGAAAATATAACGGGGCTAAAGTAAGTACCGAAGCTGTAGACTTGATTTTATCAAGTGGTAGGAGAGCGTTCTATTTGCGCCGAAGGTATACCGGTAAGGAGTGCTGGAGCGAATAGAAGTGAGCATGCAGGCATGAGTAGCGATAATTAATGTGAGAATCATTAACGCCGTAAACCCAAGGTTTCCTACGCGATGCTCGTCATCGTAGGGTTAGTCGGGTCCTAAGTCGAGTCCGAAAGGGGTAGACGATGGCAAATTGGTTAATATTCCAATACCAACATTAGTGTGCGATGGAAGGACGCTTAGGGCTAAGCAAGCTAGCGGATGGAAGTGCTAGTCTAAGGTAGTAGGAGGTTATATAGGCAAATCCGTATAACAATACTCTAAGAACTGAAAGGCTCTTCAAAGTCTTCGGACAGCGAGGAGAATTGCTGATGCCGTCGAGCCAAGAAAAGTTTCTAAGTTTAGCTAATGTTGCCCGTACCGTAAACCGACACAGGTGGGTGGGATGAGTATTCTAAGGCGCGTGGAAGAACTCTCTTTAAGGAACTCTGCAAAATAGCACCGTATCTTCGGTATAAGGTGTGGTTCGCTTCGTATTAGGATTTACTCCGAAAGCGAAGAAACTTACAACAAAGAGTCCCTCCCGACTGTTTACCAAAAACACAGCACTCTGCTAACTCGTAAGAGGATGTATAGGGTGTGACGCCTGCCCGGTGCTCGAAGGTTAATTGATGGGGTTAGCATTAGCGAAGCTCTTGATCGAAGCCCGAGTAAACGGCGGCCGTAACTATAACGGTCCTAAGGTAGCGAAATTCCTTGTCGGTTAAATACCGACCTGCATGAATGGCGTAACGAGATGGGAGCTGTCTCAAAGAGGGATCCAGTGAAATTGTAGTGGAGGTGAAAATTCCTCCTACCCGCGGCAAGACGGAAAGACCCCGTGGACCTTTACTACAGCTTGACACTGCTATTTGGATAAGAATGTGCAGGATAGGTGGGAGGCTTTGAGTAATAGACGCCAGTTTATTATGAGCCGTTGTTGAGATACCACTCTTTCTTATTTGGGTAGCTAACCAGCTTGAGTTATCCTCAAGTGGGACAATGTCTGGTGGGTAGTTTGACTGGGGCGGTCGCCTCCCAAATAATAACGGAGGCTTACAAAGGTTGGCTCAGAACGGTTGGAAATCGTTCGTAGAGTATAAAGGTATAAGCCAGCTTAACTGCAAGACATACAAGTCAAGCAGAGACGAAAGTCGGTCTTAGTGATCCGGTGGTTCTGTGTGGAAGGGCCATCGCTCAAAGGATAAAAGGTACCCCGGGGATAACAGGCTGATCTCCCCCAAGAGCTCACATCGACGGGGAGGTTTGGCACCTCGATGTCGGCTCATCGCATCCTGGGGCTGGAGCAGGTCCCAAGGGTATGGCTGTTCGCCATTTAAAGCGGTACGCGAGCTGGGTTCAGAACGTCGTGAGACAGTTCGGTCCCTATCTGCCGTGGGCGTAAGAAGATTGAAGAGATTTGACCCTAGTACGAGAGGACCGGGTTGAACAAACCACTGGTGTAGCTGTTGTTCTGCCAAGAGCATCGCAGCGTAGCTAAGTTTGGAACGGATAAACGCTGAAAGCATCTAAGCGTGAAGCCAACTCTAAGATGAATCTTCTCTAAGCTCTCTAGAAGACTACTAGTTTGATAGGCTGGGTGTGTAATGGATGAAAGTCCTTTAGCTGACCAGTACTAATAGAGCGTTTGGCTTATCTTATTTAAGCATCACTTCCTTGTTAAGGTTTTTAATAAAGCTTTGAATATTTTTATATGAAATGTTTGTATAAAAATTATATTTTTAGTTTATAAAATCTTACAAGTAAAGTTTATATTAGAACTTGCTCTTAACATTGTTTTTTAAGTATTCTTGATAAAAATAGTATAAAGTTTAAATAGAATATTTAAATAACAATGTCCGTGATTATACAGATGTGGAGACGCCTTGCTCCATCCCGAACCAAGAAGCTAAGCACATCGTGGGTGATGATACTACGCCTTACTGGCATGGGGAAAGTAGCTCATTGCGGACTTGTTAATTCTCTTATTATTCTTACTTATTACTTAGATAAATCCTTAATTAGTTTATTCTTTACTTTTTTAATTAGTGATAGTTTTTATAGTTTTATAATTTATTTCTTTATGGTTTTTATGTAATGAATATCTTTCTAGGAAAGTGATTAATTATAATAAAGAGCTTTTAAGAGATAGTTGTGAAAAGTAGATTTCTTTTATTTCTTTTATTTCTTTTATTTCTTTTATTTCTTTTATTTCTTTTATTTCTTTTATTTCTTTTATTTCTTTTATTTCTTTTATTTCTTTTATTTCTTTTATTTCTTTTATTTCTTTTATTTCTTTTATGGTGCGATCATGAATTATTTATAGTTTTTTGGTGTTTAGTGGTTTAGTTTTTATTGCTTGTGGTGGATTAGTTTGATTAGTTTGATTAGTTTGGCGGGCAAAAAATAAAAAAGCTCGTTGATTATGATTTTAGTTTTTTACAAAGATGCATGATTTTTATATAGAAATGATAAAGATTATAATTAAAGTATTTTTTTTGGAGGTATTTTTTGTTTATTTAAAGATTTTTAGTTTTTTGATTTATGTTTGTGGGTTGGTTAATTGTAAAAAGAATTATCTAGTAAATGTAAATTAAATAATTAATTTTTACATATGATGTGAGATTATTGATGATTTTTATAATATTAAAAAAATTAGAAAATAATATTTATTATAATAAATTGTGTTTTTTAAATTTGTAAGATAATTTTGAAGTAATGTTTGTAAAAGTGTAAAGTTGTACAAGGTGAAGCATGGAAAAATTTATTAAGAAATTACTTAAAGAAAGTGTGAAATTTGAACAAGATGTAAATAATGGCTTGAGTGATATAAATATATTTGAAGCTTTGGGTGTTGAGGAGAAAGAAAATTATCATTCTAAATTTATAGCTTATTTGATTGATATAGACAAAGGGCATTATCAAAAAAATTTTGCAAAAATATTTTTAGAAAAACTTGGCAAAAGTTTAAAAAATACTGAATTTGAAAATTTAAACATAGAAGATATAAAAGGTATAGAAACAGAAGCCTGTATTAAAGATAATAGAAGAATAGATATTTTAATAATATTAAGTGATAAAAGATATATCATAATAGAAAATAAAATTTATGCAAAAGATCAAAAAAATCAATTGAAAGATTATATTAATTTTATAAGAAAGAATATTAAAAATATAGAAGATTGCTATAAAAATATATTGACTATATATTTGCATCAAGATGAGTGTGCTAGCCCTAGTGATTATAGTTTAGGAAATTTTATTATAAAAGAAAATTGGATTAAAGACAAAAATAAAAACAATATTAGTCATTATTTTAAAATGGATTACATGTGGATTAAAGAATGGATTTGTGAATGTGTAAAAATATACGAAGAAAAGTTAATCAAAAATCAAAATTTCATACTAGATATACAAAATATTATTTTTACTCTCAATCAAAAATATTTTACAATGGTATATAACAAATGAGTATATTCAAAGAGATGATGTATTAGAATTTATTTTTAAAAAAGATACAAAAACAAAAATGCAAAATTTAAACAATGCTATGATTTTATATAGATACAATAAAAATAAATCAGAGCTTAAAAATTTAAACGAACAAGATTATAAAAAAGCCAAAAGTATCATCCAGCATAAATGGAATAGTATTTGTGAATACATAATAGAAGAATTTTTTGACAATTTAAAACATATAGAAATTAAAATAGACAATATAATTTTTATTGGTAATAAATTAAAAGAAAATCGCGTCAATCACGGTGTATTTGCATTTTATCCTAAATCTTGCAAAGATGAAAGTTTATATCCTTGTGTATATTTGTATTTTAAAAAAAGTCATTATGATACTTTTGGACTAACATTTGAAATATCAAACGATAGTAATGAAGATGTAGAAAATGAAAAATATAAAGAATGTTTAAAATCATTCAAAGATACTAAAGAAGAAAATATCAGAAAGTATCAAAACCATTATTATTGTGATAAATTGATAAATAATGAAAAATTAGAAGGGGAATATGCTTTTATTTATTGGTTGATTGAAAATCAAAATTCTACAAAAGATTTTGTTAAAATTTTTAAACGATTTTTTAATAAAACACCTATAAAGCTAGTATACAAAGATGTCAAAAATATATTAAACTAAATGTAGTTCATATAAAAGCAAAATTTAGAAAATAACAGATTTTCACAAGGCGATTATATTTTTAAGTGGTGGAGCAGGAGTTGGAGAGGTAAATAAAACTTTTCCTTAGATTTTCTAAGGAAAAGTTAACGTTACTGTGCGCCTTTTGGAGCAGAAAACGCCGTAACTTCTGGTAAAGAAGAATTATACTTTTCTATGTTTACTAAAGCTGTATGCGAGATATTGCCATTTGCAAGTTCAGAAGTTGGCATATCTATGGTTAAAACATTCACATTACCATACTTACACATGCCATTTTCATCAGGATCGTACCAGCCACCTTCACAAAGTCTTACTACATTTGGCATGATGTCTTTTGTTACCACAGCGCCCGCTAGGGTTTGACCTCTTTTGTTAAACACTCTTACAACATCGCCATTTTTAATGCCTAGCTTTTTAGCATCAGCAGGATTGATCAAAATAGGCTCTCTTCCTTTCACTGCGTATTTATCGCGTAATGATGTATGGCACATTTGCGAATGCAGTCTGTTGGTTGGGTGATTGGTTAAAAGATGAAAAGGTGCTTCTTTAGTGGCATTTCCTAACCATTCTATCGGCTCCATCCATGTAGGGTGTGCTTTGCAGTCTTTATAGTTGTATTTTTCGATAGTATTAGAGTAAATTTCTATCAAGCCTGATTCGGTGCCTAGTGCATTTAAAATAGGATCTTCGATAAACTCTGAAAATCTAACCCACTCCATGCTTTCTATGGTTGGAGAAAAAGTAATCGGCTCATTTTTTGCCCAAAACTCTTCAAAACTAGGCATAGGTGTTTCAAAAACATCTCCATAAGCTTGAGTTTGTTTTAAAGCGCTATTGTAGTATTCTTTGATGAAATCTTTAGCTTTTTTGCCATTTTCGGTATAAGCATTAAATACATCATCTCCATATACTTTGCAAATATCTGAAAAAATTTCATAGTCATCTTTACTCTCGCCTATAGGTAAAACTGCTTGTTTCATCGGAGCGATATTCATATTAGAATAATCTCCTGTCATAGTGATATCATCTCTTTCGTAAGAACTCGTAGCAGGCATGATGATATCTGCCATTTTGGCTGTTGGAGTCCAGTAAATTTCATTTACCACTACCGTTCTTGGTTTTTGCCATGCTTTTACGTTTGTATTGGTATCTTGGTGGTGTACAAGAGGATTTCCACCCGCCCAGTATATAAAGTCTATATCAGGGTAAGTGATCTTTGCTCCATTGTTGTCTATGGTTTTGCCAGGGTTAAGCAAGGCATCTGCTATCCTAGCTACAGGAAAAGAGTAGCTAGCGGCATTTTGTAGCCATTCAGCACCACTTTGAGTAGCACCTGCTTTTGGAAGACCTTTAAATTTTCCATTTTCCCAAATTCCCACAGCACCAGCAGTGATCCCTCCGATCACTCCACCTTTACACGAAGGAACGCCACCATTACTGTAATGATAGCTTAAGCCAAAGCCACCTCCTTTGGTGCCAATTTGCCCGATCATTGAAGCAAGAGTGACCAACATCCAGTGAGGTTGTTCGCCATGGTGTACCCTTTGCATACCCCAACCACTCATGATCATAGTAGGATTATCATAGAAGCTTTCAGCAAGAGATTTGATTGTTTTTTCATCGATTCCACAAATTTTACTTGCCCATTTTACATCTTTTTTTACACCATCTTTTTTACCATCTAAATATGCTTTAAATTTATCAAAACCACTAGTATAGGTTTCTAAGAATTCATAATTTACTTTATTTTTCTCGATCAAGTGACTAGCCATACCAAGCATCATAGCAACATCGGTATTTGGCTTAGGTGCGATCCATTGCGCGTTTAAAAATTTAGCAGTTTCTGTTTTGATAGGATCTATACAAATAACCTTGATTTTGCTATTTTTTAATTTTTCAAAATACTGCAAACCTCTTTGATCGCTTGAAGTCCACGCTATCCTTAAGGTTGCAAGAGGGTTGGCACCCCAAATGACAACGCATTTAGAATGCTCTAAGATGTTTTCCCAAGATGTTTGCTGCTCATATACTTCAATAGACCCTACAACATAAGGCATGATCACTTGAGAAGCACCGGTTGAGTAATCGCCCGTAGTTCCGACAAACCCACCGGTTACATTTAAAAACCTATGCAGTAAAATTCTACAATTTTGCATATTTCCGCTTGATTTCCAACCATAGCTACCGCCAAAAATCGCTTGAGTGCCTTTTTTCTCTCTTGTTTTTTTAAGCTCTCTAGCGATCAGCTTGATCGCCTCATCATAGCTCACACGAACAAATTCTTCTTTACCTCTAAGCTCTGGTTTTGGGCTGTCAGGGTTTGCAAGGTAGCTTTTTCTTACATAAGGGTATTTTACACGAGATTGATAGATCATATCAGGGGTGTAATGCTGCAAAGGATTGTCCATTTGCGTAACCTTTTCCCAAGGCTCACTTTTAACAACTACTCCATCTTTGATAGTAAGTTTTAAAATTCCCCAATGTGCTGCGGTGATCACTGTGCCGTTTTTTACTAATCCTGAATTTATACTAGAAGCTTTCACACTTTTACCCATAGCCAAACTAGGCACCAAAGGTAGCACGCTTAAACCCGCTCCGATTTTTAAAAATTTTCTTCTATCTAGTCCCATTTTATTTTGCCTCCTTGAAGTCTTTTGCATTTTTTTGCAAATACTGTATCACTAACCAATGATCTTTTTTATCAATACCTGTTCGATTTACCATTGATCTAAACGTAGCAGGCCAACCATTAGCGGTAAATTCACTTTCTTTATGCACGCTATGGCAAATTCCGCAGTTGTTCATATAAAGTTCTTTGGCTTTTATAAACATTTCTTTATCACTTTTGGCAAAATCTTTCTTATCAGCCCAAACTTCTATGGTAGCTTTATCCCATTTGCCATTTTTGCTTTTTGTGTAAGTTTTAAAATCAAGCTTTGTATTTTTAGAAAATGCAGCTACGATGATCCTTTGACTATCATTATAGTATAGCACAGAAGCAGAAGCGGGATTAACATAGCCTGTGATTTTGATCAGTGCTTTATCTCCTTCTACTTTTAACACCTCAAAAGGATTTGTAGGTAGTAGTCTACCAACAGCTTTTGTGTCATTTTTGCTTAAGTAAAGCGAATTAACCTCACTTGTGAAAAATTCCTCCCTAGCACATACTAAAGAAGCTAGTGCTAAACATGTGATGAAAATCTTTTTCATTTAACCTCCTAGTTAAATAATCATTTATATTTTATTGCATATATATAAAATAAAACTTAATCATCAAGAATATTTTAAAATATTTAGTATACTATGTATTAATGATAATAAAACAAAAAGCTTTGCATATTTGTGATTAATTACAATATAAAATAAATTTAAGTAAAATCAACGATATAAAAACAAAAGGCTAAAGTGATGAATGTATTGATTTTAAACGAAAAAGATTTTTTCAACCCTTACTACCGCAAAAAGCAAATCACACAAAATGAATTTGACACTTTTTGCAAAGCTTTAACGCAATATCTAGAAAGGCTTGAAAACTCACAAAGCGAAAACGAAGACTACCTAGTCGCCAATGCACTTAACCCATTTTTAACCACGCTAAATTTCAAAACCCACATCAAAACCAAACAAAAAGGCAAAAGCGAGATCGACTTAGCCATCGCTAAAGATGAGCTTAGCAAAGACTTAGAAGTTCTCATCGAAGCTAAAAAGCCCAACTCAAAAGAATTCATCACCCACACAAAGCCAAATTCCAAAGCTTTACATGAAGCCATTTTGTATTATTTTAGAAATAGAGAGCATAGCTTTAGTTTGAAATTTATCATCATCACAGACTTTTATAAATTTTACATTTTCAAAGCTAGTGAGTTTGAAGAGCTTTTTTATAAAAACACAAGCTTTAAAAAGCTTTTTGAAGAATTTCAAAGCCCAAATTCACTTTTTAAAGGCAACACCGATGAATTTTACAAAGAAGCAAGCAAACTCATAGAAAATTCTAAAGAAAGCTTAAAAGGCTTTTTTATCGATTTAGCATTTTTAAAAGACAAGCAAAAGTCAAATTTTAAAAACCTAGCAAGCATTTTTAAAACTTTCCACAAAGACTTTTTGCTAAATGAATTTAGCCCAAATGACGCAAACTCATTAAACAATGCATTCTATAAAGAGCTTTTATATATCTTGGGTTTAAGCGAGAGCAAACAGCTTTCTAAATTCATCATCACACAAAGTGAGCAAAGCAAACAAGCCCAAGGCACGCTTTATCATCTCATAGCGAGCAAGCTTCCAAAGCATGACTTTGAAGAGGTGTTAAAATTCATCATACTTTGGCTAAATCGCATTTTATTTTTAAAGCTTATCGAGTCTAATTTGATTAGGTTTAACGATGATAAAACCCTTAAATTTCTAAACTATGAAAAAATTCCAAATTTCACCACCCTTTCACATCTTTTCTTTGATATCTTAGCTAAAGAAAAGCACACAAGAGCGCAGAGTAAATTTAGCTATTTGCCTTATTTAAATTCATCGCTTTTTGAAAAGCAAACCATCGAAAAAACCATACTAGAAATCGCTACTTTAGAAAATGACGCTTTGCTAGAGTACCACCCACACACGCAGTTAAAAGATGACAAAGGAAAAAGTAAAAAAGGCAAAGTAGGTTTGCTTGAGTATTTGTTTGAGTTTTTAGACAGCTTTGACTTTGGAGCAGATGAGCAAAGCGAAGAACTCATCAAGCAAAAAGAACTCATCAACTCAAGCGTTTTAGGAAATGTCTTTGAAAAGCTAAATGGCTACAAAGAAGGCAGTTTTTACACCCCAAGCTTTATCACTTCATATATGTGTAAAGCAAGCATAGAAAAAGTCGTGATTGATAAGTTTAACCATACTTTTAAGCTAGATGCCACCAAGCTAAGCGAGCTAAGAACCCAGCTACGCCAAGAAAAAATCCCTCAAGAACAAAAACTAGCTTTGCTAAATTCCATACGCATTTGCGATCCTGCGGTGGGAAGTGGGCATTTTTTAGTTTCAGCTTTAAATGCCATGCTTATGGTGCATTATGAGCTTGGTTTGTTTGAAGAGGACTTTTACCTAAGCGTGCAAAATGATGAAATTTTAGTGCAAAATCACAAAGGCCAGTTTTTAGAGTATAAACGCCCTGATTTTGACAAAGACAAAACCCACCTTTGCCAAAAAGAACTTTTTGAGCGTAAAAAAGACATCATAGAAAACAACCTTTTTGGAGTAGATATCAACCCAAACTCATGCGAGATCACTAAACTAAGGCTTTGGATAGAGCTTTTAAAACACAGCTTTTATGAAAGCTTTGATGATACAAACTATCATGATCTTAAAACCCTACCAAACATCGATATCAACATAAAATGTGGGAATTCGCTTATAAGCTACTTTGAAATTCACAAAAGCCTTTCTCACTACCCCAACATCAAAGAACGCATGGATAAATACAAACGCATAGTCAAAGACTACAAAGAAGGCTTTTACACCGACAAAACTCTCATCGCAAAAGAGATCAAAAACCTCAAAGAGTCTTTTAAAAATTTCTGCTTAAAAGACAAATTTGCCAAAGAGATCAAGCAACTTACCAACGGCGCTAATGAATACTCTAAAAAATACGGCGATTTTTTAGCACAAGATGAAAAAGATGAGAATTTTAGAGCATTTTTCTCTAAAAATATGTTTGAATTTGACTTTGATGAAAGTGCCGCTAAGAAAGAATTTAAAAAGCTTAAAAAGCTTTATGAGAGTATATTTGACTTAGAAAGTGCAAATCCTTTTGAATGGCGTTTTGAATTTAGCGAAGTGCTTGATGAGGGTGGGAGCTTTCAAGGTTTTGATCTCATTATCGGTAACCCACCTTATATAAGAATACAAGGGTTAGATAAAAATTTATCGCAGTATTATAAAAAACATTTTAAAGTGGTAAGTAAAAATTATGATATATATATTTTGTTTGTAGAGCAATGTTTTAAGCTTATAAAAAATAAAGGAACAATCGCTTTTATAATGCCTCATAAATGGATTAATGCTGATTTTGGATTAAATTTAAGAGAATTTGCAAAAGATAAGATTAGCAAGATTATATCTTTTGAGGAATTTCAGGTTTTTGATGTTTCAACATATACCGCTTTACAATGGTTTGAAAATAATTCTTCGCATTTGAAATTTATTCAAACGGATAAAAATATTAACTCAAAAGAAGAAATGTCAAATTTTATTTTTAATTTACAAGAAGAAGATTTTAAAATTATAGACAATAAAAAACTATCTTCATCATTTTGGAGTTTTGAAGAAAATTTAAATCAAGAAATTTTCTCAAAAATTAATCAACATATATTGGTAAAGGATTTATTTAGGGTTTTTGTAGGCTTGCAAACAAGCAAAGATAGTGTTTATTTTTTAAAAGATTGCAAAGAAAATGAAAATCTAGTTAAAGGATATTCTAAAGAGCTTAATAAGGAAGTGGAGATAGAAAAAGAAATTTTAAAACCACTTTTAATGGGTGATAGTTTTCATAGATATGAAAAACCTATTTCAAATTCAATGGTTTTATTTCCTTATTATAAACAAGATGATGTAAATACTAAAGCAAAAATGTCTCTTTATGATGAAAAGGAATTAAAAGCTAAATTTCCAAAAGCTTGGAGTTATTTAAAAGAGTGTGAAAATGTTTTAAGAGCAAGAGAAAACGGAAGATTATCTAATGATGATTTATGGTGGAGATATATTTATCCAAAAAATCAAACATTATTCGATAAAGAAAAATTACTTTGTCCAGATATTTGTAATAATACTCATTTTGCTTTTGATGATCTTGGAAAATTTTATTTCACTACAACTATTTATGGTTATGTTAAAAATGAAGAATATAAAAATTTAGATTATAAGTATTTAATAGCTATTTTAAATTCATCATTAACTTGGTGGTTTTTGCAAAAAACTAGTGTTGTGATGAGAGGTGGATTTTATAGGATTAAGCCAGCTTATATAGAAAAATTTTGCATACCAAAAATAAATTCTAAAAATGAAAAATTAGCAAACGAGCTTATAAGCTTAGTCGATGAGATTTTAGTTTTAAAAGAACAAGACAAAAACGCAAACACCAAAACCCAAGAAGATAAAATAAACTCTATCGTTTACAAACTTTACAACCTAAACGAAGAAGAAATAAAAATCATTGAAGGAAAATAATGAAAGAAAATATATATAACATTGATTTAGAAATACCATATAGTGGTATTTTTATAAAGGGTTTAGATGATGAAAAACTAACTATTTCTTTAGATATATTAAAATTTATGGAAATCAATACAGAAAAACTTGAATCTTTAGGTGGTAAGCTAGATGTTGGAGAATTAGCTAAACCATTAAATCCATATATTATTTATAAAACTTTAGAAGAAAATCATAAAAATAACTTTAATGGCATTAAAATTATAGACAAAATAGAAGAAGAAAATAACATTGTTTATTATTTTAATTTTGGATTAACATTAGATACTTTTATAGGACAAATAAAAGAAAATATAGATGAAATTTTATTAAAAAAAATAAACCAAATGAAAAATTTTATATCGTTTTGCTGTTTTTCTTGTGAAATAGTAGGAGACGCCACTTCAATTCTCCCAAGTGAGCTTAAAAATTTAAAAAATAGTTATGGCTATGAAGGAAAAAACTATAAAAGCATTTTTAAAAGAGAAGTTTATATAAATTATAGCTGCTTCGAAAGAATAGTTTTTTCAAATTGCAAATTTGAATCTAAAGTATCTTTACATGCAGTTGATGGAAGTAATAAGAAAATTGCTTTTTTTAATGGCGTAGATTTTTCAAATTGTGTTTTTGAAGATGAGATAAACTTTAAATTTTTTGTATCAGGAACGCCATTACCTGATGGTAAATACTATAACAATGAAAAAGACACTATATTTAAGAATTGTGTATTTAAAAAAAGAGTTGATTTTCACAATTCTAAATTTGTTAATAGTGTATATTTTAATAATTCTTATTTTAAAGATTATGTTGATTTTCATGAATGTAAATTTGAAAAATCAGCTTGTTTTTATGGAGTAACATTTGAAAAAACTCCAAATTTTAGTGCTTGTTATTTTAAAGAGCAAAAAGCTGTAAATTTAACAAATGTCAATATAGATAAATTAGATTTTAAATCAATTGAAGATTATATAGAAGATAATTATCAAGATGAAGCTTATAAGAACAAAATTGAAAATATACAAAGCGAAGAAAAAGAAAAAATAAATCTGATTAATAATAAACATCAATTAAGATGTGCTAAAAATTTAAAAGATTCTTTCAGGGTTATAAAAGATGTTTTGATAAGTCAAAATAATATTTTAGAGGCTCAAGAATGGCATAAACTAGAACTTTATACAAAAGAAAAAGAAACTATGATAAAAGCTACAAGTATAAATGATAATATAGATTCTAAAAATACTACTGTAAAATTTTTAAAAGAAGAATTATATAATTTTACTGAATGGATTAATTTTACATTGTTGTTTGTATATAGAAACACTAGTAATCACCACACAAGTTTTTTAAAAATACTTAATTTCACAGTTGTAATGATTGCATTGTATGCTTCATTTCTTTTTTGGCTACAAAACGATGGTGCTATTAAATCGGTTTATGGTTTTATAGTTGTACTAGCTTTTGCAGCGGTTATAATTATAGCTTTCGTTTCTTTGATTACTTGTAAAAGCATATTTAAATTACGCACATCTCGATTTTTTTTATTTGTGAGTATGGGATGTGGTATATTTTTATTATTATGTTTTCAAACTTTAGAGGCTCTTATTGTATGTTGTTATATTTTATTAGCTTCTTCTATTAGTTTGATGTTTTTTTGTAAAAAATACCTGCGTTTTTTTATTGTAGCTTTGGCATATATTGTTTTTTCTGTTGTTCTAATCGAAAAACCACAATTTATCAACCCTTTTATAGGTGTTTTTTCATCAGAAAAACTTCATGAAAGTAAAATTGAAAAAGCCATTCAAGATTTAAATTCTAGTTCTATTTTAAATCTTGCAAAAATTTCTCATAAAGATTTTAACCTATCTTGGCATTATCAAGATGTTTCTTTTGTAGAACTAGATGCGGCTAAGAAGTTAATCATAGAAAACAAAGATAATATCTTAGATTTAAAAGAACAAAATTTAACCATAGCAACAGAATTTTTAGGTAAAAAATATACCGAAATTTCTAAAGCTATAAAGCAAGATAAAATCACGTCAAATGTCATAAAATCCACTAGCGTTTTATATAGTATTATACTTTTACTTTGTATATTTTCACTCCAAAAAACCGCACGTAAAAACTCCATAGTGCCAAGCTAAAAAGCATAGTGTGCTTTTTAGCTTAGGATTTACAAATTTCAACATCAGGTGTTACTCTTATACCCATATAGTTAATTTTTTCTAACAAAAATACACAAAAATAAAAATATTTGTTAAGCTAGATATTGGAAATTTTTATCAAAAGGAAAAATATGTGGCAACAAATATATAATCCATTTGACAACATACTTTTAAGTGCTTTGGTGGCTTTTTTGCCTATTTTGTGCTTTTTGCTTTCTCTTGTAGTTTTCAAACTCAAAGGCTATCAAGCAGGCTTTTTAACTCTTATTTTATCAAGTGTTGTGGCATTGTTTGCTTATGATATGCCGTTTTCTTTATTAGGTGCTAGCTTTATACAAGGTTTTGCAAATGGTATTTGGCCTATAGCTTGGATCATCATCGCGGCCATATTTTTATATAAACTTTCTATCAAATCAGGCTCGTTTGAAGTGATAAAACAAAGTGTTATGAGTATCACTCCAGATCATAGAATTCAAGTGATTTTGATTGGATTTTGTTTTGGTTCGTTTTTAGAAGGTGCTATAGGTTTTGGAGGACCAGTGGCTATTACCGCTGCATTACTTGTAGGACTTGGGCTTAGACCATTATACGCCGCAGGACTTTGCCTCATCGCCAATACCGCTCCGGTAGCTTTTGGAGCAGTTGGAATTCCTATCATAGCGATGAGTAATCTAGCAGGTATAGAACAGCACGGTGTTTCGGCTATGGTAGGTAGAATGCTCGTGCCACTTAGTCTAACCATACCATTTTTTATAGTATTTTTAATGGATGGCTTTAAAGGAGTTAAGGAAACTTTTCCGGCTATTTTTGTAGCTTCGGTGTCTTTTACCGCTACACAATTTTGGAGTTCAAATCACTTAGGTGCAGAACTTCCAGATATTATTTCAGCGGTTGTTTCTTTGTCTGTTACTACGATATTTTTAAAATTTTGGAAGCCAAAAAATATTTTTAGATTAGATGATGTAAAAGACTTTGAAAACTCACAAAAGCTAGAATTTAAAAAAGTATTTTTAGCTTGGATTCCTTTTATACTTTTGATTATTTGTATTATTATATGGACGCAACCTTGGTTTAAGGCTTTATTTGCTAAAGATGGAATATTAAATTTCATGCAATTTACTTTGAAATTTAACGAAACCCTAGGCGCGATCATAAGCCCTGACATAGTCAACCCACAGATCACAAAAACCATGATCCCATCACACACTATAGACTTAGTCGCACAAGCAGGAACAGCCATTTTAGTGGCTGCTTTAATGAGTATTGTTGTGTTGAAAATAAAAATCAACGAAGCTACCGAGTGTTTTTGGGAAACTTTAAAAGAAATGGCAACTCCATGCTTAACTATAGGCTTAGTAGTTGCTTTTGCCTTTATAGCTAAAAATAGCGGTATGAGTACAACTTTAGGACTTGCTTTTTCAAATACAGGCGATGCTTATGCATTTTTTTCTCCTATCATAGGATGGATAGGTGTGTTCTTAACAGGTTCTGACACTAGTTCGAATTTGCTTTTTGGGACATTACAGCAAGTGAGTGCTCAAAAATTAGGAATTTCAGAGACTTTATTTTTAGCGGCTAATTCCGTTGGTGGAGTGGTAGGGAAAATGATATCACCGCAAAGCATAGCGGTTGCTTGTGCAGCAGTTGGACTTGTGGGTAAGGAGTCTGAGTTGTTTAGATTTACTTTAAAATACTCAATAGGTTTTATAATTCTAATAGGAATTTGGACTTTTGTTATAGCATTTTTCTTCCACGAGATCATACCTCAAGCAGTACTTTTAAAATAAGGAAGTAAAATGAAAAAAGTATATTTATTTGCTACTTGTTTGGGTAGCGCTATCATGCAAGAAAGTGTTTTAAATGCAGTTAGGCTTTTAAGAAGAGAAGGGGTGGAAGTGATATTTAAAAAACAGCAAACTTGCTGTGCCCAACCCTCGTTTAATTCGGGGTATTTTAAAGAAAGTAAAAATATCGCTTTGCACAATATCAAACTTTTTACGCAAGATTATCCCATCATCGTGCCAAGTGGATCTTGTGCGGGTATGATGAGCCATGATTACCTAGAGCTTTTTAAAGATGATGAAAACTTTAGCTTAGTGAAGGATTTTAGCGCTAGAGTGATTGATCTTAGTCAGTATTTAGATGAGGTTTTAAAAGTAGACTATGAAGACAAAGGCGAGCCTATAAAAGTAACTTGGCATTCAAACTGCCATGCATTAAGAATTCAAAAAAGCATCCAAGCGAGTAAAAATTTACTTAAAAAACTCAAAAATGTAGAGTTGATCCCTTTGGAATTTGAAGAAGAATGCTGTGGCTTTGGTGGGACTTTTTCAGTAAAGGAACCTCAAATTTCAAATTCCATGGCACAAGAAAAGATCAAAGACATTCAAAATACAGGCGTAAAATACGTGCTAAGTTCTGATGGCGGTTGTTTGATGAATATCGCAGGAACGATGAGTAAAATGGGGCTTGATATAAAAGGAATTCACTTATATGACTTCTTAAACAAACGCCTTGAAGGGGTAGCGATATGAAAATGGCACATGAGCAAATTGTCGATGTGAAAATTCACGACAAGCAAATGAGGGAAAACTTAAGATCGGCAATGCATACATTGCAAAAAAATCGCTTGAAAATCATCGATGAAAAATTCGAAGACTGGCAAGGTTTGCGTTCTAAAGCAAAGCAAGCAAAAAACAACGCACTTTCAAGCTTACATGATAGACTTTTAGAATTTGAACAAAATGCAACAAAAAACGGCATCAACGTGCATTGGGCGAGTTCTGATGAGGATGCATGTGAAATCATCTATGAACTAATGATCGAAAAAAACATCAGTAAAATTCTCAAAGGAAAGTCTATGGCTAGTGAAGAGATAGGGTTAAACCACTATCTAGAAGCTAAAGGTTTAAAAGCCATAGAAACTGACTTAGGCGAACTCATACTACAGCTAAATGATGAAACTCCAGTGCATATCGTGGTTCCTGCGGTGCATAAAAACCGCTATGAAATCGGAAAAATTTTTGAAGAAAAGCTAGGTTCTAGTTTAGAAAGTGAACCTGAAAAGCTTAATTCTATCGCAAGAAAACACTTAAGAGATGAATTTGAAGGTTTGAAAATGGGCTTAAGTGGTGTGAATTTTGCCATATCTAAAGAAGGGGCTTTTTGGCTGATAGAAAATGAAGGAAATGGCAGAATGTGCACTACCGCAAGTGATATCCATGTGGCACTTTGTGGTATAGAAAAAGTAATGGAAAGCTTTGAAGATGCTGCAACTATGGTTTCACTACTCACACCATCAGCAACGGGGCAGTTTATACCAACATACAACAACATCATCACAGGTCCTAGAAAAAATGGCGACTTAGATGGCCCTAAAGAAGTGCATGTGATCCTTTTTGATCATAACCGAAGTAAAATGCTAAATGACAAAGACTACTATAAAGCCTTACGCTGTATAAGATGTGGTGCTTGTATGAATTTTTGTCCCGTGTATGATAAAATCGGTGGCCATACTTATCAAAGTGTTTATCCAGGGCCGATTGGAGAGGTTATCAGTCCTAATCTTTTTGGTATGCAAGAAAATGGAGATATTCTTTCTTTTTGTTCGCTTTGTGGAAGATGTTCTCAAGTGTGTCCGGTGCAAATTCCTCTTGCGGATTTAATACGCAAACTAAGAGCAGCCAAAGTAGGACAAGGAAGTTTTGAAAATATCACGCCAAATTCAGCCGAAGCAATGGCTTTTAAAATTTTTGAAAAAGTGGCTACTTCTCCATTTATCTGGAAAAATATTTTAGCAAATTTGCATAAGTTTAATTGGTTTTTGCAAAAAGGAAAAAATTCCTTACCTGTGATCAAAAAATGGAGCGCTTATAAAGAATTCCCGCAAGTTAAGCTTGATCTTTATAAAGAGCTTGAAAAAATGCAAGGAGTTGAGTGTGAGTAGAATAAACGAAATTTCTTCACAAAGCAAAAGATTGATTTTAGATAAAATCAAAAATGCACCATTGTCGCTTGAAAAAATTCCAACTATAGATCCTATCGAGCATATCAAAACAAGTGAAGATATGCTGGGTGAGCTAAAAGAAAAAATGACTGCAAACAAGTACATCGTAGAAGAAAGTACTGCAGATAAACTAGAAGAAAAAATCAACCAAATCGTAGCAAGTTATGGATATAAAAGTTTGATTTATCCACGTAGTTTGAATATAGATATTCAAAAAATCAACGCAGAGCAAAAAACTTGTTTTGATCAAGAAATCGAAAATTTAAGAACTGAGGTTTTCCACAGTGATTTTTCTATCATCGAAGCAAGGGCAGGGGTGAGTTCACACGGAGTAGCTTTGGTGCTATCAAGTAAAGATCAACCAAGAATGCTTTCTTTAGCTCCTATGCTTTGTATTGTTTTGTTAAAAAAGGAAAATATAGTTAAAAGTATCAGCGAGGCTTTAAATTTAGTCAAAAAAGAAAATGCGATTTTACCGAGTAACATTTTATTTATCGCAGGTCCTTCAAGAACCGCAGATATCGAACTTATAACGGTTTTTGGGGTGCATGGCTCTCAAAAAGTCCATATCGTGCTTTATTGATCATAGAATTTACACTTAGTGTAAATTCTTGATTGATTGGAACAAAAATCATTTTAACTGCAAAATCAACACAAACTGCAAGATATGTAAGCAAATAACAATTTTAGCGTAATGGTGGCTATTTTTAAATTTAGTAGTATTTAAGATGTTTTTTGACATAGTAAAAAAAGACGCTAATAAATCAAAACAACAAAAAAAGGAGTTTCATGATAAAAACAAGTTTTAAAAAAGCAGTGTTTATACCAAGTATTAGCGTGATTATCATTTTAAGTCTTAGCTGTATTTTTTTGCCTAAGGTGACAAATGATTTTATCAATCACATTAAAAGTGGTATTTTTGCAAATTTTTCATGGTTTTACATCTTGAGTGTAAGTTTTTTCGTGTGTTTTATGCTAGCGCTTGCACTTTCAAAATTTGGCGATATTAAGCTGGGTGATGATGATGAAAAACCTCGTTTTAAATTTACATCATGGCTTGCTATGCTTTTTGCTACGGGTATGGGTGTGGGGCTTATGTACTTTGGTGTGGCTGAACCTCTCATACATAAAAAAGCATTGCAAACAAGTGATGAGGATGCGATGTTGCATACGATTTTTCACTGGGGTATTCACCCGTGGGCAGTTTATGGAGTGTGTGCTTTAGCTATGGCGTATTTTGGTTTTAGATATAAAATGCCATTAAGTTTGCGTAGTGCGTTTTATCCGTTATTGAAAGAAAAAATTTATGGTTTTTGGGGAAATTTGGTCGATGTTTTAGCTTTGATCGTAACGGTTTTTGGTATTAGTACTACGCTTGGTTATAGTGCTTCACAATTGAATGCGGGTTTTTTAAATTTAGGAATTTTGAGTGAACAAAGCTTTTTAGAACAAAGTGTGATTATTATCATTATCATTTCTTTGGCGACACTTTCTTCGATTAGTGGTTTGACAAAGGGTTTAAAAATTTTAAGTGAAGCAAATTTGGTTTTGGCAGTATGTTTAATGCTCTTTGTACTTTTTTCAACCGAGACAGTAGAAATTCTTTCGCAGTTTACTTCTAATATTGGCAATTATTTGCAAAATTTAATCGCTTTGAGTTTTAAGACTTATTATTATGAAAAAGAGCATATTGAATGGTTTAACAACTGGACTATTTATTACTGGGCTTGGTGGCTTAGTTGGGCGCCTTTTGTGGGATTTTTCATCGCTAAAATTTCTCGCGGTAGAACGATACGGGAATTTATCTTTGGTGTACTTGTGGTACCAACGAGCTTGAATATACTTTGGTTTAGTATTTTTGGCAATAGCGCATTAAATCTTAACGATGTTTTAAGCTCGTATACTTCCACTCCTGAAAGTTTGTTGTTTTATTTTTTGCATAATTTTTCTTTTTCTTATCTTAGTTCTTTACTTGCGCTTTTGGTTTTAGCTTTATTTTTTATCACTTCAGCAGATAGCGGGATATTTGTGTTAAATTCTTTAAGTAGCGGCGGTGCTCATGAGCCATATAAATGGCAAAATATCCTTTGGGGTTTTGTACTTGCACTTTTGGCTGCTTCTTTGCTGTATTCAGGTGGTTTGGGGGCGATTTTAAGTATCACTATGATAGTGGCTTTACCTTTTGCCTTTTTGCTTTGTTTGATGTGTTTTTCATTACTTAAAGGTTTAATCGTAGATGTAAATTATTCTTTAACTAAGCTTAGTCAAAGTAGTGTGTATTTTTCAGGGGAATTTTGGCAAGAAAGGCTAGCTAGAATTTTAAAACAAAGCAAAGAACAAGACATGCAAAATTTCTTAAATACCAAAGTCAAAAATGCTATGAAATCACTCAGTCAAAGTCTAAAAAACTACGGCTTAAAAACGCAAATTATCCAAGAAAAATCAAGTATAAGTTTGATTATAAAAAAAGAATTTGCAAAAGATTTTATCTATGGAGTGCAAGTAGTAAAAAAACAAGCAAGCCAAAGCATAATCAATGATAAATTTATGCCAACTTATTCTAAAGAATTTATTTTTGAGCCACAAACTTTTTTTGCAGATTCACGTAATGGTTACAATATAGAGTATCTAAACGAACAAGAAATCATCGTGGATATACTAAAACAATACGAAAGATATTTGCAGCTTTTATTTGATGATAAAAATGAAATTTTTACCAAAGCTTATGATTAAAAATACTATAATCGGAATTTATTTTACAAAGAAAGGAAGATTATGTTGAGATTTTTTATAATGCTTTTTTGTGCGTTAAATCTTTTTGCTACTACGCCAAAAGATACTATTATCATCGCGGTTGAAAACGAGCCAGAGCGTATCAACCCGCTTTTTAGCGAGGATCATGATGTGGCAATTGCACTTGTGTTTTCAGGATTGACACGTTTTGATGAAAATATGAAGTTAGCGCCTGATCTTGCTAGCGCTTGGAAGGTTAGCAATGATGGACTCGTTTATGAATTTACTTTAAGAGATGATGTGTTGTGGCACGATGGGGTGAAATTTAGCGCCAAAGATGTGGAATTTAGTATAAATGCTTTAAAAGATGAGAAGCTAAACTCACCTTCAAAGGTAAATTTTGACGCAGTTAAAGAAGTAAAAATCATCGATGATTATCATTTGACCATCACTCTTTCAAAGCCTTTTCCTGCATTTTTAGATGCTTTGAGTGTAGGAGTTTTACCAAAACATTTGCTCGAAAAAGAAAATTTAAATACAACTAAATTTAATCAAATGCCTATAGGAACAGGATCTTATAAGCTAAAACAATGGAAAAAAGGTCAATACATGATCTTAGAAGCAAATGAAAACTACCATTTAGCAAAGGTAAAAACACCAAAGCTTATATTAAAACATATTAAAGATCCAAGTATTAGCGCGATTGAACTTAAAAATGGTTCTATTGATGTGGCTTTGGTGGATTTTGCTTTAGCTCCAAATTTTGCTAATGATAAGAATTTTAAAATGCTTATAGAGCCTTCAGCTGATTATCGTGCTTTGATGTTTAATTTTAATCATGAGTTTTTAAAAGATCAAAATGTGCGTTTGGCATTGAATTATGCTATCGATAAGCAAGCTATTATAAATTCTCTTTTGCATTCTTTTGGAAAAGTAGCAAATCATCCTTTAGAAAAATCATGGGTAAATCCTAAAGAATTTGCAACTTACACTTATGATGTAAAAAAAGCAAATGAGCTTTTAGCAAAAGCAGGTTTTGTAAAAAACAAAAATGGCATTTTAGAAAAAGATGGTAAAGAATTTAGCTTTGAAATGTATGCTATGAGTGAAGATTCACTAAGAGTGGCTTTGATAAATATCTTACAAAGTGAGTTTTTAAAGCTTGGTATAAAAGCAAAAGCAGTAGCTAAGCCAAGTGGAAGTTTTGACTATACGAAAATTGATAGCTTTTTGGTGGGTTGGGGCAGTCCTTATGATCCTGATTTTCACACTTTTAGAGTTTTTGAGAGTTCTCAAGATAGTGCTTTGAATTCAAGTGGGTGGAATTTTGGACATTATCACAATGCTAAAGTTGATGAGGCTTTAAAAAAAGCTAGAAACTCACTTGATATAAATGAAAGAAAAAAATATTATCAAGAATTTATCCACGCTTTATATGAAGATCCTGCGTTTTTGTTTATCGCTTATATTGATTATCCTTTAGTTTTTGCCAAAAATATCCATGGTATAAAACCACATATTTTAGGTCATCATGGGGTAGGTTTTACTTGGAATGCATATGAGTGGAGCAAAAATTAGTGTTAAAACTCATTTTTAAACGCCTGTTATGGGCGTTTTTTTTAATGATTTTTGCAAGTTTTCTTTGTTTTGCGATGGTTTATCATGCTAAAGGAAGTGTGGTTTTTGCTAGTGTGCCTCAAGGAACTAGCTTTAAAATAAAAGAAGAAATCGAGCGTAATTTAAATTTAGATAAACCCTTATTAGAGCAGTATGAAAATTGGCTTTTTAATGCTATGAAAGGTGACTTTTCCTACTCTTTAATCAGCGGAGAAAAAGTTAGTGAGATTTTAAAAGAAAAACTTCCCTATACCATCATACTAGGGAGTTTGGCCTTTTTTGTGCTTTTTGTGTTGTCTTTGGTTTTGGCGCTTTTTTGTGTTCTTTATAAAGATAGTTTTTTAGATAAATTTATTACTTTTTCAACGATGAGTTTTTTTGCATTGCCTGCTTTTTCTTTATCGTTAATGCTTATCTTGGTATTTGCTGTATTTTTTAAGCTTTTTCCAAGTTCTGCGATTGCAGATATTGGCTTTGAAGATGATATACTTAATCGTTTATGGCATTTGTTTTTGCCTGTATGTGCTTTAGTGCTTTCACATTTAGCTGTTTTTGTGCGTTTTATAAGGACAAGCTTGATTGATAGTTTTAATCAAAGCTTCATAGAGAGTGCTTTTGCAAGAGGACTTAGCAAAAGAAGAATTTATTTGCATTTTGTGCTAAAAGATGCGATGGCACCTATACTTGCATATTTTGGTGCTTCTTTTGTAAGTTTTTTAATGGGAACTTATATAGTAGAAAGTGTATTTTCTTATGAAGGCGTGGGAAATTTGGTAATTAAAAGCATATTATTTAAAGATTATCCTGTGGTTTTGGCTGTGGTGATTTTTAGCATTTTAGTGGTGGTGCTTGCAAATTTGATCGTAGAAATAATTTGCAAGATGATTAATCCAAGGTTTGCAAATGCGTAAGTTTTGTGTGATGATGATTTTACTAAGTTTTATTTTAGCGCTTTTTGCACCTTTAATTAGCTCGTACGACCCTAATTTAGTGGATTTAAGCAAGGCCAAAATAGATCCAAATTTAAGCCATATTTTTGGCACAGATTTACTTGGTAGAGATGTTTTTACGCGTATTTTATATGCCTTGCGTGTTTCTTTGTTTGTAGGGATAATGGCGGCATTTTTTAGTGTGTTTTTTGCTTGTGTTTATGTGTTTTTAACAAGATTTTTTGCATATGCGTTTTTTACAAGAGTGCTTGATATGCTTTTAGCGCTACCTTCTTTGCTTGTGATTATGTTTTTTCAAAGCTTTTTGGCAGGATCTTTGTGGAGTATGATTTTTATCATTGCTTTAGGGCATTTTGCTTTTGTGGCAAAAGTGCTTGATACTCAGCTTAATAAATTTCAAAAACTTGAATTTTATCAAAATGCTATTGTGCTAGGATCTAGTAAGATGAAAGCTTTATTCAGTGAGCTTTTTCCTGCTTGCTGGAATTTGCTTTTTGTGCTTTTTGTTTTAAATATCGCTCATGCGATTACAAGCGAGGCTACTTTGAGTTTTTTTGGCTTAGGGGTAGAGCTTTGGACTCCAAGTTTAGGAAATATGCTTAATGAAGCAAGCAAAGCAGTTTTTTTAGGTTTTTGGTGGATGATATTTTTCCCTGCGGTTTTTATACTTGTGCTTATTTTGCCTTTGCTTGCCTTGGGTAATGATTTACAAGAAGAGATTAAAGTATGATAGAAATTTCAAATCTTAATCTTAGTTTTAAAGACAAAATCTTATTAAAAGATATAAATCTTAATTTAGAAGATGGCAAAGCTTTGGCTATTATGGGTAAAAGTGGAGTAGGAAAAAGCTTGCTTTTAAAAAGTATGATTAGGCTTTTTGATAAGTATTATAAACTCAATGCGCAAAAATTTAGAATTGAACGAAAAGGTATTTTGGACTTAAAAGAAAAAGAGCTAAATGCGTTAAGAGCTAAGATAAATTTACTATTTCAAGATGTTTATGGGAGTTTTTATCCTCTTGTTGATATAGGGAGTTATTTTAATATAGTTTTAAAAACTCATACTAATTTAAGTACAAAAGAGATCAAAGAAAAGGCCTTTTATTATTTTGAGTGTTTAGGGCTTAAAAATCATGATCTTTTGTGGCATTCTTTTATATACCAACTAAGTGGTGGCATGGCAAGGCGCGTTCAAATAGCCCTAGCTTTGCTAAGTGAGGCCAAGTATTTGTTGTGTGATGAGATTACAAGCTCACTTGATAGAGTTAATGAGGAAAAAATCATTACTATTTTAAAAGAACTAAAAGCACAATTTAAAAATCTCATTTTCATCACTCATGATATAAATTTAGCTAAAGAGCTTTGCGATGAGGTGGCCATCATAGAAGATAAAACTTTGATTTATCAAATACCTATAAAAGAATTTTTAAGTAACCCAAAGGGTGTTTTTGCTAAAGAATTGTTAAACTATTTCGAGAAGGAAAATGTTTTTAGAAGTTAAAAATTTAAGTAAATCTTACAAATTTAAAAAACATTGGTATTTAAAGGAAGAGGAAATTTTTGTTTTCAAAAATGTGAGTTTTTCTTTAAATCAAAATGAAAATTTATTGCTTTGTGGGGAAAGTGGTAGTGGTAAAAGTACTTTGGCTAAAATTCTTTGTATGCTTGAATGTGCAAATACTGGAGAAGTTTTGTTTGAAAATGAAAATATATTAAATTTAGATTTTAACGCTCAAAGAAAATTACGTCAAAAAATACAATATATTTTTCAAGATCAAAAACTGGCTTTAAATCCTTATAAAAGCGTTAAAAAACTTTTGCTTGATGTGTATGAAAATTTTAAACTTAAACCTGATTTTGAAGAACTTTTTAAGCTTTTTGATGTTTTTGAGCTTGAAAAAGATATTTTAAATTTAAAACCTTCCAAATTAAGCGGTGGTCAGAGTCAAAGATTAGGTTTGATTAGAGCTTTGCTTTTAAAGCCAAAATTACTTATCTTAGATGAAATCACAGCAGCACTTGATATAACAACTGCTTGTAAAATTCTAAATTATTTATATGCTTTTCAAAAAAAATACGATATTACTTATATTTTTATTTCTCATCAGGAAAAAATCTTACAAGATATTTGTCATAAAAAAATATTTTTATAAAAAGATAAAAATTGTTTCATTTTGAAATACATAAAAATTTATTTTTTTGATAATAAGTTTTTATATAGCTAAGTTAAAGTAAAATAAAGTTTAACTATGTATGAGTAAAAGGTTTTACTATGACGCACGCAACCATAGAGCATCAGTATTTTGGTATCTTTGCGATGCTTATTATCGCAAGTGTGATATTCTTTACTTTGGTATATATTTCTTCAAAAATAGGTTCCAAGCTTGCCTCTCATAATAGAAAAAAACTAGGACTAGGAATTTATGAGTGCGGACCTATGGCTTCAAAACAAGCAAATAAAATCAATTCTCAATTTTTTGTTTTTGCTTTGATTTTTATTTTGCTTGATATTGAAGTGGTGTTTTTATTTCCTTGGGCGGTGATTTTTAAAGATTTAACCGCGGAGCTTTCAAAATACGGCCTATCTTTATTTGTCTTAGTGGAAGTATTTGTTTTTATTTTATTGCTTGCAGTAGGCTTTTTATATGCTTATAAAAAAGGAGCATTCGCATGGCAGAGTATCAAAAAATGAGCAATGCACCAGTTGTTTTAACTACGGTTGATAAACTAGTCCAATGGGGAAGAAGTAATTCTTTATGGGCGCTATCTTATGGACTTGCCTGTTGTGCTATTGAGATGATGGCAGCAGGTGGTGCAAGATATGATTTTGATAGATTTGGAACGATTTTTAGAGCAAGCCCAAGACAGTCTGAAGTGATGATTATAGCAGGCACTTTAAGTAAAAAACACGCCGAATTTACAAGAAGACTTTACGATCAAATGCCTGATCCTAAATGGGTTATTTCTATGGGTTCTTGTGCAAATACCGGTGGTATGTTTAATACCTATTCTACTGTCCAAGGGGTTGATAGAATCATTCCGGTGGACATTTACGTGCCAGGTTGTGCTCCACGGCCTGAAACTTTTCAATTTGCTTTGATGATTTTACAAAAAAGAATTCGCAAAGAAAAAGCGAGTAGAAAAATCGCTCCAAAAAGGCTTATATAATGAGAAAATACAGCGATAAAAAAAATGCCCAATTAAAAAATTATTATGAAGATAGATTTTACCATGCACCTATGACTAAAAAACTAAGTATAGAAGGTAGTATTTTTGAAAGTGACCATCAAATTTTAAGCCAAAAATTTGAACTAAAGAGTTCTTTTATCGAACTTGATTTTTGGGTGATTGAAATAAACAAAGATGATAATGTTGCTATTTTAAGTTGCTTGAAAAAACTAGGCTATGAAGCTTTTAATGATGCAAGTGCGCTTGATTTTGTCGCACAAAAACAAGGGTTTGAAGTGTATTATCAGCTTTTAAATATGGAGAAGAATTTAAGAGTGAGAGTGAAAACCTTTGTTGGTTTAAAAGAAAGACTTCAAAGCGTTATGAGTGTTTTTAAAGGGGCTAATTGGTGTGAGAGAGAAATATATGATATGTTTGGAATTTTCATCATCAACCATCCTAATTTAAAAAGACTTTTAATGCCTGATGATTGGTATGGACATCCTTTTTTAAAAAGCTATCCTTTGCATGGTGATGAATTTGCTAAATGGTATGAGATAGATAAAATTTTTGGAAAAGAATACCGCGAGGTAGTGGGTGAAGAAAATAGGGATCCAGGTTTTGTGGATGAAAAAGACACGCTAAACTTTAGCAGAATTTATCATGAGGTTGGCAAGGGTGAAGCTCCAAGGGAAGAGAAGTACTTGCAAGAGTATCAAGAAGAAGGTGGCGTGCCTTTTGTAAAAAAAGTTAAAAGAATGCAAGCAAAATTTTTAGACAAGAGAAGATAAAATGCAAATTTCTACTAAATTAAAACCTTATTATGAAAATATAAGCTTCGAGCGTGAAGATGGCACGATGATCGTTAACCTCGGGCCTCAACATCCTAGTGCACACGGAAATTTACGCCTTATTTTAGAGCTTGATGGAGAAGAAATCACCAAAGCTGCTCCTTGTATAGGTTATATGCACCGTGGTATGGAAAAAATGGCTGAAAATATGATCTATCAAGAGTTTATCCCAACAACAGATAGAATGGACTATATCGCAGCAAGCGCAAACAACTATGCTTATGTGGCTGCTGTAGAAAAACTGTGTGGTTTGGAGATCCCACGTAGAGCAAGCGTGATAAGAATGATTTTGCTTGAATTAAACCGCATTGCTTCGCATTTGTTATGGCTTGCTACACATGCGCTTGATATTGGTGCGATGACGGTATTTTTATACTGCTTTAGAGAGCGTGAGTATGTGCTTGATTTGATAGAAAAGTATTGTGGTGCAAGATTGACACATTCTTCTATGAGAATAGGTGGGGTAATGCTTGATTTGCCTGAAGGTTTTTTAGATGAGCTTTTAGCATTTTGCAATAAATTTCCAAATGATATAAAAGATTATGAAGCCTTGCTTGATGATAATAGAATATGGCGTGCAAGAACTGAAAATGTAGGTGTTGTAAGTAAAGAACAAGCTTTAAGTTGGGGTTGTAGCGGGGTTATGTTAAGAGGAAGCGGTATTGCTTATGATATTAGAAAAGAAGAGCCATATTTGCTTTATGATGAGGTAGATTTTGGTGTGCCTGTGACTAAAATGGGCGATTCTTACGCAAGATATAAGATTTATATGCAAGAATTTAGAGAAAGCTTGAAAATTTTAACCCAATGTGCTAAGCTTTATCAAGATACCCCACCTGAAATTTTATGCAATCACCCTGAGTACGTAAGTGCCTCTAAAGAGCAAATTATGACACAAAATTACTCACTAATGCAGCATTTTGTTTTGGTAACTCAAGGCTTAAAACCACCAAAAGGAGAGGTATATGTGCCAACTGAAAGTCCAAAAGGAGAACTTGGATTTTTTATCCACTCAGATGGCAGTGGTAGGCCATATAGATTAAGAGCTAGAACTCCTAGCTTTTTTCACTGTGCGTTTTTAGAAGAAATGCTTGTAGGGTCTTATTTAGCCGATGCAGTTGCTATTTTAGGAAGTATTAATATAGTTTTAGGTGAGATAGACCGATGAGACGTGTAGATTTAAGAAAAAGTCAAAATTTATTTGAAGATTTAAAACAAATCATTCAAAATGCTTATATAGGTGAAGTTTTAGTGGTTTTGTTTGAGATAGGAGACTTTTCTAATGTGGAAAAAAGTTTTGCCTTTGTAAAAGAGCAAAATTGTGAACTTTTGAATTCTTTAAAATTCAATCAGGTGGATTGGACTATAGTATTGAAAAAGGTAGGACAATGAAATTAGCAAAATACCAAGAAGGTTTAAATGCTTTGTGCTTTGTGGATTTGCTTTCTTTAAAAAATCCTTCGCTTTGTGCTAAATTAAGTCAAAGTAAAAACTACAATATCTCTTGTATAGAAGATAAAAACTTAAAAGTAAATTTTTATAAATGTGAAATTGCAAGTGTGTCTTTTGTGCTTGCTTTACTTTGTAAGATGGGCATAGAAAATGAATTTAATGAGCTTGATGAGGGATATTTGAGTGCTGAATCTTGTTTTGGCGAAGAAGAGGCTTTGGAAATTTTAGATTTTTTAAAAGAAGCAAAATGCATTATTTTTGATGAAAACTTATATCAGCATAAAGA
This sequence comes from Campylobacter subantarcticus LMG 24377, assembly GCF_000816305.1. Taxonomy (NCBI): domain Bacteria; kingdom Pseudomonadati; phylum Campylobacterota; class Epsilonproteobacteria; order Campylobacterales; family Campylobacteraceae; genus Campylobacter; species Campylobacter subantarcticus. The sequence continues at coordinate 1,690,882 of NZ_CP007773.1, read as the reverse complement.
TTTTGAAAATATCAAATATTTTTTAGAAAAGCTTTGCCATAAATTTAATCTTTTGCTGATTTGTTCTAATGAAAACGAAGAAAACTTACAAATACAAAAATCTTTTACTGAGCTTTTAGAGCTGGATAATTTTGATGGAACTATCATTATGCAAACACCTTTAAAAGATAAAGAGCTTCATTGTTCTCCATCTTTTGCCTTGATTGCTAAGGTTAAGGATGAGGATAAAATTATCTTAAAAATAAACGCTCAAGAATTTACAACTATGGTAAAAATCAATCATGATTTAAAAGGTACGGTAGCTTTGTTTAATTATAAAAGCACTGATTTTGCTTTTTCAAAAGCTCAAGTTAAGGTTATAAAATGAAAGTTATCATTAATGGTATAGAATGTGAGGCAAATGAGGGTGAGTATATTTTAAATGTCGCAAGAAAAAATGATATTTTCATTCCTGCTATTTGTTATTTAAATGGTTGTTCTCCGACTTTAGCCTGTCGTATGTGTATGGTAGAAGCTGATGGTAAAAAGGTTTATTCTTGCAATACTAAAGTAAAAGAAGGTATGATTATAGAAAGTGATTTGCCTAATTTATGGGATGAGCGTAATGCTATCATGCAAGCTTATTGCATTAACCATCCTTTGCAATGTGGAGTATGTGATAAATCCGGCGAATGTGAACTTCAAAATTTTACACATAAAGCAAGAGTAAATGTGCAAAATTATTGGATCAAAGATACTCATAAAGAGCATAAAAAATGGGGTGAGATTAATTACGATCCGGCTTTGTGTATCGTGTGTGAAAGATGTATTACGGTATGTAAAGATAAAATAGGCGAAAGTGCTTTAAAAACTACTCCAAGAGGAGCAAGCGCACCTGATGCAAGTTTTAAAGAGAGTATGAGTAAAGATGCGCTTGCAATTTGGACTAAATTTCAAAAAAGTTTAATCGCACCAAGTAATGGCGATGTGCTTGATTGTTCTTTTTGTGGAGAGTGTACAAGTGTGTGTCCTACCGGGGCTTTGGTGGGGTCAGCTTTTCAGTATACATCTAATATTTGGGAGTTAAAAAGAATTCCAGCTAGCAATCCACATTCAAGTGATTGCGAGTTGATGTATTATGATATTAAACAAACTAGCATTAATAATCAAAAAGAGAAAATTTATAGAGTAAGTAACGACTTTGCCTTTGCTACTTTAAACAAAGCCGCAAGATATGGTTTTAACACTCAAAATGAAATTCAAGCCAAAGGTGAAAAAGCTTTTGAAAAACTTGTTAATATGATAAAAAATGATGAAATAAAAAATATTGTTTTTAATAGCTTTATTACCAATGAAGAAGCTTTGATTTTGCAAAATTTAAGCAAGAAATTTAACCTTCATCTTATAAACCATGAGGCTAAAAAATTTCAGGATTTTCTAGCTTGTTTTTATCAAAACGCAAACGCAATGTACAATGCAAATTCAAACGATATCACGCAAAGTGACTTTTTAATCATCGCAGGTTCATTTTTGCGTTATGATGCTCCAACTTTAGGATACAAAGTCAACAATGCTTTGGTGATGAATAAAGGAGCAGGGCTTTATTTTCACCCTATAAAAGATAAAGGCATAGACAAATACTCTAAAAATTTCTTACAAGTTAATCATGATGTTAAAGACAATGAAGGTATTTTAATGTTTATTTTGCAAAAATTTGCAAAAGAGCTTCCGGCTGAACTTCAAAATGAGTTAGAAAAAGCGTACTATCAAGATACAAAAGAAATAGAAGAAACAGTCAATGAAGAAGTAATAGAGAAAATAGAAAAGCAAAATGAAGATGGTCAAACCATTATAGAAGAAGTGAAAAAACTTGTACCTAAAAAGGTGAAAAAAAGCATTGAAGTGCAAAGATCAAGCTATGCAAAACTTCTTGGTATTGATGAGGATATTTTCGAGAATTTACTTGCAAAAAAACAAAAATTTACGCTTGTTATTGGAAGTGATTTTTACTATGATGAACAAAGTGTTAAGTTGGCAAAACTTTGTGCTATGGTGCAAAAATATACTGACTTTAAAGTCTTTTTAAATCCAACCTGCACCAATACTTTGGGTGTGAGTTTGATTTGTGATTTAAAACAAGATCTTCAAGCAGGAAAGACACTAGGTTATAACGAAAAAGGTGATTTTAGTTTTTCTTATGAAGGAGATCTTGCGAGTTCTAGTTTAAATCAACAAGAAGGTAGTTTTGTTAATTATGATAAAAGATTGGTGCCTACAAATGCAGCTTTAGAATTTAAAGGATATTTTTTAAATGATTTGGCAAATGCCCTAGGTTTTGATGAAGAATTTACGATCAACTATACCCAGCTTTTACCACAAAATAAAGGCTTTAGAGCAATCAAATTTGATGATTTGGAAAATTACTATGATAATGGAGGCATAAATCATAGAGGCTATGAGCTTGATTTTTCTCATTTTGAGTTTGAAAAAGTCTTAGCAGCACAAGAAGCGCAAATGCAAAATGAGGGAAATTTAACCTTATATCATGCAAATAGCATTCATCAGTTTTCAAAGCTTAGTAATAGAGCCTTTAACGAGGTTGGGGTTTTATTTTTATCTCCTGATTTAATGCAAAAATTTGAACTAAGTCAAAATGATAGTGTGGTTTTGAAAAATGAAAAAATTCAAGTTGCTATTAGTGTTAAATGCGATGAATTGTTAGAAAATGCTGCATACTTAGGAGACTATGATAGTAAGATTGATTATAAATCTTTATTTAAGCATACGCGATATGTGAAAGTTTGGCTTGAAAAAGCAGGAGCTAAAATATGAGTGATATTACTTTTTTTATTATAGAAACGATTGTTAAATGCGTGCTTGTTATAGCTATTTTTGCTACTTTGGCGGGTTTGGCAACTTATCTTGAAAGAAAAGTTTTGGCTTTGTTTCATCGTCGTTTGGGGCCTGATATGGTAGGTCCTTTTGGTTTACTTCAAGTGGTTGCTGATATGATTAAGCTTTTTACCAAAGAAGATATTGTTCCAACTTATGCCCAAAAAGTGGTATTTTTGATCGCTCCATTGATTGCAGCAATTTGTGCTTTTGTGGCAATCGCAGCTATCCCTATTTTTCCTGAATTTACTTTATTTGGTAGAGTTATTCGTCCTATTGTCGCTGATATTAATGTTGCTTTGCTTTTTGTTATAGGCATGGGGGGAGTTAGCTTTTATGCGATTTTTTTGGGCGGTTTGGCAAGCAATAACAAATGGTCGTTGTTAGGTGGTGCTAGAGGACTTGTGTCTATCATTTCTTATGAGAGTGTTGCGGGGCTTTCTTTGGTGTGTGTGGTAATGCTTGTTGGATCCTTATCTTTGGTGGATATTAATAACTATCAAAGCGATGGTATACTTTCTTGGCTTATTTTTAAACAGCCTCTTGCTTTTGTTTTGTTTGTTATAGCTATTTTCATAGAAACTAATAGAACCCCGCTATGTTTAAGTGAAAATGAAACCGAGCTTGTTTCGGGATATGGCACTGAATATAGTGGTCTTAGATGGGGTATGTTTTTTATCGGTGAATATACTGCCATGATTACGGGTGCGATCATGATATCACTTTTATTTTTAGGTGGATTTAATGACTTTTGGATTATACCAGGAGCTATCATGATGCTTTTGAAGGTTTCTTTTGTGTTCTTTTGGTATTTTTGGGCTAGAGGAGCATTTCCCCAACTACGCCCTGACCAAGTGATGAGAATGTGCTATTTGATTTTAATACCTTTGGCGGTTTTAAATTTATTAATTAGCGCTTTAGTGCTTGTGATATAAGGAAAAACAATGAAAAAGGGTTATTTTAAAGTAGATTTTGAGCGTAAAAATCCACAAACTGCTTATGAAAAGCTGATACAAGTAATCAAGCGTTCACTAAATACAGAACTTTTTGTGGGGTTATTTGTAGTTTTAAGAGAAATGTTGAAGAAAAATAATAGTGCGACAATTAAATATCCTATGGAAAAAGTTTCATTAGATAATCGTTACCGCGCTGTGCATCGTTTAATGCGTTTTATTGAAAGTGAAAATGAATGTTGTATTGGTTGTGGCTTGTGTGAAAAAATTTGCATTAGTAATTGTATTAGAATGGAAACAAGCTTAAGTGAAGATGGTCGTAAAAAGGTTGAAAATTATAGTATCAACCTAGGACGTTGTATTTATTGTGGTTTTTGTGCTGATGTTTGCCCTGAATTGGCCATTGTACATGGTAAAGAGTATGAAAATGCAGCTGAGCAACGATCTTATTTTGGTCAAAAACAAGACTTTTTAACCCCTATTGATGAGCTTAAAAATCAAGTTGTTTTTGAAGGTAGTGGTAGTCTTAGAAAAGATGCTGATACTTTAGTAAAGAAAACCCCAAATTATTATGAGATAGATTTGCAAAGACAACAAGATGCTCCAAAGGAAGAAAATGTTTGAAATCATAGCTTTTTGTATATTAAGTATTTTGGTGCTGGGATTTTTCTTGATTAGTGTTTTAAGCACAAGTGTGCTTTATGCTATTAGTTCTTTAGCAGCTGCGATGGTTTTTTTAAGCGGATTTTATTTTTTGCTGAATGCCGAATTTATTGGAGCGATTCAGATTATCGTTTATAGTGGAGCTATTTTAGGGCTTTATAGTTTTGCGATGATGTTTTTTGATGCTTCGATTAAAGTAAAAGAAAGTCTAAAAGGCAAAAGAGTGTTTATTTTTGCTGTAATTTTTAGTGCAGTTTTGTTGATTAGTATCATCATGGGGTATAATTTTGGCTTAAATGAAAACACTCAAACTTATGATCTTAGTTCTACCGAGCAAATTGGCTTTGCTTTGTTTACAAAATATATGCTTGCTTTTGAATTTATGGCTATTTTGCTTTTGATAGCTTTGGTGTGCGCTATAGCGCTAACTCAAAAAAATATAAAAAAGGATGAGCAATGATGTTAGAAAAATACTACATTGTGGCTATTTTGATGTTTATCATTGGTCTAATAGGCATTATCAAACGCCAAAATTTAATTATGCTTTTTATTTCAAGTGAAATTTTATTAAATGCTGCTAATTTAGCTTTAGTTACAGTAGGTGCTTCGCATAATGATATCGAGGGGCAGATTTTTGCTTTATTTGTTATGGGGGTTGCAGCTTGTGAGGTTGCAGTTGGGATAGCGCTTTGTGTTTTATGGTATAGAAAAACAGGAACATTAGAGCTTAGCTCTTTAGCTGAAAAAGGAGAAACAAAATGCAAAATCTAGCTTTGGTGGCGCTGTTTTCACCTTTGATTTCAGCGGTTATTTTAGGTGTTTTTGCTTTTAGTGGCAAAAGGATTATTTTAGGTTATATAGCTTCATTATTGATCGCTTTTTCAGCTATCTCCTCACTTGTTTTATTAAGCAAAGGAATACATTTTAATTTCGAGCTTGGTACATGGATATCTTTAGTAGATGTGAATTTTGGGTTTAAAATAGACTCTATTACCTTAATCATGATGTGTGTGGTTAGTATAGTTGCAGCTTTTGTGCATTTATATAGTATCTTTTACATGGAGCATGATGAGGGATATAATCGTTATTTTAGTTACCTAGGGCTTTTTGTATTTTCAATGATGTTTTTGATCATGAGCGATAATTTCTTAGGTCTTTTTATAGGATGGGAAGGTGTTGGGCTTTGTTCATGGCTTTTGATAGGGTTTTGGTATCACAATGAAAAATACACTTTTGCTGCAAATGAAGCCTTTATCATGAACCGTATAGCTGATTTAGCTTTGCTTTTGGGAATTTTCTTAATTTATATCGAATTTAATTCTTTAAAGTATGATGAGTTTTTTGCGCTTTTATCACTAGGACATGAAGACAATACGATTTTAATTTTGATTGCGATTTTACTGTTTATTGGCGCTATGGGTAAATCCGCGCAATTTCCTTTTCACACTTGGCTTGCCGATGCAATGGCAGGACCTACTCCAGTATCTGCACTAATCCATGCTGCGACCATGGTTACTGCTGGGGTTTATTTGGTAATTCGTGCAGGAGAGCTTTACTTGCAAGTTCCTGAGGTGGGGTATTTTGTTGCTATATTAGGAGCTTTTGTGGCACTTTTTGCTGCTTCTATGGCTATGGTAGCTAAAGACTTAAAAAGAATTATTGCTTACTCAACACTTTCTCAACTTGGGTATATGTTTGTAGCAGCAGGTCTTGGAGCGTACGCAATAGCTTTGTTTCACTTGGCAACGCACGCGTTTTTTAAATCTTTGTTATTCTTAGGTGCAGGAAATGTAATGCATGCGATGAATGATAAGCTTGATATTAGCAAAATGGGTGGTCTTTATAAAAGCATGCGTGTTAGTGCGATTTTAATGCTGATAGGTTCTTTAGCCTTGGCAGGAATTTATCCATTTGCAGGTTTTTTCTCTAAAGATTTGATATTAGGTTTTGCTTTTATTAGTCATCATCACGGAATTTTCTTAGCGCTTTTAATCGCTGCTTTTATGACAGCTTTTTATAGTTTTAGACTTTTGATGTTAGTGTTTTTTACTCCAAAAAGACACGAAGAGCACCCTCATGAAGCTAGTAAGATTGCTTTACTTGCAATGAGTCCTTTGGCTTTGCTTGCAATTATCGCAGGATTGTTTGAGCATAGTTTTATGGAATTTGTTGGTAGAAATTTAGCTTTTATTGATGGGCAAAATCCATTGGTTATGGTGCTTGCAAGTGCTGCGGCTATACTAGGTGTGCTTTTAGCTATCATAGCTTATTGGAAGGATTGGTTTAAACCTTCACTTTCTAAAACAAGTATATATAAGCTTTTGTCGAATGAATATTATATACCAAAATTTTATCATCAATTTATTGTGGGCAAATATGCATTGTTTTGTGAATTTCTAAGAAAAAGCGATAAGGAAATTTTGGACACTTTGGTTAATAGCATAGCGTTTTTCCTTAGAAGCTTTGCTAGATTTCTTAGCGTGGGTAAGGATTATTCTTTGGTGTTGAGAATTTCGATTTTAGCTTTTGTGTGTTTATTTTGTTTGGCTTTGGCGGTGTAAAATGCTTAGTTTGTTAATGTTATTTCCATTTTTTTCAGCTTTTGTGGCTTTGTTTTTGCAAAAAGAAGATAGTAAATCTTTTGCTATTTTAGTAAGTTTTTTGATTTTAGCTTTAAATGTGTTTTTGTTGTTAAATTATCATGGTGGTATAGCTTATGAATTTAGTTTAAATTCTTTAATTGTTAATTTTCATATTGGTGTTGATGCTATAGCACTTTATTTGATGTTACTTTGTTCTATTATGATCTTTTTATCTTTTGTGTGTTTGGATATACAAGATAAAAGTGTTGTTGTAAGTATATTTTTATTGCAATTTTGTATTATAGGATTATTTGCTTCATTAGATGCATTGTTATTTTATGTGTTTTGGGAATTTTCTCTTATTCCTCTTATTTATTTAATAGGAAGATATTCTAACAACTATAAAGCAGGGATTAAATTTTTTATTTATGCATTTTGTGGTTCTATGTTAATGCTTTTGGCTATTATCTATGTAGGATTTTTGTATTATCAAAATTTTGGTTATTGGAGTTTTGATTTGTTGGCTTGGTATAAAAGTGAATTTTTTATACCTGAAAATGCACAAAACCTTGTTTTTTTAGGATTTTTTATCGCTTTTGCGATCAAAAGTCCTTTGTTTCCTTTTCATACTTGGGCACCTAAAGTTTATGCTAAAAGTCCAACGCTAGTGTCTGTGATGCTTGTTAGTTTTAAAATGGCTCCTTTTGGCTTTTTAAGATTTATTTTGCCTTTAACGCCTGATACTTTAAATCATTATTATTCTTTACTTGCTGTTTTATGTATAGTTGGGATTTTATATGCAGCTTTGATTGCTTTTAGAACTAAGGATTTAAAAGAGCTAATTGCTTATAGTTCTATTTCGCATTTGGGTGTAGTGATTTTAGGGATTATTACTTTTACTTATAATGGAGTAAGTGGTTCTGTATTTTATATGTTTGCTCATGGTATTGTGACAGGAGGTTTATTTTTAGCAGCTTATATGCTTTATAAAAGATACCATACTTTTGATTTGGATTTTTATAAAAATTTGGCTAAAAATACTCCTTTGTTTAGCTTCTTTTTCGCGGTATTGTTGTTTTCATCTATCTCGCTACCTTTAACGATTTCTTTTGTTGGAGAGTTTTTGATCTTACAAGGTGTTGCGAGTGTGAATTTATGGTACGCTTTGTTTGCAGGTGGGGTCATTATCTTAGGTGCGATTTACATGTTAAATATTTATAGAAATATGTTTTTTAACGCTAGTGAGGAAAAATTAGAAAAATTGGTACTAAAAAAAGGTGAAATTTTTGTTTTAAGTGTGTTGAGTGCTTTGGTGATCTACTTAGGTGTGGCGCCAAGTACAATGCTTGATCAAATTGCTTCTAATGTTAATACTGTTCTTGAGATTATGCAAACAAGAAATATTGCAATAGAAAATCAAAAGATCATAGATAGTATAAGAGGTTTTTAATGGGTGATTTTAGTTTAGACAAATTAAATTTTGTATTATTATTTCCTGTGTTGTCTTTGCTTTTTTGGGCTATTGTGTTGCTTTTGCTGGGAGCGTTTAAAAATCTTTCAAGAAATTTTTATATCGGAGCAAGTGTTATAGCTTTGCTTAGTACTTTGTGCTTTTTGTTGGTTTGCAATGGCTTTGGGCTAAAAGATTCTCATGCTTTCTTTGGATTGTTTGTTAGTGATAATTATGCCATTTTTGCTCAAATTGTAATTTTGGCTTTCTCGATGCTTTATTTACTGATTGATAAAGATGAACAAAAACCTGAATTTTTCTCTTTGTTTTTATTTATGGTTGCATCGTTGATTTTAATGGTTTCTAGCACTAATTTAATTGTTATTTTCTTGGCATTAGAAGGTTCATCTTTAGCACTTTATACACTCATTGCTTTAAGAGGCACTCATAATGCTGTGAGTTCTAGCATTAAGTATTTTACTTTGGCTGCGGTTGGAGCTGGATTTTTTGTGTTTGCGTGTGCTTTTGTGTATTTAAAAACTAAGTCTTTAGATTTGGATAATTTATTGCATTCTGAATATATTTCAGATCCTATTTTGCTTTGCGCAGGAGTGATGTTTTTGGTGATAGTTGGCATAAAGCTTTCTATTGCGCCTTTTCACTTTTGGCTAAAAGATGTATATTGTGGAGTGCATACTAATTTTATAGCTTTTATTTCTATTGTGCCAAAAATTACCATGATCATAGTGGTTTTGAGAATTTTTTCTGCCTTAGGAGGTGGAGTGAAATTTGAATATATAGTGGCATTATTAGCTATTTTTTCTATGTTGACAGTTAGTATCGTAGCTTTAATTCAAAAAGATGCAAAGAAAATGCTCGCATATAGTTCGATTACACATTCTTCTTTTATATTAGCTGTTATTGTTTCGAGTATGAGTGTGAGTTCTCAAGGAGATGGCACTTCTTACTTGCTTTCAATTTTTGCTTTGTTTGTGTATTGGATTTCTTTTGCATTTGCAAATTATGGAATTTTCTTGATTTTAAGTTTATTTCAAAAAAGTTCGTTTGAGAGTTTTTCGGGTTTGTTTGATCAAAGACCTGTTTTGTCAGTCGTTTTAGCTATTTTTATTTTATGTATAGCGGGCATACCACCTTTTGGTATCTTTTGGGGTAAAATTTTAATTTTAGTTTCTATCTTAAATTCAGGATATTATGTGCTTGTGTTTGCCATAGCTTTAAGTTCTATGATCATGCTTTATGCGTATTTGAAGATTTTAATTTATATTTTCTTTAAAAAAGGACAAGAAATAGAAGCAGGAAATTTAGATGTAAAACAAAAAGTGGTTTTAAGTCTATGTCTTGTAGGAAGTCTTTCATGTGTGTTTTTGCTTTTGTAAAATAATATTGCTATAATCACGCTTATGTTAAGGTTTTTATTTTTATTTTTACTCAGTATAAGCTATGTGTTTTCATTTGAAATTGTTGTTAATCAAGGGGAGGAACATAACCGACCCTTTACGCTTTTACATTTAAAAGACAATAAAGAATTTACATGTAAAAGTGTTTTTGAATTTGAAAAAATACACTTTGAATGTAATGTTTTAGGTGTAAGCAGTATGCAGTTTCAAAACAAGGAATTTGATGACTTTTCGATTTTTTTTGAAAAACACCAAACTTTTTTAACAATCAAAATTTATCCTAAAATACTATCTAAAATGTTTAGCTATTCTCAAGATATCTTTAATGCCAAAGAAATTGAAAGCCAAAGCGGTGATCAATCCAAACATTTTGTATTTATTTTTACTAAAGATTTGCGTTATTTTAAACCTAGCGATGGACTTAATTTTGATATATACTTTGACAACGCACTTATGCCTTACATTGGCGCTTTAGATTTAAATTCTAATCCTATAGAAACTTCAAAAAGTGCTGATTTTAATACTTATTTTAATATCAAGCAAGAATATGAAGCAAAAAAATATGATCAAGTTTTAAGAGATGCAACCAATGCTGTTAAGCGTTATCAAGGTAGTGTATTTATGAATGAGTTTGAGTTGTACAAGTTAAGAGTGCAAAATAAACTTTTTACATACGAGCTTGATAAAGATCAACAGGTCTTAGAGCAAATGCTAGGAGATGCAAAAAAATGGCTAAGGACTTATATTAACGACAAAGATTATACAGAAGTTATGTATATTATGATGAGAATTTATATGGGCTTATCGCAAAGATCAAATGTCGAATACATCATCGATACTTTAAATACAGAGCATAAAGGTGACAAATACACCATTATGGCTTTGCTTGATTATGCAGACTATTTGTACCATTTGGGTAAAAAAAATACTGCAAATAATATTTATCAAGATGTGTATTACTCTACACCAGATGCTGATTTGGCAAGTAGAGCTGCATTGTTTTTGGCAAGAAATTATTTAGAAATGCAAAATGTCAAAGAGGCTAAAGAGCTTGTTAGTAAAATTTTAGACTCTAATCCTCAATTTTTTATGAGTGATTTGGGTAATTCTTTGTTAGTAGCAAGGGCATTTAGCAATAATAGGGCGTATGATATTAGTTCTAAAATTTATGAGTATATTTTCACACATTTAAGTAAGGTTGAAAATGAATACGAAAGAGTGCTTAAGGATCTTGCTTTGTCTTTGCTTAATGCAAATGAACACACAAAAGCACAAAAATATCTTGATTTATATGCAGAGGAATTTCCTTTAGGAGAATTTTTAAGTTTAATTAAAGAAGCACAAGATAAAAATTTCTTGTATCTAAAAGATACTAATGCAAGCTTTTTACATCAAAGATATGAGGAGATTATGCAAAAGTATGCCGGTGAAATTGCTAGTAAGGCTTTATTTGATAATGTTGAATTGTATTTTCAAGAAAAAAATTACGAAAAAGTAGTGGCATATCAAAAAGATATAGAAAAATATTCTAACAAGGAAATCAAAAAATTATTAGAGCAGGCTGCGATTTTGGTTTTAGATCAAAAATTAAAAAATGATGAGTGCTTAGACGCGGTCAAAATTTATGAAGATTTTAAAGCTTATAATATAGGAAGTAAAATTCAAAATAAAAAACGAATGCTTGAATGCTTTAAGCGCACAACGCGTATGGAAGAAGCAAAAAAATATATCATTGAAAATGAAAATGATGATATTATTTTTTATAAACTTCAAAGTGCAGATTTGGCTTTAAAAGACAAGAACTACCAAAATGCTATAAAGATGATTAATGATATTTTAAACACAAGAACCATTATCAGTGATAATGAAAAATTTGAGGCAAATTATATTAAGTTTTTTGCTGAACTTAAATTGCAAGATTATAATGCTATGATAAGAACTTTGCAAAAACTAGAGCAATTTCCGATGAATTACCGCATGGTGGAGTTGTATTATGAGTTTTTGCGTTATTGTGAGAGAAATAATTTCATCACAAGCATTTTAACATATGCTCCAAAGGCAATTGATTATCAAAATTTAATAGGGGTAAATCTTTTTAGCCCAGATTTAGAGTTTATCTACATCAAAGCACTAAGACAAAGCAATCAAGCACAAAAAGCATTGACTTTGTTTAAAGATTTGTTGGCAAATCCTTTAAAAGATGATGAACGCGCGCACACATTTTATATGCAAAGTAATGTATATGAAGATTTAAATCAAACAAATCAACAAAGACAAAGTTTGCAAAAATGTTTAGATATTAATGCAACAAGTAATTGGCAAAATTTGTGTAAAGACAAATTAAATGTCTTAAACACTCAGCCTTGATATTTTTTTTAAAATATAAGCTTTTAAATTTTCATAGGCATTTTGAAAATCTAAAATTTCTTTATTGAATTTTTTATTAAAAGTTCTTTGTCTTTTGGCAAGTTGTCTTGTGTGGATGATGATGAGTTCTTCAAGCTTATTTAAATTTATTTTTTTATCTAAAAAATCTTTGCATTCTTTTAAACCTATGGAATTTAATGCTTTTAAATGATGATCATAATTATCAAATAACATTTTAGCTTCCTCTATTAAACCCTCATTTAGCATATTTTTAGTGCGTTTGATAATGCGTTTTTCTAAAAGATCTTTTTGCCAAGAAATTTCAAAAATATCAAGTTTTTTAATCAAAGCTTCTTGTTTGGTTTCTTTTAAAACTTCACTTGGAATTTTATTAGTTTGCTCATAAATTCCAAGCCATTTTTTCAAACGATAAGTATCGTTTTTTTCTATTTTTGCTTGTGGGTCAATTTTTATCATTAAATGATAAATTTCATCATTACTTAGCGTGCTTTGGCTTTCTTTAAAATTTTCACTCAAACCATCCATTAAGGCTTTTAAATAAAAACTAGTTCCACCTGTGATAATAAGCATTTGATTGTTTTTTTGAGCAAAATCTTTAGCTTTTTTGTATTCTTCAAAAAACAATGCGATGTTGAAATGCTCATTGACATTTAATAAATTTATACCAAAATAATCAAGCTCATTTAGGGTTTTTTGCTCTGTTTTTGCTGAAGCGATCTCGATTTGTTTATACACACAAAGACTATCAAGGCTTAAAATACTTGCATTAAATTCATAGGCTAGTTTATTGGCAAGTTCTGTTTTACCACTTGCAGTGGTTCCAATGAGTGCAAATTCAAAAAACATCGTAAAAATATCCTAAATTTAAAATTATTTTAGTAAAATCATAACAAAAATATATTATAAAGAGAAAAAATGCCTATATTAAAAGAAAAATTGAAAGATATTTTAGAGTTGATTGTTTTTAAGCATTCTATTTTTGCTTTACCTTTTTTATTTACTTCAATGATTGTAGCTTCTGTTATTTTAAATGATAGCACTTGGTTTGGCTTTAAGGCTTTGTTTTTGGGTGTTATCTGTGCAGTGAGTGCAAGAAATTTTGCAATGGCAATTAATCGTTTAATGGATGAGGATATTGACAAAAACAATCCAAGATGTGTAAATAGACCTAATATTGATGGGCGCATAGGTAAAATTAGTATTTTACTTTTTATTATTTTAAACGCTATTATTTTTGTTTTGGCAAGTTATTTTATTAATAAATTAGCCTTTGCTCTTTCTTTGCCAGTATTATTTATTTTAGCTATTTATTCAATTTTTAAAAGATTTTCATCCTTAGCACATTTAGTATTAGGATTTTGCTTAGGGCTTGCTCCTATTGCAGGTAGCATTGTGGTTTTGGGAAGTATTGAAATTTATAGTGTGATTTTGTGTTTGGGTATCACTTTTTGGACAGCTGGCTTTGATTTGCTTTATGCTTTGCAAGATATGGAGTATGATAAAAAAATGGGTTTGCACTCTATACCTGCTAAATTTGGACTTGAAACAACCTTATTTATCTCAGCATTTTGTCATGTTTTAGCAGTGCTTTTTTGGCTTTTATTTGTTTGGGTAGCTCCAACAGGAAATATTGCCTTTTTAGGTGTGATAATTAGTGCGATTATTTTATTTTTTGAACACCACATTGTTAGAAAGAATTTTGCAAAAATTGATAAAGCATTTTTTACTTTAAATGGTTATTTAAGTATGGTGTTTTTTATATTTATTTGGGTTGATCTTTTATGGAGATAAAATTTTTTAAAAGCTCGTTAGAGCTTGAGTTTGAAGAGAGTAAAGAAAGATATGAAGAGTTTTTGCAAGAATATCTTTCAAGTAATAATTATGTCAATTTAAGCAAATGGAAAAAACTTGCCTCAAGAGTGGAATTTAGCGAAGGTGAGCAAATTATTTTTGATTTACTTATGGGTATAAAACAAGAATTGTATTTGATAAAAAATGATATCAATAAAACAAAATTATTTATAGATTTAAAACATAAAGCCTTCGTAGAGGGTGTAAATTTTGCACACATTCAGTTTAAAGACAAGTGCTTGGTTCAAGATGAGGAATATTATGCAAGATTTGAATTAAATGGTCAAAAAATTAGTATTTTTTTTAGAGCCTTAAATGAAAATGAGGCAAAAATTACACAAATAAAAGCAGAAGATGAGCTTGCGTATGATAATTTTGTGGCAAATATGCAAAGAGCGATGATTAAGATTTTAAAGGAGCAAGAAAATGGGTAGTGATTTATTATTGTGGCTTGTGGTAGCTTTATTAATTTTTGCTATGTTTGCTTATATGATGATAAAAGAAAAAGAAAATATTGCTAAAATTAATGAGCTTGGTAAGATGATTGAAGATTTAAACAAGCAGTATCATTATTTAAAAAAAGAAAGCTTAGATGAACAAGAGCAAGAAAAAGAAGAAATAGACGCTGAAGCTATTAAAGAAGAATTAAAAGAAGAGCTTTTGCAAGTATTAGAACAAAAAATAAATCAAAATATCCTTCCTATTTTAAATGCTTTAAAAGAAGTGGAAGAAGTTATTGAAGAATTTCAAAGTGAGCAAAAAAATCGTTTATTAAATTTAGAACAAAAAACTCAAAGTATTACAAAATTAAGCCCAAGTTATGATAATGAAGAGCAAAAAGTAATAGAGCTTTTTAATCAAAAAAAATCCATAGAGCAAATTGCTAAAGATTTGCGTATAGGTATGGGTAGGGTTGAGCTTATTTTGAAATTTAATAAATTGCTATAAAGGCCTTTGATGTTAGTAGATAGCTATGGAAGAGTGATTGATTATTTAAGAATTTCAGTAACACAAAGATGTAATTTTCGCTGCCTTTATTGTATGCCAAAAACTCCATTTGAATGGAGTTCCAAAGAAAACCTTTTATCATTTGAAGAACTTTTTATGTTTGTTAAAGTTTGCATTGATGAAGGGGTTAAAAAAATTCGCATTACAGGTGGTGAGCCTTTAGTAAGAAAAGATTTGTATAAATTTATTGCTATGATTAGTGAGTATAAACAAGATATAGACTTAGCACTTACTACTAATGCTTCTTTATTAAAACAACAAGCAAAAGATTTAAGACAAGCAGGTTTAAAAAGAGTTAATATCTCACTAGATACCTTAAAAGAAGAAATAGCTTTTAAATTAGCTCAAAAAAATATACTTAAAGATGTGTTAAATGGTATTAATGAGGCTTTAGAATTAGGCTTTAAGATTAAATTTAATACTGTAGCGCTTAAGGGGATTAACGATAGTGAATTTATTGATCTTTTAGAATTTGCTAAAGTGTGCAAAAGCCAAATTCGCTTTATAGAATTTATGGAAAATTATCATGCTTATGGAGATTTAAAAGGCTTAAAATCAGCAGAAATTTTAAATATTATTGCTCAAAAATATTCTTTTAAACAAGGACAAAAAAGTCCAAATGCACCTGCGAGTATTTATGAGCTTGAAGATGGGTATGAGTTTGGTATTATTGATCCACATAGTCATGATTTTTGCGATAGTTGTAACCGTATAAGACTTTCTGCTGAAGGTCTTTTGATACCTTGTTTGTATTACGATGAGGCCTTAAGCATTAAAAAAGCTATACGCAATAAAGACATAGCAGGAGCATGCGAGGTTTTAAAAACGGTGATAAAAAACAAATCAGAAAAAAACAGATGGGCTGAAAACGAAAACAATCAAAGTTCAACAAGAGCTTTTTATCAAACAGGTGGATAATGGAAGTTGTCGAAACTTTTTTAAGCTTGCAAGGTGAGGGAAAATATAGCGGAAATTTGGCTGTTTTTGTTAGATTTGCTGGGTGTAATTTTAACTGTATTGGCTTTGGGGTGAAAAAAGAGCAAAACTCTAAAATACTTTTAGGGTGCGATACCATTAGAGCGGTTTTTACTCAAGAATTTAAAGCTTGTTATCAATCATATAAAACAAAAGAACTTTTTGATGAGGTTGTAAAACTCGCAAATTCACACCAAGCTATAGTTGTCATTACGGGCGGAGAACCTTTGTTGAATTATCAAAAACCAGAATTTTTGTGTTTTGTTAATTTGCTTTTAGAAAACGATTTTAAAGTACATTTTGAAACCAATGCAAGTATTGAAATTGATTTTGAAAAATATCCACTGTATAAAAAATGTTATTTTGCTTTAGGGGTAAAGTTAAGTAATAGCGGAGTAAAAAAGGAAAAAAGAATTAATGAAAAAGCTTTAAGAGCTTTTAAAAAATATCCTAGAGATAGCTTTTATAAATTTGTTTTAGATAGGGATTTTTTAGAGGAGAATAAAGCCCTAGAAGAAATCAAAGAAATCTTACAAATTTGCAAAAATGAAGTTTTTTGCATGCCTATGGGTGCAAATGGATTAGAAATTTCTAAAAATGCCTTAAGTGTTGCTGAATTTTGTATAAAAAATGGATATAATTATTCTGATAGAATGCATATTAGAATTTGGGGAGATAAAGAAGGCGTATGATTATTAGAAAAATGTTTGAATTTGAAAATGCTCATATTGTTAGATTTTGTAGCTCCAAACGATGTAAAACGAGTATACATGGACATTCTTACAAGGTAGAAATTTTACTTGAAAGCCAATATCTTGATAATGCTGGAATGGTGTATGATTTTGGTTTGCTAAAAGATGAAATTAAGCAAATTATCGATAGTTTTGATCATGCTATTACTTTATACCAAGATGATGACAAAGCTTATTTAGAAGATATGAAAAAACACTCTCAAAGATGGGTAAGTTTACCTGTGAATGTCAGTGCAGAAAATTTTGTACGCATATTTTTTGTACTGATTGATACCTTGCTTTTAAAAACTAAGATGGTTAATGGTGAGCAAGGTGTTAGTTTAAAAAGTATTATTGTGCACGAAACAAGAACAGGTTATGCGCAAGGTTTTAGAGAAGATGCTTATAGTGAGTTTTTATCAAAGATCAATCTAGCGGATATTGAATTTTCACAAGCTATAATTGATGAATGGAAAGATAAAGATTTTTTTAAAAAACTTCAAGATTCAAATTTTGTTTTTGTTAATCAAAAGGAGGTATGATGAAAAAGGTTTTATTAATTGTGCCATTATTGCTTTTTATAGCTTGCTCAAACCAAGAAAATACAACCACAAAAAAAGAAGTACAAACCGAACAAGTTCAAATTGAGCAAAGTGATTCTAATGTCATTATAGACGATGAAACACTTCCTATACCTGTAGATGATGATATCAAAGATGAAAATAGCACACAAGGACAGTGATGGATCAAGGTTATGAGTTTTTTTTAGCATTGCATGTGTATAGTTTATATGCAAATGGCTTTTTAATGTTGTTTTATTTATATTTAACTCAAAGTAGTTTTTCGCAAGAGTTTATTTTTATAAAAAGAATTCGCCTATTTTTACCAATTTATTATTTATTTTTAGCAATTACACTTTTTACAGGAAGTTTGCTTTGGGCTTTAAAGCATTTTGAGCTAAATCTTTATATACTTTCTATGTGGTTTTGTTGGATTTTGATTTTTGCTTTGGCTATTTATCAATTTGTTTTATTTAAAAAAGCAAGATTGTTTAAGCGTTATACTAAATTTAGATTTTTAAGCTTTTTTATTCTGTGTTTGGGTATATTTTTACTTTTTGTGCCTTATTTGCTTCAAAGGTTTTATTTTTAATGCGATTTTTATATCACCCACAAAGCGGTATTTTAAATTTAGAGCTAGAAAATGAAGCTTTTTTACACTTAAAGGCTCGAAGAATTAAAGTAGGCGATAAAATCATATTAAAAAATTTAAAAGATTTTTTTGCTTATACTTATGAATGCATAGAGCTTTCTAGATGCTCTTGCGTATTAAATTTACTTGATAAAAAAGAAGAAAAACAAAAATTAAAAACATATTTACACTTAGCCTTAGCAGTGATTGATCCAAAAATTATAGAAAAAACTTTGCCTTTTTTAAATGAACTTGGAGTGGCAAAGCTTTCTTTTGTGTATATGGATTATTCACAAAAAAATTTTAAGTTAGATTTTAAAAGAATGGAAAAAATTCTTATAGAGTCATCACAACAATGCGGTCGTGCTTCTTTAATGGAGCTTGAAATTTTTGATGATTTTAAAAAAATTCAACAAGTTTATGAAAATATTGTTTTGATAGACTTTGAAGGTGAAGATTTGATGAGTTTTGAACCTAGTAAGCATGTATTTTTAATAGGTGCTGAAGGTGGATTTTCGCAAAATGAAAGAGATGGGGATGTAAAAAAAGCAAAACTACATGCTGATTTTATACTTAAAGCACAAACAGCTTTAATAGGGGTTGCTTCAAAATTCATAATTTAAAAACACGCTTAAATTTAGCTATTTTTTATATAATAATTTATATAATTATGCCTTAATGTTTTGAAAAAGGATAAACAATGAAAAAAGAAATTCACCCAGAGTATGTAGAATGCAAAGTTAGTTGTGCTTGTGGAAATTCTTTTACTACTAAGTCAAATAAATCAGAAATTAAAGTTGATATTTGCTCAAGTTGCCATCCATTTTTTACAGGTAGTGAAAAAATCGTAGATGCTGCGGGTCGTGTAGAGAAATTTAAGAAAAAATACGCAATGCAATAATGTTATATTTTATTCCTACGCCCATAGGAAATTTAAACGATATTTCTTTTCATTCTTTAGAAATTTTACAAAAATGCAAGCTCTTTTTATGTGAAGATACAAGAGTTTGCAAATCTTTAATTCATCTTCTTAATGAAAAATTTAATTTAGAAATAAAGCCTGATAAATATATAGCTTTACATACTCATAATGAAAAAGATTTTTTAGCAAAAATAGATGAGATTTTTTTTGAACAAGATATTGCATATTTGAGTGATGCAGGTATGCCAGGTATTAGCGATCCAGGGCAGTTTTTAATCGAATATGCTATTAAAAACAATATTGACTATGAAGTCTTAGCAGGATCAAATGCTGCTTTGCTTGCATTAGTTTCAAGTGCGTTTTGTAAAAAAGAATTTATTTTTATGGGTTTTTTGGCCAATAAAAATCCTCAAAGACAAAAAGATATTGAAAATTTAATGCTTAACCCTTATCCTAGTATAGTTTATGAAGCACCCACTAGAATACTTAATTTGGTAGAAGAAATTAGTAAAATTGATCCTTTAAGAGAAATTTTTATCATAAAAGAAGCAACAAAGAAATTTGAAACTAAATTTAGAGCAGGTGTTTTAGAGATTTTAAAAAAAATAAAAACAATGGATTTGCGCGGTGAATGGTGTGTGGTGGTAAATGCCAAAGAAAAGCAATTTCATCAAAATATCTTGTGTGAGCAAGATATTTATGAACTTGATTTGCCTTTAAAAACAAAGGCAAAACTTCTATCAAAAATCAATGCAAAATCTCCAAAAGAAAATTATCAAAAACTGCTTTTAAGTTGAATTTGGTTATTATTTAAAAATGATAGTTTATGGTAAGCAAGTGTTTTTTTATATCTTAGAAAAGCACAAAGAAAAAATTAAAGAAATTTATTTAGCAAAAGAATGCGAAAAGGCTGATTTTTCAAAAATAGCAAAGACTTCAAAAAAAATTAAAAAACTTGATTTTAAAGCCGCACAAAGTTTGGCAAGAGGTGGAAATCATCAGGGTTTTTTAATGGAGATTGATGAGTTTGAATTTAGTTCTTTTGAAAATTTAAAAGAAAAAGATTTTATAGTTATTTTATATAATATTAGCGATGTTGGAAATATAGGTGCTATCGTGCGTAGCGCTTATGCTTTGGGTGTTAATGGGATTGTTTTGGCAGCTAAAAATGTGGCTATGGATGGAGTTATTCGTACAAGTAGTGGTGCAGCGTTGGATATGAAGATAGTTTTAAATGATGATGTTTTAAGTATGATAAATGAGTTAAAACAAAAAGGCTTTTATATCTATGCTAGTGCAAGTGGGGGTAGTGATATACATACTATCAAGACTAAAGAAAAAAAAGTTTTAATTATGGGAAGTGAAGGTTTTGGTATAGCACCAAAGGTACTTAAAAAATGTGATGAATGCGTAGGTATAAAAATGCATAATGATTTTGATAGTTTAAATGTAAGTGCAGCATTTGCAATACTTTGCGATAGGATGAAAAATGGATAGTTGGAAAAAATTAGAAGATTTAAATTTATTAGAAGTTCAAAAAAAAACACAAATAGAGATAGCTTGTCTTGAATATATCATTAAAAAAGATTTTAAGTCTTTATCTCGCTTTAATGTAAATGGTTTTATTAAAATTTTACAAAGAGAATATGAACTTGACTTTTCTAATTTTTTAGAAGAATATCATGTTTATTTAGAAGAAAATGGTATTGAGAAAAAAAATCATGTGCATATTTTACCTAGAATGAACTCATATACCAAAGAAAGCTCGAGTGTATGGTATATTGTGATTATAGTAGTAGTACTTTTGATAGTGGCTTTAGCTTGGGGTGTTTCAAGATTTTTCCAAAGTTCTGTGCTAGATGAAAATACTACTGGTGTATTAAATCAAGAACAGGTTGTTTTAGAAGAAAAAGTTGATGAAAATGAAACCCCAGTTCTTGATTTTTTTGCTAGTGATGTTATAGAAAATAATGAAACAAATGCAACCATTTTAGAGTCAATGGATGGGGGCAATAACACTATAGAAGAAACATTAGAAGATAATGCTAGTTTAAATATGCCTGAAGAAAATACCATTTTGCTCAATGAAAGTATTATAAAACCAAGTGCAGAACTTTGGCTTGGTATAGTGGATTTAAAAACTTTTAGAAAGAGTTCTTTAACTATCAAAAATGATTATGTTTTACCTTTAGATAAAGATATGTTAATTACTACAGGTCATGCTGCTTTTAGTTTAAATGACGAGAATAATAATACTTTAGAGTTAAAAAATGGTATGTCTAAATTTTTAATGATTAAAGATGGTAAAATTAAACAAATTACAAAAACTGAATTTAAAAAAGAAAATAGAGGAAAAATATGGTAAGAATTTTAATATTTTCCATTTTTTTTACTCTTAATGCTTTTGCATTAAGTGCTTTAGAAGTTGCTAAGCATATTGTTAATGATAATTCTAAGGATGCAAAATTAGAGCTTTTGTTTGCAAGAAATGATTATAAAGATGAGTGTGGAAATGTAGATATTTATACCATCTCCCAAATTTTAAAAACTAATTCTTTGGCAAATTTTATACTAAATGAGCCAAAAACCCTAACTTTTAGTTTTAAAGCTCAAGCTGATTCTGTTTTATTTTTTAAAACGATTAATGATACTTTAAACGAGTTGGGCTATGTATATTTTATATCAACTGAGTTAATTTTAAGAGAAAATTATATTACTTATAAATTGGCTGTAAATTCTCAATATATGCTTGATCCGGGAGTTTTTTATAAAGCTTTGTTGGGAAGTTCTGTTTTTATTAAAGACATTTCTAAAATTTCAGAGTTAAATTATGAATATGAGCTAGATTTTTCAAAAGCAAAGCCTAAAGTTAATACTCAAATTCCATTAAATACTATTACTCAATTAAGCAAACCTTTAAGAGAATATATTATTGATTTGCAAGGTGCAAAAAGTATGGAGCTTAGTGCGCATAATCTTGATTCTTGGTTTTGTAAAATTCAGTTTTTGGACAAAAACTTAAATTTTATTCAAGGTGTAGAAAATACACATAAGCAAAATGAAGTAAATGTAAATATACCATTGGGTGCTAAATATGTTATTATAGGGGATATGTTTAGCCTTGATAACATAAAAAGGGGTTTAAAAATTTACTTAAGACGCTAAAAAGGATGGACGATGTTTGAAGAAATTCATTTTAATACCATAGAAAGACTTCCAAATTATGTTTTTGCTGAAGTTAATGCGATTAAAATGGCAGCAAGAAGAGCAGGGGAAGATATAATAGATTTTTCTATGGGAAATCCTGATGGTAAAACTCCCCAACATATTATAGATAAACTTTGTGAAAGTGCAAATAAAGACAAAACTTCAGGTTATTCTGCTTCGAGCGGAATTTATAAACTAAGACTTGCAATTTGTAATTGGTATAAAAGAAAATACGATGTTGATTTAGATCCTGAAAGTGAAGTAGTTGCAACGATGGGCTCTAAAGAAGGTTTTGTAAATTTAGCAAGAGCGGTGATTAACCCAGGGGATGTAGCTATTGTACCTACACCTGCTTATCCTATACATACTCAAGCTTTTATCATAGCAGGTGGTAATGTAGCAACTATGAATTTTGATTTTAATGAAAATTACGAATTAAACGAAAATACTTTTTTTGAAAATTTACAAAAAACACTACATGAAAGCATTCCGCGTCCAAAATATGTAGTGGTAAATTTTCCGCATAATCCCACAACGGTTACAGTAGAAAAAAGTTTTTATGAGAGATTGGTTACTATGGCAAAAAAAGAAAGATTTTATATTATTTCTGATATTGCTTATGCGGACTTAACTTTTGGCTCTTATAAAACTCCTTCGATTTTTGAAGTTGAAGGTGCTAAAGATGTAGCAGTAGAAACTTATACACTTTCAAAATCTTACAACATGGCAGGTTGGCGCGTAGGTTTTGTGGTGGGTAATAAACGCTTAATTGCGGCTTTGAAAAAGATTAAATCTTGGTTTGATTATGGTATGTACACGCCTATACAAGTTGCTGCTACTGTAGCTTTAGATGGAGATCAAACTTGTGTTGAAGAGATTAAGGCAACTTATGCAAAAAGATTAGAAGTTTTACTAGAATCATTTTATCAAGCAGGATGGGAGTTAAAAAAGCCTAATGCAAGTATGTTTGTTTGGGCAAAACTCCCTCAAAGTAAGGCTCATCTTGGTAGCATGGAATTTTCTAAGCAGCTTTTACAAAAAGCAAATGTAGCAGTAAGTCCTGGAGTTGGTTTTGGTGAGGCAGGTAATGAGTACGTTAGAATTGCTTTGATAGAAAATGAAAATCGCATTCGTCAGGCTGCTAGAAATATCAAAAAATATTTAAGAGAATAAAATGAAAATCGCAATTTTAGGCTATGGGACAGTTGGAAGTGCTGTTGTTGAAACACTATTAAAAAATCAAGAATTAATCAAAGCAAGATGTGATGAGGAAATTATTCCGGTGGTCGCTTTAGCAAGAAGTGTAAAACTAAATGCCCTAATTCCTGTGGTAAATGATATTGATGAAATTTTAAATCGTGATGATATTGATGTTTTTGTAGAATTAATGGGTGGTATAGAACTACCTTTTGAATTAATTTCAAAGATTTTACAGAGAAAAAAAGCGGTTGTGACTGCCAATAAAGCTTTGCTTGCTTATCATCGCTATGAGCTTGAGAAGTTAGCACAAAACACGGCTTTTGGTTATGAAGCTAGTGTGGCAGGCGGAATTCCTATCATTAAAATTTTAAAAGAGGGTTTAAGTGCTAATAATATTGTTTCTATTAAAGGCATTTTAAATGGTACAAGTAATTATATTTTAAGTAAAATGACCGAAGATAATGCTAAATTTCAAGAAGTATTAAAAAAAGCACAAGATTTAGGATATGCCGAAGTTGATCCAGCTTTTGACATAGAGGGCTTTGATGCTGCACATAAGCTTTTAATTTTAGCAAATATTGCCTATGGATTAAGAGTAAAACCTGAAGATATCTTGATTGAGGGTGTTAGTAAGGTAAGTGATGAAGATATTTATTTTGCAAAGGAATTTGAATACACTATAAAGCATTTGGGTATTGCTAAAATTAAAGAGGGAAAAATAGAACTAAGATCTCATCCTGCTATGTTAAGTAAAGATAGAATGTTAGCAAAAGTTGACGGGGTGATGAATGCTATTAGTGTTGATGGGGATATTTTGGGTGAAAGTTTATATTATGGTCCAGGGGCAGGTGGTAAGGCAACTGCAAGTGCTGTTATAGCTGATTTAATTGATATAGCAAGAAAAGAAAAAAATAGTGCCATTTTTGGATATTTAAATGATACTTCTTATAAGCTTTTAGAAAAAGATTCAATTTATACAAGATACTATTTAAGATTAAAAGTGTTGGATAAAATAGGGGTATTATCAAAAATTACACAATTAATGAGCAAACATCAAATTTCAATCGATACTTTTTTGCAAAAACCTAAAAAAGAAAAGCAAGATTATAGTACTTTGTTTTTCATTACTCATCAAACTTATGAGAAGAATATACAAGTGCTTATCCAAAAATTACAGGAACAAGAATTTGTCCAAGGTGATGTTTTTATGATGAGAATTGAAGATTAAATGGCTTTATTGCACTATCTTTTTGGAAAAAAAGGTGAAGATTTAGCTTGTGAATATTTAGAAAAATATGGTTTTGAAATTCTTCAAAGAAATTTTCATTCTAAATTTGGAGAAGTTGATATCATCGCCAAAAAAGATGAAATTTTACATTTTGTTGAGGTTAAAAGTACGCAGGGAGATTATGAAGTAACATATCGACTAGATGCAAAAAAATATCATAAACTTGTAAAAACAATACAATATTACTTTATGAAACACAAAAGTGATGAGAATTATCAAATAGATTTACTTTGTGTGTATAAAGATGATATAAAACTACTAGAGAACATTAGTTATTAAGAGAATATTTATTCTAATTCAATAGAATTTAAAAAATAAAGGAGAAAAAATGGGAAAATATATCGATTTAACAGCAGAAAATTTTGCACAAGCAAAAGAAGGTGTTGCGTTAGTAGACTTTTGGGCTCCATGGTGTGGACCTTGTAGAATGCTAGCTCCAGTTATTGATGAACTTGCAAATGATTTTGATGGCAAAGCTAAAATTTGCAAAGTTAATACAGATGAGCAAGGTGATTTGGCTGCTCAATTTGGTGTAAGATCTATCCCGACTATCATTTTCTTTAAAGATGGGGAAGTAGTAGATCAGCTAGTAGGCGCTCAATCAAAACAAGCATTAGCAGATAAACTAAACTCACTTTTATAATCTCAAGCCACTTTTTGTGGCTTTTTTCTCACATTTTTTACTATTTAATAATTTTTATTATTTATAATTAAAGAAAAATTTGTATAATACTTATAAATATAAATTATAAGGAAGATAATATGTTAGACTTAGCTATTATAGGTGGTGGTCCTGCGGGCTTAAGTGCTGGTTTGTACGCTACTAGAGGTGGATTAAAAAACGTTGTTATGTTTGAAAAAGGTATGCCTGGGGGGCAAATTACTTCTAGCTCTGAAATTGAAAATTATCCCGGTGTTGCGCAGGTTTTAGATGGAATTTCTTTTATGGCTCCATGGAATGAACAATGTATGCGTTTTGGTTTGAAACATGAAATGGTAGGAGTTGAGCAAGTTAGTAGAAATGATGATGGCAGCTTTACTATAAAGTTAGAAGGTGGAAAAAGCGAGCAAGCAAAAGCTGTGATTGTGTGTACAGGTTCTACACCATGTCGCGCAGGTTTTAAAGGCGAAGACGAATTTTTTGGAAAAGGCGTAAGCACTTGTGCAACATGCGATGGCTTTTTTTATAAAAATAAAGAAGTTGCTGTTTTAGGTGGTGGAGATACCGCTTTAGAAGAAGCATTGTATTTAGCAAATATATGCTCAAAAGTGTATTTAATACACAGAAGAGATGAATTTAGAGCTGCTCCTTCTACTGTGGAAAAAGTTAAAAACAACAATAAGATCGAATTAATCACCAATGCAGTAGTAGATGAGGTTTGTGGTGATAATATGGGCGTTAATAAGATCAAAATAGGAATGAAAGACGGCAGCAAAAGAGAACTTGATGTGCCTGGAATTTTCACCTTTGTGGGTTTAAATGTAAGAAATGAAATTTTAAAGCAAGATAATGGTGAATTTTTATGTGCAATGGAAGAAGGTGGACAAGTAAATGTGGATCTTAAAATGCAAACTAATATTGCAGGATTGTTCGCAGCAGGAGATTTGAGAAAAGATGCTCCTAAGCAAGTGATATGTGCCGCAGGTGATGGTGCAGTTGCAGCACTTAGTGCTTTAGCTTATATTGAAAGTTTACATTAGTCTTCACATAAATTTCACATAAACTAACTAAGATTCTCCTACAAAAAATATAAGGAGAATCTAAAATGAAAAAAATATTAATCATAAGTGCTACTTTGGCTACTTTCTTAAGTGCAAATACAATGCAAAATCAACCTAACGCGCAATATTATCAAGAGCCTATGCAACAAGCATATCCTTATGCGCAAAATTATTATGGTCTATCTAAACCTATCATGGATAAAATTCAAAGTTCTTTTCCAGGTGCGTTTATCGTTGATGTAGATTGGGAAGATTTTGGATATGAAATCAAACTTAGTAATAATATGGAAATGTTTTTTGATAGGAATGGAAATTTTCTAGGTCAAAAATGGGATGATTAATCAAAAGTGTTATTTGCTTTTAAATAAATAAACGCTACAATTTTCCAAATTCTAAAAAGGTAGATTTTAAATGATAAATATCGGAATTCATGGAAGTAGTGGGCGTATGGGTACACAAATAAGGCTTTGTTTAGAAGGCGATGAGTTTGCAAAGTTAAGTGCCTTGTTTGATCAAGGCTCAAGTTATGAGGATTTTTTCGCAAAATGTGATGTGATAATTGACTTTTCTACCTCAAAAGGTTGTGAGGATTTGCTTTTATATGCAAGAAGCAATCCCAAGCCTTTGGTAATAGGCACAACAGGATTAGATGCTAAACAAAATGAATTGATGCAAAGTGCTAGCATTACTATGCCTATTCTTTATGCTACCAACATGTCTTTAGGTGTTGCAATTTTAAAAAAACTTTCTTATTTAGCAAGCGAAGCCTTAAGAGATTTTGATATAGAAATACTAGAAATGCATCATAATAAGAAAAAAGACGCTCCTAGTGGTACTGCTATGACTTTAGCACAAAGTGTTGCAAAGGCTAGAAATTTAGACTTAGAAAAGGTCAGAGTGAGCGGGAGAGATGGAATCATCGGACAAAGAAGTAAAGATGAGATAGCAGTAATGAGTTTAAGAGGCGGTGATATAGTTGGCTCGCATAGGGTTGGTTTTTATAATGAAGGCGAATTTATAGAATTAAATCATACCGCAACATCACGAGCTACTTTCGCAAAAGGTGCAATAAAATGTGCAAAATGGCTAGTTTCTCAAGAAAATGGCCTGTATGATATAGATGATTGTTTAGGAATTTAAATGTGTGCAGTAGTTGGAGTAATTAATTCAAAAAACGCAAGTACGGTGGCTTATTATGCTTTATTTGCAATGCAACATCGTGGGCAAGAGGCAAGTGGGATTAGTGTAAGTGATGGTTTAAATATTCAAACACATAAAGCTAAAGGCGAGGTTGGGCAAATTTTTAACACGCAAATTTTAGCAGAGCTCAAAGGTAGCATTGCTATTGGGCATAATCGTTATTCTACGGCTGGAAATTCTTCTTTGCATGATGCACAACCTGTTGCCGCTACTTGTTCTTTGGGTGATATTTCTTTGGTGCATAATGGAAATTTAATCAACAAAGAAGCGGTAAGAAAAGAGCTCATTGACAATGGCGCGATTTTTCATTCTAATATGGACACAGAAAATGTAGTACATTTGATCGCCAAAAGTAAAAAAGAAACTCTAAAAGATAGATTTATAGAAAGTTTAGTGCAAAGTAAAGGTGCATATTGCTTTATGTTGGCTAGTAAAAATCAACTTTTTGTAGTAAGAGATCCTTACGGGGTTAGACCTTTGTCTTTAGGTAGATTAAAAGATGGAGGGTATATTGTAGCAAGTGAAACATGCGCTTTTGATTTAATAGAAGCTGAATTTATTCGCGATGTAAAACCAGGCGAAATGTTGATTTTTACTCAAGGTAGTGATGAAATTGAAAGCATTCAGGTTTTTGATCAAGTTGATCCGAGAATTTGTGCGTTTGAGTATATTTATTTTGCTAGACCTGATAGTATTATAGAAGGTAAAAGCGTATATGAAGTACGTAAAAAAATGGGTGAAGCCTTGGCTAAAAAGTTTAAAGAGAAAGTGGATTTTGTAGTGCCTGTACCAGATAGTGGCGTGAGCGCTGCGATAGGATTTGCACAGTATTTAAAGATCCCGCTTGAAATGGCGATAGTTAGAAATCACTATGTAGGAAGAACCTTTATAGAGCCAACTCAAGAAATGAGAAATTTAAAAGTTAAATTAAAACTCAATCCTATGAAAAAAGTTTTAGAAGGTAAAGATATAGTAGTGATTGATGATAGCGTTGTAAGAGGTACAACTTCTAAAAAAATTATTGCTCTTTTAAAACAAGCAGGGGCAAGAAAAATTCATCTAGCTATAGCATGTCCAGAAATCAAATTTCCTGATATTTATGGTATTGATACTCCAACATTTGAAGAGTTAATCTCTGCTAATAAAAATGTTGAAGAAGTTAGAGAGTATACAGGTGCAGATAGTTTAACTTTCTTAGATATCAATGAGTTGGTTTCAAGTATAGGTAATGAAAGAAAGTATTCATTGATCAGTTTTGATGGGGATTATTTTATTCAATAATCCTTATCGACATTTTAACTGTTTAAATACTTTATAGCTTTGAAATTGGGGTGGCAATGCCACTTCAAATGAAAAGTCTTTATAAGTATGCCCTAGTAAGTTTTTTGCAATATTTATATTATATGAAGCATCTCTTTGTTTTTGATTTGCTCTTTTTATGCTATCAAAATTTTGTTGATTAAAAATTTCACCGCTTACTTCATGTTTTTTATTATCATCAATTATCCTAAGCTCTAAAAAGCATTCAGAAATTTTAAAATTAGTATCGTTAGTTATTCTACCTTTGACAATAATACTTTCAGATGCTAAGCGTCTGTAGGTTGAAAAATTACTTAAACTTGCTTTTTTGGTGTATTGATCTATAGTTAATGATAAAGAAATTGTTAAAATCAAAGCCAAGATAAAACTAATTACACAAAAAACAATCATATGTTTTTTATTTTGCACTTTAATGTAGAGTAAGATCCAAAATAAAGCAGTGGAAACTAACATAATGACAATAATCAGAATATGAAAAATAGTAAAATATCCCATTAAAAACACTTTGAGCTAATTTCAATATCAAAATTTTGACCTTCTTTAAAATCGGAAAATTTAGTTTTTAAATTAATAGTTTGTTGAGGATTTATTATTTTTTCTATCATAGTCGATCTACTTCTTAGGGGTTTTATAGTATGTATTAAATTTTTAAAAGTGCTATTGCCATCACTTTTTTTAAAGACTTCTACTTTTAATTTACAGTATCTAAAACTTTTTTTAGAAGTATTTGTCAAGCTATAATCAATGCTAAGTGAGTTATCATATACAAAAAATTGAGCATTATCTAAGCTGGCTATTCTTGATCTAACTTTAGTATCAATTAAAAAATATCCTAAATAAGCGATGCTTGCTGAACATAAAATTCCTAAAAAAATAACTATAAAAGCAAAAACAGGCTTATTTCTAATGATTAAAGCAATAAATAAAGTGATAATGAAAAAAAATATAACCAAAGCCATTAGTAAAAAATCAATCAAGTGCAAATGAGTGGTATAAAAAATCATTTGTTCTCGAATGTGTTGAGCATTCATTATCACTTCTTTAGTTTTAGTTTGCTATTGAGCTTGTTTTTTTGCTATCTTTGCTATCAACCCAAATATTTGGCACCGCTCCACCAGGTGTTAAGAAGATCTTAGCATCTTGGTTAACTTTAAGTGCTTCGTTGAATTGTTTTTGAGTTTCGATTTGTTTTAAGCTAAGCAAAGGAGCATTTAAGCTTTTTGCAATTTCTCTATTAGAATATGCTTGTGCGTCAGCTTCTATTTTTACAGCACTTGCTCTACCTTTAGCACTAATAATAGTAGCATTTGCTTCCCCTTCAGCTAAAGCAGCTTTTTTGAGTGCTTCTTGATTGGCTCTTTCAACTTCGTATTTAGTTCTTTCAGCCTCTTGTTTAGCAATCTGAACTCTTTCAATTTGTTCTTTTACTTTGATAGGTAAAATAATCTCTCTAAGTTGTACTGCTTGGAGTTCTGCTGGTTCATTTGGTTGGCTTTCTATAGTTTTTCTAATACCTTGATCAATTTGTACTGCTATGGTGTTACGATTGGTTGGTAGTTCTTCAGCGGTGTATTGTCCTACAACATTTCTTACTACATCTCTAACTACCGGATCAATGATTTTGTTTTCCCAGTTTAATCCCCAAGTTGCGATAGTTTGAGGAACTTGTAAAGGGTTTAGTCTATATTGTACAGTTACATCGATAGATACAGGCAAACCTCTTGAATCAAGCACAGAAATACTGTTTTTATTAACCACGCCTGAGCCTATATGTAAATTTTCATTTACACCTTCGATTGAAGCGTAATTGATTTGTCGAACTCTAGTGTCTACGATAGTAATTTTTTGCAACACAGGCATAAAAAAGTGAAGTCCTGGTTCTAAAGGAGTAGGATTGTATTTACCGGTGGTAGATTTGATCCCCATTTCACCTGAATTAACAATGGCAAAAGGCTTAAAAAGCGCAAAAATTAAAATTATAGCAATTGTGCTATAAATAAGTGGAGAAAATTTTCCAAAACCTTTAAAGTTAAATTCAGGCGTCTTGAAATTCAAGTTTTGCTTATTGTTGTTTTGATTGTTTTTTTTGTTAAAATAATCATTCAAATCAGCTGGCATTAAGTTCCTTTATTAAATGTAAGTTAGCATTGAAGCGTATTTTTCATTGCGTCCATAAACTACATCAAAATACGCATTTTGAAGCTTTGTCGTTAGCTCACCTCTTTTTCCATTTCCTATAATTCTTGCGTCTATATTGTTAATTGGAGTAATTTCTGCTGCAGTTCCTGTAAAAAATGCTTCATCAGCAACATAAACTTCATCTCTTGAAATTCTTTGACGTACTATGCTTATGCCTAAATCATGCGCAATTTTTAAAACCGTATCTTGCGTAATGCTTTTTAAAGAAAAATCATTTGGAGGAGTGATTAGTTTTTTATCTTTTATCATAAAGAAACACTCACCTGTTCCTTCTGCTATAAAACCTTCCTCATCTAGCATTAAAGCTTCTTCATATCCTGCTTCAATAGCTTCAAATTTAGCCATTTGAGAATTCAGGTAATTTGCGCTCGCTTTTGCTTTACCTAGGCTAGATTTTACACTATTTCTTGCAAAAGATGAAATTTTTACTTTAATACCTTTCTCTAAACCTTCCTCGCCCAAATATGCACCCCATTCCCATGCAGCAATAGCTACCCTAACAGGTGCATTGGCATGGTAGACTCCCATGGTGCCATCTCCCAAAAAAATCAAAGGACGCAAATAAACATTGCTTTGAAAGTTATTTGCTTTTAAAAGTTCAATTTGAGCATTTTCAAGTTCTTCTTGCGAATAAGGGGAGTTGATTAAAGTGATTTTTGCGGATTCTAAAAGTCTTTTGGTATGTTCTTTTAGTTTAAAAATTGCCAATCCATTTTGCGTTTTGTAAGCTCTTGTTCCTTCAAAAACCGCGTTTCCATAATGTAATGAATGTGTTAAAACATGAATTTTTGCATCTTCAAAATCAATGATTTTTCCATCCATCCAAATTTTTTTTGCCCTAATCATAAGTTGGTCCTTCTTGAAAATAAAATCAATTTTATCAAAAATATACTAATAATTGCTAGAATATAGTAAAATTCTTTATTTTATAAAAAAAGGAAAAAGTATGCCAATTATTAATATCAAGCTAGCTAAGCCAGAATTTAGTAAAGAGCAAAAGGAAGAATTAATAGCAGATATCACAGAGCTTTTGCATACAAAATACAATAAGCCAAAACAAAATATAGTGATTATGCTTGAAAGCATTGAGCCTTATGATATTGCTTTTGGAGGAGAAAGTGTAGAAAAATTAAGATCAAAAGGTAACAAATGAAAGAGTTGCAAGTAGGAGATAAGGCACCGGTTTTTGAGCTTTTAAATCAAGATGGTGTGAAAATTTCATTAAGTGATTTTTTAGGAAAAAAGGTTGTTTTGTATTTTTATCCAAAAGATAACACCCCAGGTTGCACTACACAAGCTTGCGAGTTTAGTCAACATTATGAAGTTTTTTTGGAACAAAATGCTGTGATTATAGGTGTTAGTCCTGATAGTGTGAAGTCGCATGAAAATTTTATAAAAAAATATGATTTAAAGCATATTTTATTAAGCGATAGCGAAAAAGAAATCTGCAAACTTTATGGAGCGTGGGGTTTAAAGAAAAATTATGGCAAAGAATACGAAGGACTTATAAGATCTACTTTTGTGATCGATGTAGATGGAAATATTGCAAAAATATATAAAAATGTAAGAGCTAAAGATCATGCTTTTAAGGTGTTGCAAGAATTATGCTAGTTCATATTTGTTGTAGTGTTGATAGTCATTATTTTATACAAGAATTAAGCAAAGCTTATCCTGATGAGAAGATCATCGGATATTTTTATGATCCAAATATTCATCCTTATAGCGAGCATGAACTTAGATTTTTAGATGTTAAGCGTAGTTGTGGTAAATTAGGTATTAAGCTATATAAAGGCGAGTATGAATATGAAAAAT
This sequence comes from Campylobacter subantarcticus LMG 24377, assembly GCF_000816305.1. Lineage (NCBI taxonomy): Bacteria > Pseudomonadati > Campylobacterota > Epsilonproteobacteria > Campylobacterales > Campylobacteraceae > Campylobacter > Campylobacter subantarcticus. The sequence continues at coordinate 1,657,931 of NZ_CP007773.1, read as the reverse complement.
GGCTTGAGAGTGTAAAAGGTTATGAAGATGAGCCTGAAAAAGGCGCTAGATGTCAAATTTGTTTTGATTTTAGAATGCAAAAAAGCGTTGAATTTGCTCAAAAAATAGGAGAAAAAAAGCTTACTACAACCCTTTTAACTTCTCCAAAAAAAGATTTGGAGCAATTAAAGCTAGCACTACAAAAAGAATGTGATAAATTTGGTATAGAGTTTTTAGCCCCTGATTTTAGAAAAAATGGAGGTACGCAAAGACAATTTGCCTTAGCTAAGCAAGATATGCTTTATCATCAAAATTATTGTGGTTGTATTTATGCGCTTGCGAAGCAAAAAAGTCAAAAAGCTTTTATCGATGAGCTTATGAGTCCTATTAACAAACAAGTATTGCCCTCAAGTATAGAAGAAAAAATCAAATTATACAATCAAGTTAAAAATTTAGAAAAAAAAGGCATTCAGTTTGCAATCCAAAGAGAGAAATTTTTAAATTATCGTTTGTTAAGAGCTTTGATAAGACAAAACAAACAAGCTATAAAAGCCCATGTTTTATTTTATTCACACTTTAAAAATTCATATACTAAATTCAGTATTTTAGAAGAAGGATTGAAGCATTATAAAAGTGTAAAAGATGAGATTAATCTATGGAGTTTTGATTACCTAAATAGTTTGTGTAAAATGCGTTTTAGGGATTTTGAAGACTTTTTGCAAAACCCCTTAAAAGTGGAACAAGAAATTAAAATAAGACAAAAGCACTTTGGAGCTTATGATCTTTCTCCGCTTGTGATTGTGGAAAAAATCAACAAAGGGTCATATGAATTTATAGCTAAAAGTGAAATTTATTTTGACAGTAGAGAAAAGATAGTGAAGTTATAAAACTTAATTAGTTTATTAATATTTTTTTTGTAAAATCTGAATTTTGAATATATTTTAAGGCTAAATTTATGATAGATGTAATGCAAATTCAAAAAATTTTACCACATAGGTATCCATTTTTACTTGTTGATAAAATCGTGGAATTAAAAAATAAAGAAGTTGTTAGAGGTTATAAAAATATTAGTATCAGTGATCATGTTTTTATGGGACATTTTCCAGGCCATCCAATTTATCCAGGAGTACTGATTTTAGAAGGTATGGCGCAAACTGGTGGGGTGTTGGCTTTTGAAAGTATGGACGATAAAGTGGATCCAAGCGAAAAAGTGGTTTATTTTACAGGAATTGATAATGCTAAATTCAGAAATCCTGTGCGTCCTGGTGATAGACTTGATTATGAAATGAGTGTTGTTAAAAATCGTGGAAATATGTGGATTTTTCAAGGAAAAGCTTTTGTAGATGGACAATTAGTTGCAGAAGCTGAACTTAAAGCCATGATAGTAGATAAATAATGAGCAAAATACATCCAAGTGCAGTTATAGAAGATGGGGCTATTATAGCAGATGATGTGGTGGTAGAAGCCTATGCTTATGTTGGAAAAAATGCCAATATAGGTGCAAATAGTGTCATTAAGCAAGGTGCGAGAATTTTGCCTAATGTGACTATAGGTGAGAATTCAAAAGTTTTTTCTTATGCTATAGTGGGAGATATTCCGCAAGATATTTCCTATAAAGATGAAATTAATTCAGGTGTTATTATAGGAAAAAATGCGGTTATTAGAGAGTTTGTGACTATTAATTCGGGTACAGCTAAAGGCGATGGTTTTACAAGAATAGGTGATAATGCTTTTATCATGGCTTATTCGCATATTGCACATGATTGTATTTTGGGAGATCATATTATTTTAGCAAATAATGCCACTTTAGCAGGACATGTAGAACTTGGTGATTATACTGTAGTGGGTGGACTTACCCCTATTCATCAGTTTGTTAAAGTGGGCGAGGGTTGTATGATAGCAGGCGCTAGTGCGCTTTCTCAAGATGTGGTGCCATTTTGTCTAGCTGAGGGCAACCGTGCAAGTATTAGAAGCTTGAATTTAGTAGGTATAAGAAGACGTTTTGATAAAGATGAAGTGGATGTATTAAGCAGAGCTTTTAAATTTTTATTCAGACAAGGAAATTTAAAAGACAATGCTTTGAATTTATTGGAAAATACCTCGAGTGAAAATGTTAAAAAAATGTGTAATTTTATTTTAGAAACAAAAAGAGGAATTCCTATATATAAGGAAAAAAACCATGGTTAAAAGATGTAGTTTTTGCAACGAAATAGAAACAAGTGAAAGAAGAATCTTAGTCAATGACTATAATAATGCTTTCATTTGTGAGTACTGTGCTGAAAGTGCTTGTAATATTTTCTTTGGAGAAGAAAAAGAACTAAAAAACAAAGAGGTAGACAAAGAGAATTTTAAAGATATAACCCCTAAGGAATTGAAAGCGTATTTAGATAAATATGTTATCGGACAAGATAGGGCTAAAAAAATCTTTAGTGTAGGGGTGTACAATCACTATAAAAGACTTTTTAAATCAGATTTGGAAGATGATGATACAGAATTAGCCAAATCTAATATCTTGCTAGTGGGTCCAACTGGAAGTGGAAAAACTTTACTAGCGCAAACTTTGGCAAGATTTTTAGATGTGCCTATTGCAATTTGTGATGCAACTTCTTTAACAGAAGCAGGTTATGTAGGGGAAGATGTTGAAAATATCTTAACACGTCTTTTGCAGGCTGCAGATGGTGATGTGCAAAGAGCTCAAAAAGGAATTATATTTATTGATGAAATTGATAAAATTGCAAGAATGGGAGAAAACCGCTCTATTACAAGAGATGTAAGCGGAGAAGGTGTGCAACAAGCTTTACTTAAAATTATTGAAGGTTCTTTGGTGAATATCCCGCCAAAGGGTGGTAGAAAACATCCTAATCAAGATTTTATACAAATTGATACGACCAATATTTTATTTGTTTGCGGGGGTGCTTTTGATGGTATTGGTGATATCATTAAAAGAAAACTAGGTGATAATGTCATGGGCTTTTTTACTGATGATAAAAAAGATACAAAAGAAGCCTTACTGCAAAGACTAGAACCTGATGATTTGGTGCATTTTGGACTTATTCCTGAACTTATAGGAAGATTGCATGTATTAGCTTCTTTGGAAGAGCTTGATGAAGAGAGTATGGTGCGTATTTTAACAGAGCCAAAAAATGCCATTATTAAACAGTATCAAAAGCTTTTTGCTATTGATAATGTGGAATTAAAATTTGAAGATGATGCTTTAAGAGAAATTGCTAAGCTATCGCTAGAGCGTAAAACAGGTGCTAGAGGCTTAAGAAGTATTATTGAAGAAATGATGGTGGATTTGATGTTTGACTTGCCAGAATATCATGGATATAGCATAGTCATTACAAAAGAAGTGATCAAAGAGGGTGCTAAACCTTTATTTATAAAAAATAAAAAAATTAAAGGCTGAGAATGATTTTAGATCAAATAATTGGATTTTTTTCAAGTGATATGGGTATTGACTTAGGTACTGCAAATACTTTGGTTTTGGTAAAAGACAAAGGTATAGTTATTGATGAGCCATCGGTGGTTGCAGTAGAGCGTGAAAGATATGGTAGAGTGAAAATTTTAGCAGTGGGAAAAGAAGCTAAAGAAATGGTGGGTAAAACACCAGGTAATATCGAAGCGATCCGTCCTATGAAAGATGGTGTGATTGCTGATTTTGATATGACTGAAAAAATGATCCGTTATTTCATAGAAAAAACTCATAGAAGAAAATCTTTTTTAAGACCTAGAATTATCATTTCAGTGCCTTATGGTCTAACTCAGGTTGAGAGAAAAGCTGTAAGAGAAAGTGCTTTAAGTGCGGGCGCTAGAGAGGTGTTTTTGATCGAAGAACCTATGGCTGCAGCTATTGGTGCAAATTTACCAGTTAGAGAGCCTCAAGGAAGCTTGGTGGTTGATATTGGTGGGGGTACAACAGAAATTGGAGTAACTTCTTTGGGTGGACTTGTAATATCAAAATCAATCCGCACAGCAGGAGATAAACTTGATACTAGTATAGTAAATTATGTAAAAGAAAAATATAACCTTGTTATAGGTGAAAGAACAGGCGAAGAGATTAAAATCGCTATAGGTTCAGCAGTGCAACTTCCAAAAGAACTTTCTATGGTAGTTAAAGGACGTGATCAAGTAACAGGTTTATTAAATAGGATCGAGTTAACAAGTGAAGATGTAAGAGAGGCAATGCGTGAGCACTTAAAAGAAATTGCTGATGCGTTAAAAATTGTTCTTGAAATGATGCCACCTGATCTTGCGGCGGATATTGTTGAAAATGGTGTTGTTTTAACAGGAGGTGGAGCTTTAATACGCGGGCTTGATAAGTATTTATCTGAAATTGTAAAACTTCCAGTTTATGTAGCTGATGAACCACTTTTAGCAGTTGCAAAAGGAACAGGTAAGGCTTTAGAAGAAATTTCATTATTACATCAACTAACGAATGAAGAGTAAAATTCTTAGCATTTTAATCTTATCTTTTTTAGTATTTATTTCGTTTTATTATGGTGATATAATAAAGCGAAATGTTTTAGATTTAAATATTGCTATTGTTAATCAATTCTCTCAAAGTCTTGAACTTCTAAAAAATAAATTCAATGAACATTTCAACCAAGCTCAAGAAATTAGAAATTTAAGAGAAAGAAACGCTGAGCTTGAAAAAAACAACATTTATATGAAAAATTTTGCCAATGAATTAAATAATATTTTAAGTGATAGAAACTCAAGTTTTTATTATCCTAATGTGAGCCTAGTTAAAGCAACTTCTTATGCGCAAATTAGTGATTATCATAAGGTTTGGCTTGATATTGACTATAAGGGAAAGATCAAAGGTTTGATTTATAATGGCTATACAGCGGGCATAGTTATAGAAAAAAATGGCAGAGCTTTGGGGCTTTTGCAAGGTGATGAGGAGTGTATTTTTTCTGTATATATAGGCAAGGATCAAGCACCAGGTATAGCTCATGGTAGAAATGATTATGTTTTGGTTAAGTATATCCCTAAATGGCTTGAGCTTAAAATCGGAGATAAAGTCTATACAAGTGGTTTAGATGAGATTTTCTTTTCAGGAATACCCGTGGGGGAAATTTATAAAGTAGAGGAAGAGGGTGCTTACCAAAATGCTTATGTTAAGCCATATGTAAAAATGATAGTGCCAAGTTATTTTTATATGGTAGAAAACTAATGTTTACTTATTTGTATAATTTCAACTTCTAAAAAACTTATATTTGTTATAATTTGACTAAAAATTTAGCTTAGGAAATCATATGCCAAAAAGAACAGATATCAAAAATATACTATTAATAGGCAGTGGGCCTATCATTATAGGTCAAGCTTGTGAGTTTGATTACTCGGGAACTCAAGCAGCAAAAACCTTAAAAGAGTTGGGTTATAGAGTGGTTTTAATCAATTCTAATCCAGCTACCATTATGACAGATCCAGAATTTGCTGATGCAACTTATATAGAGCCAATTACCAAAGAAAGTATTTTAAGCATAATCAAAAAAGAAAAAATCGATGCGATCTTACCTACTATGGGTGGACAAGTGGCGTTAAATGTAGCTATGGAAGTTTATGAAAGTGGTGAGCTTGGAGAGGTTAAATTTTTAGGTGCAAATCCTGAAGCGATAAAAAAAGGTGAAGATAGACAGATTTTTAAAGAAAGTATGAAAAAAATCGGCATGGATTTGCCAAAATCTATGTATGCATACAATTATGATGAGGCTTTAAAAGCGGTAGAAGAAATCGGTTTTCCTTTAATGATAAGAGCTTCTTTTACTTTAGGTGGCGTAGGAAGCGGTGTGGTGTATAATATGGATGAGTTTAGAGAACTAGCAAATACTGCTTTAGCACTTAGTCCAATTCATGAAATTTTGATCGAAGAAAGTTTGCTTGGTTGGAAAGAATATGAAATGGAGGTTATTAGAGATAAAAACGATAATTGTATTATCGTTTGTTCTATTGAAAATGTTGATCCTATGGGGGTTCATACGGGAGATTCTATCACCATAGCTCCAGCATTAACACTTACTGATAAAGAATATCAAGCAATGCGTAATGCTTCTTTTGCGATTTTAAGAGAAATCGGAGTGGATACAGGCGGATCAAATGTCCAATTTGCTATCAATCCGGTCAATGGAAGAATGATAGTTATTGAAATGAATCCTCGTGTTTCAAGATCTTCAGCTTTAGCTAGTAAAGCAACAGGATACCCTATCGCTAAAGTTGCTACACTTTTAGCGGTTGGATTTAGTTTAGATGAAATTAAAAACGACATCACAGGCACTCCTGCTTCTTTTGAGCCGGTGATTGATTATATTGTAACTAAAATTCCTCGTTTTACTTTTGAAAAATTTCCAAACGCAAGCACCGAGCTTGGCACTGCGATGAAGAGCGTAGGCGAGGTCATGGCTATAGGAAGAACCTTTAAAGAAAGTATTCAAAAAGCACTTTGCTCGCTTGAGAGAAATTTAAGTGGTTTTGATGTGATAGAGTGTGACAAAAACGAACTTTTGGTAAAAATTCGCCATGCGAACGAAAAACGCTTGCTTTATATAGCACAAGCATTCAGAGAAGGTTTTAGCACTCAAGAGCTTTATGAGCTTTGTAAAATAGATCCTTGGTTTTTAAATCAAATCAAAGAAATAGTGGAATTTGAAAACCAAATAGATATGGATATTTTAAGCAATAAGCAACTATTAAGAAAAGCCAAAACCTTAGGTTTTTCAGATAAAAAAATCGCTAGCTTGATAAATCAAAAAGATAATCTTGAGTTAAGCCAAAATGATATTTATTATGCAAGAATTAAGCATAAAATCATCGCTCAATATAGCGAAGTAGATACATGTGCAGGAGAATTTGAAGCACTAACTCCGTATTTATACTCAAGTATTAATGCAAGTGAATCTACGCAAGTTAAAGATGGTAAAGACAAAAAAGACAAAAAAGTAATGATTATAGGTGGTGGGCCAAATCGTATAGGACAAGGTATTGAATTTGATTATGCGTGCGTGCATGCATCTTTTGCTTTAAAAGATATGGGTGTAAAAACGATAATGTATAATTGTAATCCAGAGACAGTTTCAACAGATTATGATACCAGTGATATTTTGTATTTTGAACCGATCGATTTTGAGCATTTAAGAGCAGTGATTGATAAAGAAAGGCCAGATGGGGTGATAGTGCATTTTGGTGGGCAAACTCCGCTTAAATTTGCAAAACGCTTGAGTGCTTTTGGAGCAAAGATCATAGGAACTAGTGCAAGAGTGATAGATCTAGCCGAAGATAGAAAGAAATTTGCTAAATTTATTGAAGATTTAGGCATAGATCAGCCTAAAAATGGCACAGCAGTAAGCGTAGAAGAGGCGATTTTAAAAGCAAAAGAAATAGGTTATCCTGTGCTTGTTAGACCAAGTTATGTTTTAGGTGGTCGTGCAATGCGTGTAGTGCATGATGAGAATGAGCTTAGATTATATATGCAAGAAGCAGTAGATGTGAGTGATAAATCTCCGGTTTTGATTGATCAGTTTTTAGACAATGCGACCGAACTTGATGTGGATGCAATAAGCGATGGAAAAGAAGTGTATGTGGCAGGTATTATGGAGCACATTGAAGAAGCGGGAATTCACTCGGGTGATAGTGCTTGTTCTTTACCTGCTGTAAATATCGATGAAGCTATGCTTGAGATGATTGAGCAAAAAACAAAAGATATTGCTTTAAATTTAGGTGTAGTAGGACTTTTAAATATACAATTTGCCATCCATAATAATAAGCTATATATGATAGAAGTCAATCCAAGAGCTAGTAGAACTGTGCCTTTTGTGAGCAAGGCTACAGGAATTCCTTTAGCTAAGGTTGCAACACGCGTGATGTGGCAAGGAAATTTAAGAGAAAGTTTGAAAATTTATGATACCTTTAAAGTGATAGAAGAAAAAAATGGAATTTTAAGAGCTAAAAAACCAAAACACATTAGTGTAAAATCAGTGGTATTTCCTTTTGCTAAACTTAGTGGAAGTGACCTTGAGCTTGGGCCTGAAATGCGCTCAACCGGCGAAGTTATGGGAGTAAGCAAAGACTTTGAAAACTCTTACGCAAAAAGTCAACTTGCTTCTTCAAATTTCTTACCAGAAAGTGGCAATGTATTTTTATCACTAAGAGAACAAGATAAAAAATATGCAGTAGATTTAGCTAATGAATATATTAAGCTAGGATTTAAAATCATTGCAACAAGCGGTACTTATAAAATTTTACAAGAAGCAGGTTTAGAGTGTGAGTTTGTGCATAAAATTTCTGAAGGACGCCCAAATGTAGAGGATAAGTTTAAAAATTCTCAAATTCAACTTGCTATTAATACTAGCGATGAGCATAGTTTTAAGGGTGATACTAAAAAAATTAGAGCAAATATATTACGTTTTAAAACCCCATATTTTACAAACCTAAGAGCAGCGTATGCAGGTGCTAAAGCGATTAAAGCTATACAAAATAAATCATGCCTTGAAGTAAAGAGCTTACAAGAATACTTAAAAGCATGATTTATCTTGCTCAAACCGATACGACAGCAGGGTTTTTAAGTAAAGACTTAAAAGCTCTTAATGCTTTAAAAAAAAGACCTCTAGACCAAGCTTGTTTGATTACCACAGCTAAATTGAGTGAGTTAACAAAACTCACTAGAGTGCCAAGTCATTTTAAAAACACTGTAAGAAAATCCAAAAAAACTACTTTTTTATACCCTAATTCCAAGGCAATACGCGTTGTGAAAGATTGTAGCCATATAAATTTTTTAAAAAATTTTGATTGGCTTTATTCTACTTCTGCAAACGAACATGGAAAAAGCTTTAATTATCAATGGGCTATCAGCAATGCAGATGTAAAAGTAGATGAGTTTTTTTTTGAAAGTAGTGCCTCTAAAATTTTTAAATTAAGAGGTACAAAAAAGATTAGATTGCGTTAGTTATTTTGCAAGTGGCCAAAATACTTTTGGTTCTTCGCCAATTCTGGCTTCTCCATGATACATACCAAGTTTGTCTTTAGTCCAAGCATATCCTACATTTCCATTTTTATCTATAGAAATAATACCACCTGTTCCACCTAGAGCGGCAACTTCTTTGATAGTTTCTTGTGCTGCTTTTTCAATAGGAAGTTTTTTGTATTTGTATAAAGATGCTACTTCATGTGCTGCTACAGCTCTTATGTAAATATCTCCTGTTCCTGTGCATGAAACTGCAACAGAATCATTATTTGCGTAATTTCCCGCGCCTATAATAGGTGAATCGCCTATGCGACCTGTCATTTTGTTTGTAGTTCCACCCGTGCTCGTTCCTGCTGCTAAATTCCCATTTTTATCTAAAGCAATAGCGCCAACTGTGCCTAAATATGGTTCGGTGTTTATGCCAAGGTGTGCTTTAGCTTTGTCACTATCGAGCAATACTTCTTTACTTTTTTTTGCTTCTTGGAATTGCTTGTATCTATGATCTGTATAAAAATATTTTTGATCAACTATTTCTAAGCTACTATTTTTAGCAAGCCTATCAGCTCCTTCTCCTGCTATTAGAGTGTGAGGGGTTTTATCCATTACAACCCTTGCTGCTTCTATAGGATTTTTAATAGTTCTTGCCATAGCTATTGCGCCTGCATTCAAGCTTTTTCCATCCATTAAAGAAGCATCTAATTCGTTAAATCCATCTGAAGTAAATACAGCTCCTTTTCCTGCATTAAATTCAGGACTATCTTCCATTACTTTAATGGCAGCTATTACTGCATCAACAGAGCTTCCACCTTTTTCAAGTATGTTTTGACCTGTTTTTAAAGATTCTTTCATTACCTTTTCTCTTTTGGTAAATTCCTCTTTAGTAAGTCCTAAGCCACTTGTACCACCATGAATTACTATAATAGGTTTAAAGTCATTTGCAAAAGTATCACTTGTTAGAAATATCAAACTAGCTAATATTATTAAAGCTTTTTTGCTATTTACCAAAAAACCCATTTTTATCTCCTTTTTTTTAAGCTACTTTATCTATTTTATAAATAATAAAATTAAATACAAATTAATTTATATAACAAAATGTGAAAATTTAAAACAAAATATTTATATTTTTTCTATTTTATTAATATAAATCAATAAATTATTAACAATTACATTATAATGTTTAAAAATTATTACAATATGGAGGTATTTTTTGATTTTTAAAACGATTATTGCAAGAAGAATTTCTATACTCACAGCTTTGATCTTGTGTATAGGCTTTGGGGTTTTTGTAGGAATAAATTATCATTCTTCCAAAAGAGATATTTTACAAAGCATTACTCACGGAAAGCAAGAAAGTGTGAAAAATGGTAAAAGTTTCATTGAGCTTTATTTTAATTCAAGAAAAGAAAACATAGATAAAATAGCAAAAGCTATTGTTGCTAGTGAAGATGTTAGTGAGGAAGGTCTTGCTAGGTTTTTGGAGCATGTTTTCACCTTGTATTCTTTTACGGCTATTTATGTAGGCTATGAAAAAGATGGAAGCTTGATTGATGTAGATATGAATTCTAAAGGTAAGCATTTTATTTTAAATCAAGAAAAAGATGGTTTTGATGCTAGAACAAGAGCGTGGTATAAACTTACAAAAGACACCAAAATGACAAACATCTCTGATCCTTTTTTAGATGTGGTTACAAAAAAGATGGTTGTTTCGATCACTACACCTCTTGAAATAGATGGAAAATTTGTAGGAGTGTTAGCGGGGGAGATTTTTCTTGATGATATGCGTAAAGCTTTTGAGGGGTTAAAAATAACTCCAAGCAATAGTGTTTTTTTGATTAATAATAATGAAAATTTGATCGCTCATTCTTCAGGGGATATTGATTTAAACAAAGAAACAGAAATAGCAAATGCAATTAATCTTTTTATAAAAGAAGTTAAAGCAACACCTAACACGCCAACTGATTTGATCGAATACACCTTAAAAGGTGATCAACGTGTTGCAGTGTGTTTAAATACAGCCAATGAAATGATGTTGTGTTCTGCAAATTCTTTAAAAGACTATGATGATGTTTTTGATAAATTGCTTGTTACGCAGATTATTTTTGGAGTGATATTTGTGATTGTTATTATTGCTATTTTGGGTGGTATGATAGATTATTTTTTAAAAAAAATCATCATTATACAAAATACATTAAAAAGCTTTTTTGATAGTTTAAACTATAAAAAGAAAATGGATTCAATAGAAATTAGTCTCAAAGGTAATGATGAATTTTCAGTTATAGCGCGTGAAATCAGTCAAAGCATTACAAACACTCAAAACAACTTACATAAAGACCAAGAAGCAGTTGCTGAAAGTGTGCAAAAAGTAAAAGAAATAGAACGCGGTAATTTATCTGCAAGAATTGATAAAAATCCTATCAACCCTCAACTTGTAGAGTTAAAAAATATTTTAAATGATATGCTTGATGTTTTAGAAGAGAAAATAGGATCAAATATCAATGAGCTTGATCGAGTGCTTGATAGTTATAAAGCTTTGGATTTTTCTACGCAGGTTCAAAACGCAAAAGGTAATGTAGAGGTTACTACTAATGTGTTAGGTGGGGAGATTAAAAAAATGCTTATTTCATCTTCTGCTTTTGCAAAAGAACTAACTCTACAAAGTGTAAAACTAGAAGAGTCGATGCAAAAATTAGTAGATGGGACGTACTCTCAGTCACAATCGCTTGAAAAATCCATTCATGCGGTAGATCAGATCAACATCTCTATGCAAAATGTAGGCGATAAAACCAAAGAGGTTGCAACACAAGCAGATAATATCAAAGAAATTGTCAATGTGATTAAAGATATAGCAGATCAAACTAATTTACTTGCCCTAAATGCTGCTATTGAAGCTGCGCGTGCGGGTGAGCATGGGCGAGGTTTTGCGGTAGTAGCTGATGAGGTGCGTCATTTAGCTGAAAAAACTGAAAAAAGTTTAGGAGAGATTGAAGCTAATGTAAATATTTTGGTGCAAAGTGTGAATGATGTATCTAGTTCAATGCAAGAACAAACTCAAAGTATTACACAAATTAATGATGCAATTGTTAATTTAGAAGGCGTTACAAAAGAAAATGTAAAAATTGCAAATTTCACAAATGAAGCTACCAAAGCAGTTGGAAACATCTCTCAATCCATACTCAAAGAGGTTGAAAGTAAAAAAATTTAACTCTAAAGAACTTATGTTTTGTAATTTTAGTTATAATTTGCACTTTTAAAAAAAAGGTAGATTTATGATAGAAAGAACAAAAATAAGTTCTAATTTTGGTTGGTTTATGGTTATTTTAGGTGGTTTGGTTGAGTGTTTTTGGGTAAGTGGTTTAAAATACTCAACCGAGGTATGGCATTATATTTTAACGATTATTGGTATATGTATATCCTTTATATGTTTTCTAAAAGCTTGCGAAAGACTTGAAGTAAGCATTGCTTATAGTGTTTTTGTCGGTATTGGTTCAGTTGGAGTGGTGTTTAATGAAATGTTTATTTTTAATGAGCCAACTTCCATTACCAAGCTTGTTTTAATAGCCATTTTGCTTTTAAGCATTATAGGCCTTAAGATCATCAGCAAGGAAACTAAGTAATGGAATGGTTTTTTTTATTCTTAGCGACTGCTTTTGAAATTTTTGGCGTGATTATCATGAAACAGCTTGTAAGCACTAAAAACAAGCTTTATCTTTTAGCTTTGATAGTGTGTTTTGGTTTTTCATTTGGTTTTTTAAGCCTTAGTATGCAAAGTATTGCTATGAGTGTGGCTTATTCTATATGGACAGGTGCAGGAACAGCAGGTGGGGTCATCATAGGAGTGCTTTTTTACAAAGAAAGCAAAAGCTTTTTAAAGCTTTTTTTGATCGCTCTCATCATTGCTTGTACTGTGGGTTTAAAAATACTCTCATAGTTTAAAATGAAAATATACATTAGTGGTATAGACACAAATGTTGGCAAAACTTATCTAAGTGCTAGACTTTGTAAGGAATTGGATTTTGATTATTTTAAGCTTATTCAAGCAGGTGTGCCAAAAGATAGCGAGGCAATAGCTCAATTTAGCCCAAAAACTAAGATTTTTAAAGAAGGTGTGTTTTTACAAACTCCTGCTTCACCGCATAAAGGTAGGATTTTAGAGAATTTAAACTACAAAGCCTTTGATATACAAATTCCACAAAGTGATAAACTCATCATCGAGTTAGCTGGTGGGCTTTTTTCGCCTCTTGATGATGAAAAAACGATGATTGATTATATGAGCGCGTTTAAGCATCCTACGATTTTAGTCGCAAAAGACTATCTAGGAAGTATCAATCACACGCTTTTAAGCATAGAAGCACTCAAACAAAGAGATATTAAAATCCTTGCTTTAATCTTAAAAAGCCAAGATAATTTTAGCAAGGATTTTATAAGCAACTATGCTAAAATTCCTATCATAGAATTTGATGATAAAGTGTGCAAAAAGCTTTTAAAAATCCTTGAAAATCTCTCTTAAAGACTGCACTACATAATTAATCTCATCTTCATTGATAACATATGGTGGCATGAAGTAGATTGTATTTCCAAGTGGTCTTAAAAGCAAGCCTTTTTCTAAGGCTCTTTGAAAGACTTCAAGTCCTGCTCTTTGGTATTTGCTTTTTTGTATATCAAATGCACTTACCATACCTAAATTTCTAAAATTTCCTAAAAAGTCAAATTCTTTTAAACTCTCCCATTGAGTTTTTATAAAAGCACTTTTGATTTTATTTTTTGTGATGATATTTTCTTTTTCAAAAATATCCAAAGTCGCATTAGCCGCCGCACAAGCTAGGGCATTACCCGTGTAAGAGTGAGAGTGCAAAAAGGCCTTTTGACTCTCATAACTATCATAAAATTTCTCATAAATTTCATCTTTAGTAAGCACCACTGAAAGTGGTAAATACCCACCCGTGATAGCTTTAGAAAGACATATATAATCAATACTTTGTGAGCAATAATCAAGCGCAAACATTTCCCCTGTGCGTCCAAAACCTGTGGCTATCTCATCAAATATCACTTGTACGCCATAACTTTTAGCAAGTTTAATCGCTTCATTTAAATACCCAAGCTCATACATATGCATATTGCCCGCACATTGAAGTAAAGGTTCAAGTATAAAAGCACAAATTTCATGATGATGATTTTTTAAAATGCTTTCTAAAATTTCAAGTTCTTTTGTATAATCCTTGCTTGTTGGCACAGGCGTTGTGATACTTTTTAAAAGTAAAGGCTCATAGGTTTTTTTATAAAGCGCTACATCGCCAACGCTTAATGCACCTAAGGTTTCTCCATGGTAAGAATTGCTAAGTGATAAGAATTTATCCTTTTTAGAGCCATTGTTTAAGTGGTATTGAAAACTCATTTTTAAAGCCACTTCTATGGCTGAACTACCATTGTCTGCAAAAAAGCATTTATCAAAAGGTAAAAGCTTGCAAAGTCTTTGTGAAAGCTCTATGATGGGCTCATGTGAAAAGCCAGCCAGCAAGACATGCTCTAAACTTTGAAGTTGATCTTTGATTTTTTCATTGATATGTTCATTACAATGGCCAAAGATATTCACCCACCAAGAGCTAATGCAGTCTATGTAGGATTTTTCATCAAAATCATACAAATACACTCCCTTAGCCTTTTTTATAGGTATTAAAGGTAAAAACTCATGATCGCTCATTTGCGTGCAAGGGTGCCAAATGTGTTTTAAGTCTAGTTCTTTTAAATTCATTTTTACTTCTTTGATTTTTATTACTAATGATACTACAATTTTTACTCAAATTTATGCTTTAAAATGAAAAAGGATTATTTAGAAAATATTTATATAATTAGCTTTTATCTTAAATTTAGAGGTAAAGTATGAAAAAAGTTTTGATTATCTTAACGATTTTATTTTCAAATTTTGCATACTCACAAGAGGATATACTCGAAAAAGGAATTAAAGCCTATGAGAGTGGTGATTATATAAATGCTATGAAGTATTACAAGCAAGCCTGTGATTTAAATAATGGTTTTGGTTGTTATAATCTTGGTTTTATGTATGATGAAATGCTTTTAAAAAAAGACAATTTTAAAGCAGTGGAGTTTTATAAAAAAGCCTGTGATTTAAATGTTGGCAAGGGGTGTGTTAATCTTGGTTTTATGTATAAAAATGGAGAAAGTATTAGAAAAGATAATTTCAAAGCGGTAGAATTGTATCAAAAATCATGTAATTTAAATGAAGGCTCGGGTTGTTCTAATCTTGGTTTTATGTATCAAAATGGACAAGGTGTAAAAAAGGATAATTTTAAGGCAGTAGAATTGTATCAAAAGGCATGTGACTTAAATTTCGGCTTAGGCTGTACCAATCTTGGCGCTATGTATGTAGGTGGAAAAGGTGTAAGAATAGATAATTTTAAAGCAGTCAAATTATATCAAAAAGCTTGCGATTTAAATGATGGATTAGGCTGTATTCGCCTTGGATTTATGTATGGGTTTGGAAATGGTGTTAAAAAAGATATTTCCAAAGCTTTAGAGTATTTTGGCAAAGCTTGTGACTTAAAAAATGAAGATGGGTGTATGCTTTATGCAAATTTTAAAGAACAATTTTAGGTTCAAATATGCAAATTGCACAAATTTTAGATGAGTTAAAACAACAAGATAATTTTAGAATTCTACGCTCATTAAAACATGAGGGAAAATATGTCATTTATAATGGGCAAAAATTGCTAAATTTAGCGAGTAATGATTATCTAAATTTAAGCAATGAAAAAGCATTAAAGCAAGATTTTTTAACACATTTAAAAGAATTTGAATTTTCTAGTTCAAGTTCAAGAAGCTTGAGTGGAAATTATGCGATTTTTGATGAATTTGAAAGCTTTTTAGAAACTAAATTAGGCAAAAAAATTTTGCATTTTAACAACGGCTATGCCTTAAATGTTAGCTGTTTGCAAGCTTTAGCAAGCATTAAAAATACTTTGTTTTTAGCAGATAAACAAGTGCATGCAAGTATCATCGATGGTTTAAGGCTTGGCGGGGCTAAATTTATAAGATTTAAGCACAATGATATAAAGCATTTGCAAAGCTTAGTGCAAAAACACCATAAAGAATTTGAAAATATCATCATCGTAAGTGAAGCGTTATTTAGTATGGATGGAGATTTTGCACCTATAAAAGAATTCATAAATTTAAAAAAAGAATTTAAAAATATCAAAATTTACATTGATGAAGCTCATAGCATAGGGTGTTTTAGTGATGATGGTTTGGGTTATGTGAAATTTTTGGGCTTAGAAAAGGAAGTGGATTTTTTAGTTTTTACCTTTGGTAAAGCCATAGCTTCTACGGGAGCTTGTATGATAAGTGATGAAAAAGATTTTTTTATCAACAAAGCAAGGGCCTTTATATACTCAACTGCTATTGCGCCTATCAATGTAGCTTGGACTTTGCATGTTTTTAAGCATTTGCATGAATTTAGCGCTCAAAGAAAAGAACTTTTAGAGTTAAGCACTTGGTTTAAAAATGCTTTAGCAAGTAAAGGTGCAGTTCTAGGCGAGGCTTATGTGATATCTTTTATTTTAGGGCAAAATGCACTAGCTAGTGAAATTTCACAAAAGCTTTTAGAAAATGGTATTTTTGCACCTGCTATTAAAGAGCCAACCGTAGCTAAAAATACAGCTAGAATTCGCTTTTCTTTGCATGCTGGGCTAGTGAAAAAAGATTTAGAAAAGGTTTTGGAGGTACTTTGAAAACTCATTTTTTACATGAAAATGCAAGTTCGCGTGAGTTGATTTTGTTTTTTTCAGGGTTTTGCTCGCATTTTAGCCATTTTGCACATTTAAAAAGCGATGTAAATGTTTTAATGGTGTATGATTATACGAGTTTTGATTGGGAATTTGATCTTCATAAATTTGAAAAAATCACCCTTGTTGGTTTTTCTATGGGAGTTTGCGTCGCGAGTAAACTTTTAAAAGATATAAAATTTGATAAAAAAATAGCCATAAATGGCACCAATTTACCTATAGATGATGAATTTGGGATCAAAAAAGCCATTTTTAAACTAACGATGAAAAGATTTGCCTTGGAAGATTTTAAAGCGAATTTATTTGAAAAAAGAATGAGTTTAAGTGATGAATTTTACTTTGAAAAAAATGAGTATTTAAAAGCGGAGCTTTTAAGTTTATATGAGTTTTGCACTAAAGACTTAAATGAAAATTTCACTTGGGATAAAGCCATAATCAGTAAAGATGATAAAATCTTTCCGCCAAAGCATGCTTTTCATTTTTTCAAAGAAAAGGCAATGTTTGTTGATGAACCACATTTTGCATTTTTTAAATACCGCACTTGGGAAGCACTTTGCAAACTTTCATAAGAGCAAAAGACACTTATAGCGCAAATACACCTGTGCAAAAAGACATGGCTAAAGAGCTTTGTAAAATGCTTGTTGAGAATGATTTGAGCGATTTTGAAGCGGTGTTTGAGTTTGGCTGTGGGGTAGGGGATTTTAGTAAGACTTTACAAGAGTGTATTAAATTTAAGCATTATTTTTTAAACGATATATATCCTTTTGAAAATCCTTGTAAATTTGATGAATTTGGTGTTTTTGATATGAATGAACTTAAAAATCATCATTTTTATGCGAAAAAATTTGATCTTATAGCTTCCAATGCCTGTGTGCAATGGTTAAAGATAGATGAGCTTTTAGAAAACCTTGCAAGTATGTTAAATCAAAATGGGATTTTGCTTTTTTCTACTTTTGGAGAAAAAAATTTCACTCAAATAAAGCAAAGCACCAATTTATCGCTAGAGTATTTAAGTTTAGAACAAATTGCACAAAAGCTCTCTAAAAATTTTAAGATTATAAAAGTAAAAGAAGAATTAAAAGAGTTAAAATTTGATCATACTTTAGAGCTTTTTAGACATTTAAAACTAAGTGGTGTAAATGCATTAGAAAAGAATTTTTTTATAAGTAAAGCTTTTTTAAAAAACTATGAAAAAGAATTTCAAAACATGTTAAATTATCATTCTATTTGTCTTTTGTGTAAAATTATATGTTAATTTTACATTTATTTTATAAGGTAAATATTTAAGGTGAAAAATGAGAAAAAGTATGCTTGGTTTTTCAGAAAAAAAAGCCAAAAATGAAAAAATAACTATGGTAAGTGCTTATGATTACCATAGTGCAAAAATTTTAGATGTATGTGATATAGATATTATTTTAGTTGGAGATTCTTTGGCTATGGTAGTGTTGGGTATGCAGGATACTTTAAGTGTTACTATGGATGAGATGTTAATCTTTACTAAAGCTGTTTCTCGTGGAGCTAAAAAGGCTTTTATTTTAGCGGATATGCCTTTTATGTCTTATCAAAGTTCAGATTATGATGCTATTTCAAACGCATCAAGATTTATCAAAGAAAGTCATGCAAATGGGGTAAAGCTTGAAGGAGGTAAAGAGGTTTTTAGTAAAATTAAATTAATTTCTCAAGCAGGAATACCAGTAGTTGCACATTTAGGTTTGACACCGCAATCTATTAACACTTTAGGTGGATATAAGGTGCAAGGAAGAGATTTGCATTCAGCTCAAAAGATTATAGATGATGCAAAAATTATACAAGATGCTGGTGCAAGTATGTTGGTTTTAGAGTGTATACCTTTAAAATTGGCACAAAAAATAAGTTCTATTTTATCCATTCCTACAATTGGTATAGGTTCAGGAAAATACTGTGATGGGCAGGTTTTGGTATATCATGATCTTTTAGGGTTAAATCAAGATTTTAAAGCTAAATTTGTTAAGCATTTTGATGATTTTAATCCAAAAGTTGCGGTTGAAAGATATATTCATGAAGTTAAAAATGGTATTTTTCCTTCTCAAGAATATAGTTTTGATTTTTTAGATGAAGAATTGTTGGATAAATTATATTAAGGGTAAGTATGGAAATTGTTGATACTATTAAAACTGCAAGAGAAATTGTTAAAAACTGGAAATCACATAATCAAAGTATAGCTTATGTGCCAACGATGGGTTTTTTGCATGATGGGCACTTGAGTTTAATCAAAAATGCTCAATCACATGATAAAATCATAGTAAGTATATTTGTAAATCCTATGCAATTTGGCCCTAAAGAAGATTATTCTCAATATCCACGAGATTTAGAGCGTGATATTCAATTGTGTAAAGAAAATAATGTTGATATGGTTTTTATTCCTGATACAAGTCAAATGTATTCGCATTATTTTAGTACTTATGTGGATATGAATTCTCTTAGCAATACACTTTGTGGTATTAAAAGGCCAGGCCATTTTAGAGGTGTTTGTACGGTTTTGGCTAAATTTTTTAATATCTTAACTCCTGATGTGGTATATCTTGGACAAAAAGATGCGCAGCAATGCGTAGTTGTAAAGCATATGATTGAAGATTTAAATTTTGATATAAAAGTTCAAATTTGTCCTATTGTAAGAGAAGATGATGGTTTGGCTAAAAGTTCTAGAAATATATATCTTAACCAAGACGAAAGAAAGGCTTCTTTGGCTTTATCAAAAAGTATTTTTTGTGCTGAGAAAATGATTCAAGAGGGTGAAAAAAGTAGCTTTAAGATTATTTATGCTATGACTAATATTTTAAAGCAAGAAAAATTAATTGAAATTGATTATATAGAATTAGTTGATTTTGATACAATGGAAAGTGTTAATACAATAGGTGATAATGTATTAGGTGCGGCAGCTATTTTTGTTGGAAAAACAAGATTAATTGATAATTTTTTATTACAAGGAATAAAATGAAAGTTACTTTACTTAAATCAAAAATACATCGCGCAAGTGTTACAGAGGCTAAGCTTGATTACATAGGAAGTATAAGTATAGACGAAAAGTTATTGCAAGCTAGTGGAATTTTAGAATATGAAAAAGTACAAGTGGTGAATATTAATAATGGTGCTAGATTTGAAACTTATACCATTGCTACACAAGAAGAGGGAGTCATTTGTTTAAATGGTGCCGCAGCGCGTCTTGTTGCAACAGGAGATAAAATTATTATTATGGCTTATGCTGATTTTAATGAAGAAGAGGCAAAAACATTTAAACCTAAGGTTGTTTTTGTAGATGAAAATAATATGGCTGTTAAAATAACAAATTATGAAAAACACGGTTCAATTTTTAATATTTAGGATAATATTTATATATTTTTTTGCTAGTTTTTCTCTTAGATAAAGTTTGTTAAAATCACTTATATCTATATATAAAGCAAAAGCGTAAATTTTGTTACTTTTTGTAAAACCTACGATTTGTCCATATTGTCTAAGACCCCAACCTGTTTTTGTAAAAAGTTCATAATGATCATTTTCTTTTAGCTTGATGATATTAATCACTTCTTTTTGTATATGTTTAGGGTAATCTAGTGTTAAATTGGCAAGTTTAAAAAGTAAAATAGCTTGTTCTTTAGGGCTAATTTGTAAAGAATTATCAAGCCAGAATTCATCGATTTTGCTTATTTTTTGGTTGCCGTAATTGAGTTTGTTTAAGTTTTTTTGCATTTTTTCTAAGCCTATTTTTCTAGCTAGTTCTTTATAAGCAGGAACTTGAGATCTTTGCATGGCCAAAGCTAAATTTGCATCATTTTTCCAAGAAGGTAGAAAAACTTCCTCTCCTTTATAATGATAAAAAATTGTATTAGTATCTTTTACAACGCCTTCATTTAGCGCAATTAGGGTGTTAAAAATTTTAAAAGTAGAGGCAGGTAAAATGCGTTTGTTTGCTTTTTTAAAATCATTGCTATAGTAATTCTTACCATCATAAGCTATAAAAACTCCACTTTCATTATAATCTTTAAAAAGATCTTTTAAATTTTCATTTGCCAAAATAAAAGAGCAAAAAAGACTAAAAAGCAAAAATATTTTTTTCATTATAAAACTTAATTTTATTTACCTATAACTCAAGCTTGATTCAAAAATTGAAATCTTGTAATCAAGCTTTTTTATTGAGTACTTTTCTTAAGGCTAAAGAAGCTAAAGCAAGTCCAAAAGAGGCTGTCACACCCATAAATGAACCAAGTTCTTTACAATGAGCTTCTTCATCTGAGAATACCACATCAAAATCCCCTTTAAAGCCTGATTTTCTAAGCTCATAGCGGAATTTTTTAGCTAGAGCGTCACCGTGTGTTTTAAAGATACTTGTGGTTTTAATGCGTGTTGGATCAAGTTTTCTAGCTCCACCAGTTGATGAGATAAAAATTTGCTTTTTTAAATCAACCAAATTGGCTAAGGCAACTTTAGCGGGTATATCATCGATTGCATCGATGATAAGATCAAACTCGCTTAGATTAAAACTTTGCAAAAATTCATTATCGATTTTACTCACTATACTTTTGGCGTTGTAAATACGTTCAAAAATCTTAGCTTTTTCTTCGCCTATATTTTCGCTATGAAGTTGGCGGTTTTGATTAGTTGTTTCAAATCTATCTGCATCGATTAAAGTTAAATCACCAAAACCGCTTCTAAAAAGTGCATCTGTGCAAATTCCACCAACTCCACCTAAGCCACAAACTAAAACCTTAGTGCTTTGAATTCGAGCAAAATTTTCTTCATTAATAAGCCATTTTATACGCGTGTATCTATCCATTCTTTATCCATTTTTTGAGATTTTTTATTTGCTTATAAGCTGTGAGATCAAGCATTATAGGCGTGATTGTAGCATAACCTTGTTTTAAAAGTGTTATATCTGAATTTTTTTCATTTTCATGATCAAGATTAGCAGCAGCTAGCCAGTAGTACTCCACTCCTCTTGGATTAGTGTTAGAATGTGCTTCATAGCTATAAATTCTTTTTCCTGCTTTGCATACTTTTATGCCTTGAAAAGCTACTTTACTAGAAGGAAAATTGATATTTAGAAATTCTTTTTTATCCAAAGGAAAACCATGATCGAAGATGTTTTTAACAATTTTTTTAGTAAGTTTTAATGCTAATTTGAAATCAAGTTCTTTTTGATTGTCCTGATAAAATTGAGACAAAGCGATGGCAGGAATTCTATGAAGTACAGCTTCCATTGCTCCTGCACAAGTACCTGAGTAGGTTATATCTTCACCCACATTGGCACCTTTATTGATCCCACTAATGACAAGATCAGGCAAGCGTTTTTTATATAAAGCATGTAAAGCAAGGTAAACACAATCAGCGGGTGTGCCATCATCAAGTTTGTAAAAATTTTTTTTTATTTTTTGAAATTTTAAGGGTTTGGTTAAGCTTATAGAATGTGAACAAGCGGATTTTTCATTTGCTGGAGCTATTATGGTGATTTCAGCCTTAAAATGTTTTTTTAGCATTTTAGCAAGTTTTATTAGTCCCTTGCTTTCATATCCATCATCATTAGTTAGTAAAATTTTTTTCATAAAATTTCCCTTTTATCTAAGAGTAAATTATAACATAAGTTGTATAATACTTTATTATGAAAATTATTTTTGAAATACTAATTGCCAATTAGATTCTAAGGATGGAAAATGTCAAAACTTCTACTTTTTAGTGCTTCTGGCTATAAAGATAGCCCATATTTAAGCCATACTATCGAATTTATAGATACATTTTTAAAAGAAAATATAATGATTGATGAAGATATACTTTTTATACCTTATGCAGGTGTTAGAAGAAGCTATGATGCTTATGAAGCTAAGGTAAAAGATGGTTTAAAAAAAGACAATATTAAATCTTTACACCATTTTAGTGATAAAAAAGAAGCTATTTTAAATGCTAAGGTTTTTTTAGTAGGTGGTGGAAATAGCTTTATGTTGTTAGCTAAACTTTATGAATATGATTTATTGGAGATATTAAAAGAGCGTATTGAGAGTGGAGCTTGTTATATAGGTTGGAGTGCAGGATCAAATATAGCAGGAAAAAGCATAATGACTACTAATGATATGCCTATAATAATGCCAAAGAGTTTTGATAGCTTAGGTGTATTTAAACATCAAATCAATCCGCATTTTATAAGCGGTAAATTTCCTGGACATAATGGAGAAAGCAGGGAAGAGCGTTTGGAAGAATTTTTAATTACCCACCCTAAAGATATAGTTTATGCTATTCCTGAAGGAACTGCTTTGAAAATACAAGGAGATAATTTAAGTGTCGTAGGTTATCATGATGTTTTAAAAATACATCATCCTTTTGAGGTTGAATATTTAAAAATTAATTGTGAATATAAAATTTAAAGGAAATAAATGCAAACTTTGTATCTTTTAATTGCTATTTTGGGTGTTATTGGTGTAGTATATTTATTAGTTAAAAAAGTAGAAACTAAAACAGCACTGATCGGAGTTGGTTTTATTTTGTGTTTGCTTTCTTTAAAGCCTATAGAAGCTTTAAATGCTTTTACTCATGCTATGGTTCAACCTGCTTTGATTGAAGCAATTTGTGCAAGTATGGGCTTTGCTTTTGTGATGAAGGTTACCAAATGTGATAAGCACTTGGTAAAGCTTTTAACAGCACCTTTAAAAAATGTAGGATTTTTTTTAATTCCCCTTGCTTTTATGGTAACTTTTTTTATCGCGATAGCTATACCATCAGCTGCTGGGTGTTCGGCTGCAGTTGGAGCTACTTTGATACCACTTTTAATGGCTTCAGGTATAAAACCAGCTATGGCGGCAGCTACTGTTCTTTGTGGAACTATGGGTGGTATATTAAGTCCAGGGGTTTCGCATACAGCTTTAATTTCTGAAATTTCTGGTAAAAATATACAAGAAATAATTTTAGTTCAAACTCCAAATGCTCTAACAGCAGGAGTGATAGTAATGATTTCTTTGATGATTATGGCTTTAGTTTTTAAAGATTATCAAAAAGGTAAGGTGTTTGAGGTAGCAAATCAGAATATTAAAGAAGAAAGTATAGAAAAAGTTAGTATTTTATATGCATTGATGCCTTTAGTGCCTTTAGCAATTCTAATAATAGGTGCAAGTCCTTTGCGAATGTATGAATTTTTATCTTGGACATCTAAAATAGGTGTGGCTGAGGCTATGCTTTTAGGTACTATTATTGCTGTAGTTGTAACTTGGACTAAACCTGATATAATTTCGAGAGAATTTTTTAATGGTATGGGAAAATCTTATGCTGAAATTATTGGTATTATTATAGCAGCAAGTGTTTTTGTAGCAGGTCTTAAGGCTTGCGGAGTAATAGATATAATCATAGAATGGCTTAAAAATGAACAAGATTATGTGCGTTTTGGCGGTACTTTTATTCCTTTTTTAATGGCTATGGTAACAGGAAGTGGAGATGCTGCTGCGATGGCATTTAATAAGGCAGTAACAATTCATGCTCAAGATCTTGGTTTTGATCAGTTAAAATTAGGAACAGCTGTGGCAATGTCTGCAGTACTTGGAAGATATCTTTCTCCTATTTTGGGAGCTTGTATTATTGTTTCGGCAATTGCTGGTGTTAATCCTTTAGAAATTGTAAAGAGAACAGTTTTAGGATGTGTGATTTCAGTAGTGGTAATTGCTTTTGTGTTGTTATAAGTTTAAGCTTTTAAAGCTTAAACTTCTTTGGCTGCAAGTATAATAATTTCTTGTATAACTTTGCTAGCTGCTTTTAAAGAATTTACTGGTAAATACTCATAAATAGAGTGAAAATTATGTGCTCCTGTAAAGATATTTGGACAAGGTAGGCCTTTTTCTGAAAGCACAGCTCCATCGTATCCTCCGCGCATAGGAGTGATTTTAGTTTTTATGTTTAGATTTTCATAAGCTTTTAATGCAAGTTTTATAGGTAAAGAATCTGTGCTTTTTAAAGAATTAAATACATTTTTATATCTATTGCTTAATTTTATATTTATTCTTTCTTCTCCATAAAGAATTTTAAAACTATCACATAATTTTTGTAAAAATTGCATTCTTTGAGTATATTTTTCATCATTAAATTCTCTCACATCGATTTTTAATATAGTTTTAGCACTATTTCCTTTCAATTCTTTTACCCAAAAATATCCTTCTTTGTTTTCTGTATATTCAGGGGCTTCACCATTTGGAAGTAGTAATATAAATTTATGAGCCAGTATTAAAGAATTGATCAATTTTCCTTTAGCGCTCATAGGATGAGCCGATTTTCCTATAAATTCTACCTCACAATCTCCTGCATTCCAATTTTCGTAGATAAACTCACCTATTTCACAACAATCTAGACAATATCCAAAATCTGCATTTATTTCTTTTATATCAAAAGCTTTAGCACCTCTTAAGCCTTGCTCTTCATCTGGTAAAAAACAAGCATAAATATCGCCATGTTTAATTTCAGGGTTTTTTACAAAAAATTCTAACATATCCATTATAGCTGCAATAGCTGCTTTATCATCAGCTCCTAATAAGCTTGTGCCATCTGTGTGTATAATATCATCGTTTATATAATTTTTAAGTTCTTTGAATTCACTTTCTTTTAAATATAAATTTAAATCTTTGTTTAAGCAAATATCTCCACCTTTATAGTGTGTGATTTGAGCCTTAGTGTTATTGGTTTGTTCCATACTCGTATCTAAGTGTGCAAAAAATGCTATTTTTGGTGCATTTGGAGTATTTGCTGGTAAAAGAGCTGTTGTGATGGTATTTTCTCTTCTTTTTATATCTTTTAAACCAAGTTCATGCAATTGTTCTTCAAGTAATTTTGCAAGTTCTGCTTGATTAGGACTTGATGGCATTATACCTTTAGCACCATTTTCTCTATTTGTAGTGGTGTTTATTTTTGTATAATTTATAAATCTCTCAACTATATCCATATTTTTCCTTTTTAAATATAATTTACATTATTGTAGCAAATATTTTATTGTAAATAATTGTTTATTTATATTTTTTTTATGTTAATTTTTCTAAAATTAATTATAAAAATAAAAGGAGGTTTTTTGTGAATAAAAAATATGTTGTTATAATATGTTTTGCGATGTTGGTTTTAGGTTGTTCTTCAAAAGAAGATTTAAATCCTTTAGGTAGATCTTTAGGCGATGTACATGATAGTGATCCTTTAAAACTAGGGAGTGTCCCAAAAGAACCAAAAAATTTAAAAATAACTACAAGTGAAAATTCTACCAAGGTTAAAGTGCCTTTATATCCACCAAGTATAAAGTCAAATCCATCAAATATAGATTTTAAGCCTCAACCAAGATTATTGGGCGGGCAGTTTAGTGATGTAGCTGTCTTTGAAAGTAAAGGAGTAAAAGGAGATTTTGTAACCATAATGAATCCTGCTGGAAGTATTTTAGTAGCCTCAAATCCAAATCCTGGCAATTGGATATGGGCTTATACCTTACTTAATAGTAAAGATTTTCGTAATGCTAGAGCATGGCAATTAATCGAATTTCCAAATAATAATTTTATGATTAAAAATTCAAAAACAGGTACTTGTTTAAATGCTTATAATGGAGGAGTTGTTCATTATCCTTGTGATGAAAGTAATCAAGCACAATTTTGGACTTTAATTCCATACAATAACAAGGCTGTAAAAATTCAAAATTTAGCAACTAAAACATGTATGAGAGTTATTATAAAGAATCCATTAAAAGACTTTGATACTATAAGACAAGTCTTTTTAACAAAATGTGCTCCAAAGGGTCAAGATAATTTAGATCAACAATGGTATATAACCGCACCTGCATTTAATGCAAAACCACTTTATTTAAAGGGTGAAAAATGAAAAAAATAGTGTTAATTTTATTGAGTGTTTGGTATCTTTTTGGTGCTATTGAAGATTACAATATAGGAACTTGGAATTTGCAAGGTTCATCAGCAACTAGTACAGAAAGCAAATGGACAATAAGCATAAGGCAATTAATAACAGGAGAAAATCCTTTGGATATATTAATGGTTCAAGAGGCTGGAATTTTACCTTCAACTGCAGTTATGACTCCAAGACAGGTTCAACCAGCAGGAGTTGGAATTCCCATACACGAATATATTTGGAATTTAGGAACTTTATCGCGTCCTAATAATGTATTTATTTATTATTCTCGTATTGATGTAGGAGCAAATAGAGTTAATTTTGCTATAGTTAGTAGAAGAATGGCTGATGAGGTTATTATTTTGCCATCTCCTACTGTTGCGTCTCGTCCTATAATAGGTATTCGTATAGGAGATGATGTATTTTTTAACGTGCATGCTCTTTCTCCTGGTGGAAATGATGCTGGTGCAATTGTAACAGCAGTTGATATGCATTTTAGAAATATGTCTAATGTAAATTGGATGATAGCAGGAGATTTTAATAGAGAACCATTAGATACTTTAAGATTATTAGATAGAGATTTATTAAGAAGAGTTAATGTGTTTTTCCCACCTAGTTTTACTCAAACTACTTCTGGAAGAACAATTGATTATGCAATAGTAGGTAATGCTATGAGACAGACTCCACCGCTGCTGTCAGCTGTTTTAATGTTTGCTGGACTTAGAACTTTTTTAGCTTCAGATCATTATCCTGTTAATTTTAGGAAATTTTAAGGAAATAATATGAAAAAAATTTTAATTATATTGAATTTATTTTTAAGTTTTATTTTTGCCTTGGATGAATCTACTAACTCAACCTCTATGCTTTCTATAAGATCTTTAGAAACAGGTATAAGTTTAAGTCCTTTTAGAGAAACTTCACAAGATCTTAGAGATCAAAATTGGGTTGTGAAAGAAATTGTTTTAGATGAGAAATTAAAAGCTAGGGACAAAATGGCAGAGCGTTTGCCCTTTGGCTATGTTCAATTTACTAATCCAATTAATGAAGATGTGTGTTTAGCTATAGCTCCTGATGGGTTTTTTACGGGTAAATCTTGTTCTTTAGATTTACAAACTGGAGAATTAGAAACAGTTTTTTCTATTATGCCAACTACAACTTCAGCTGTACAAATAAGATCTTTGGTTTTAAATAGCGATGAGTGTATTATTACATTTTTTAATCCAAATGTTCCTGTAGAATATCGATTTGGACTAGGCACTTGTACTATAGATCCAGCATTTTTTGCCGAGTTAAATGAGCTTATGATTTTAACTCCACCATTAATTAATGCAAAACCTTTAGAGTGATGTTGTGTAAAATATAAATAATATATATTTTTATATAGAAATAAAGAAAAATATATAGCAATTAATGCTACAATAAAATATATTTAGGAGGATTGCATGAGTGCTAGTATCTTGTTAATTGTTGGTGTTGCTATGTTCGTGTTTGGCTATTTTGTTTATTCTAGATTCGTGGCTAAATATATTTTAAAACTTGATGATAAAAATATCACTCCTGCTCATGAGTTTAGAGACGAGATTGATTATGTTCCTGCAAATAAATTTGTCTTATGGGGCCATCATTTTACTGCAGTTGCGGGTGCTGCGCCTATAGTAGGACCTGCCATAGCAGTGCAATGGGGTTGGTTACCTGCATTTTTATGGGTTGTTTTAGGAACAGTATTTTTTGCTGGAATTCATGATATGTCAGCTTTGTGGGCCAGTGTTAAAAATCAAGGAAAATCTATAGGAAATGTTTGTCAAAAAGTTATAGGAACAAAGATTGGGCAATTATTTATGGTAGTAATATTTTTGGTTCTTTTGATGGTAAATGCTGCATTTGGTGTTATCATAGCAAAAGAATCAGTAGAGTATCCAACTACTATTATACCTGCTTGGGGAGCAATTTTAATTGCTTTATTGATGGGGCAGGCAATTTATAGGTTCAAAATGAATTTAGCTTTGGTTACCATAGTAGCTGTTGTTTTATTGTATATTTTAGTACCAATTGGTGTCGCATATCCTGTGAATTTACCTGAAAATATAGCTGGACTTGATTCTTTAAGACAATGGGTAGTGATTTTATTTATATATGCTGGAATTGCTTCTATTTTACCTGTTTGGATGTTGTTGCAACCTAGAGATTATGTAAATGGAGTTCAACTTGTTATAGGTTTGTTTCTTTTGTATGGTTCTATTGTTATAATCAACCCTACCGTTTTAGCGCCTGATATAATTCCTGCTATAAAAGCTGGAGATTATAGCTTGATTATACCTGTTTTATTTATTACTATTGCTTGTGGCGCAATTAGTGGTTTTCATGGTATAGTAGCAAGTGGAACTACTTCTAAACAAATTAATAAAGAGGGTGATGTAAGATTTGTTGGATATTTAGGAGCAGTTGGAGAAGGAAGTTTGGCTTTAGGTACAATTATAGCTTGTGTGGCTGGTGTTGGACTTTTAAGCATGAATGCTGGATTAAATCCTGAAACATGGACCTCTTTATTTAAACCTGGCGCAGGTAATTTTGCTTCTGGTGGGGGTGCTATTGTTGCAAATGCCACTGGACTTTCTTTTGAAGCAGCTTCTACTTTATTTTCTTTGATGCTTATTTTATTTGCAGCAACAACGATGGATGCTGGTATAAGACTTCAAAGATATATCATTCAAGAATGGGGTGAAATTTATAAAATTCCTTTCTTGAGAAAAAATGTTATTGCAACTATTTTGGCTGTGGGTATATCTTTTATAATGGCGATGAATGGTATAGGAGAAGGTGGTAAAAATGAAGTTGCAATTTGGCCTTTATTTGGTGCAACCAATCAAATACTAGCTTCATTAACTCTGCTAACTATAGCGGTTATTTTAATTAAAAATAAAAAAATAGGCGGTTCTTTGGTTGTTTTAGTACCTTTGGTGTTTATATTAATCATGGCATTTTGGGGTGCTTTGATAAAGGTTTTTGAATTTTACAATCAAGGTAATTGGTTGTTATTTGTAATTGATATTTTGGTTTTGATAGTGACTATACTAGTGGTTTTATCAGCATTATCAACTATAAGCAAAACATTAAGTAATAACAAATGAATGTATTTCATAGCTTTTCTAAAAAATTAGAAGAATTTTACTTTTCTAAATACGGAAAAGCTATAAAAAAAGAACAAGAAGAAATTGATGATTTTTTTATGATTATCACTTTTTCAGAGCTTATGGGCATAGAAAATCCTTTTATGCTATATACCTTAGAGCTTATACCCACTTTGTCACCAAAATTTCATAAATGGCATACAAAGATGGGCTTAAAGCATAGTGTTTTTGATAACTTTCCTTGTTCGTGTTGTTGTTAAAATGATTTTTCCAAAGATAGTTTTTATAGGTGGCAAGGGAGGAGTAGGTAAAAGCACTATATCTAGTTCTATAGCTAAGATGTTATCTTTAAATGGTAAAAAAGTGTTATTAATTTCCACTGATCCTGCACATAATTTAAAAGATATTTTTGATATAGAAAAAAATAATAAACATAATGCAAACTTGCAAATTTTAGAATTAGATCCGAAAAAGGAAGCAAAAGAATATATAGAAAATGTAAGTAATGCAACAAAAGAGTTTATAAGTCCAAATTCTTATGAAATGCTTGATAATTATTATAATATAGTCAAAGAAAGTGCTACTGCACAAGAAAGTGCTATGTTTGATAAATTGATAAAAATTATAAGTGAAGATGTAAATTTTGATCACATTGTTATAGATACAGCTCCGACAGGTCATACTTTAAGATTATTTAAAATGCCAAAAAATTTAAAAATTTGGAGTGAGCTTTTATTAAAACAAAGAGAAAAAAACTCAAATTTACAAAATATCATTGGTAATATAGAAGGTAAAGACATTTTAAAGGATAATCTTGAAAATAGGCATTTAAGGTATTCTAAATTTTTAAATATTTTAAAAGATTTTAAGCAATGTGGCATTATTTTTGTTTTGAATTTAGAAATATTACCTATAAATGAGACTTTAAGAGCTATTGAAGAATTACAAATACAAAAAATAGCCCCTTTTGCGATTATTATTAATAAAATTCCACCTAACAGTAATGATGAATTTTTTAAAAATAGATTTGAGATAAGTTTGCAAAATTTAAAACTTGCAAAAAAGCTTTTTAAAGATTTTAGCTTACTAGAAATTCCTTTGCATAATAAAGATATTTCTAGCGAGAATGATTTAGAATTTATAATCATGCATTTAAAATCTTTTGTCGTTTAACTATATAAATTAACTAAATTTTTGCAACGACAAATATAATTTATAATTTTATTATGTTTTGTTAAAATATATGTTTTATTTAAGAATTTAAATGATTTTTGAAAATGAAAACATAATTAATATCTACTTTAAGGAAGAGCAAAATATGGATTATAAAAAAGCATTTTATTCAAAATTAGAAGATTGTTATTTGGGTGTGAAAATCAAAAACTCGCAAAATCATGCTAAAAATGGTTTTACAAATTTACTTGTTATAAAAGAAAAATATTTTCAAAAAATCAAAGACTATTTAGACACGCAAAAGCTTTATACAGATACTTATAATAAACTTTATAATTTTTTTAGCACTTATTTAAACGAAACAGGAACGCCGTTTTTTTACGATACACCTATGTATAAAAATATCTATGCAAGGGTATATTCAAACTCAAAAGACACAAGTCTTTTTTATAAAACACAAAAATTATACTATGTAAAATCAGATACTATTTACAATCCTTTAAGCTTGCAAAGTGAAGATAAAAAATACACTTTAAATTTTCTTACCGATGAGTATGAGCAAAATGCTGATAATAATAAAAGTAAAACAATTTTTATTTGCAAAAATATACAAGATAGCAATATAAACATAAAAGTGATAAATTCTAAAAATTATGATGGCGCAAATGTATTTAAACAAAACTCAAGTGAATTTAGTGATGTTTTTTTAAAGACTTTAAAAAATGCACAAATAAACATAAAAGAAGAAGAGCTAAAAAAGCTTTTTAAAACTTATAAAAAACAAAATGAAGTAGATTTTTTCATACATAAAAATGCGAAAGAATTTTTAAAAGAACAATTTGATTTGTGGTTGTTTTCTTATGTGAATGATAGCATTACCGAATGGACCAAAGAAAAGATAGATGAGATTAACGCTCTAAAACAAATTGCTTTTGCTATCATTGACTTGATAGCTGACTTTGAAAATGAGTTAAAAGCTATATGGTTAAAGCCAAAATTTGCTAAAAATGCTCACTATGTATTTAGCTTAGATACTATTAAATCACACTCAAATAACGCTGATGAAATTTTAAAATCCATCTATAAAGATATAAAATTTAATGAGCAAATCACAGAATGGAAAGAATTAAATTTCATAAATGATGAATTTGATATAAATGTTATAAATGATGAAAAATATAAATTCTTACCATTTGATACAAAGTATTTAAGTGAGAAAAATTATTATAAACTTTTGCAAAGTTTTGAAAATTTAGATGAAATTTTAAACGGAGAGCTTGTAAAAGCAGATAATTTTCAAGCACTTAACTCTCTAATGCCAAAATACCAAGGTAAAATAGATATAATTTACATAGATCCACCATTTAACACAGGAAGCGACTTTGATTACAAAGATAAATTTCAAGATAGTACTTGGCTTTCTTTGATGCATAATCGCTTAGAACTAGCAAAAGAATTTTTAAGCGATAAAGGAAGTTTTTATTTGCATTTGGATCACAATGCAAATTATCGTGGCAGAGAACTTTTAAATGAAGTTTTCGGGGAAGAGAATTTTGTAAATGAAATTGTGTGGAGTTATCAAGGAACTGGAGAGCCAAAGATAGGTTTTAAGAATAAACATGACTATATTTTATTTTTTTCCAACAAACTTGATAAATTATATTTTAATCGATTAGAAGCTATGGAAAAAATTAGTGAATTTTCAAAATCTAAATACAATAAAGAAGATGAAAATGGAAAGTATAAAGAGATAAAACATAGCGGTGGAAAAATTTTTAAACAATATGAAAAAGATGAAATGCTAATGAGATCTGTATGGGAATTACCTATAATAAATGCTCAAGCTTTGGAAAGAATTAAAGAATATAAAATAACTCAAAAACCTGAAGCTTTACTTCAAAGAATAATAAAGGCAAGCAGTAATGAAAATTCTATAGTTTTTGATTATTATTCGGGAAGTGGCACGACAATAGTTACTGCACATAAACTAAAACGCAAATGGCTTGGGGTGGAAATGGGAGAGCATTTTTACAAAGTCATCATTCCTAGAATGAAAAAAGTTTTAAATGGTTTTGTTTGTGGTATAAGCAAAGAAGTAGAATTTAAAGGTGGTGGTGCTTTTAGATACTATGAACTTGAAAGCTATGAAGAAAGTTTAGAAAATTGTGAATACAAACTTGATGAAAATTCACTCATAGATTATAGAAAATCACGCAAACTCATAAAAGCACTCAAAAAAGGTGAAAATATATGCCTTGATATGAATGCTTATAATAAAGAATTTGATATATTTTTAACGATGTCAAATCTTTTAGGACTTCAAATCAAAAATATTTTTATAGATGAAAATGGCATAAAATCTTGCAAATTTG
This sequence comes from Campylobacter subantarcticus LMG 24377, assembly GCF_000816305.1. Lineage (NCBI taxonomy): Bacteria > Pseudomonadati > Campylobacterota > Epsilonproteobacteria > Campylobacterales > Campylobacteraceae > Campylobacter > Campylobacter subantarcticus. The sequence continues at coordinate 1,624,645 of NZ_CP007773.1, read as the reverse complement.
AAAACGATGAGATTGTGAATTTAGAAAATATAGATTTAATTAAATATCCAAAACTAAAAAATCTAATTTGGTGGGAAAAGTGATGAATGAGAGTGAATTATATATTTATTTAGGACAAGATGAGCATTATATTACTCTTGATGAAATGAATTCGATTGTAAATGCTATTAATATAATTAGCAATGATTTGTGTGTAAAGTTGTTATCAAATTATCAAGATATTTCATTGGTTATATATCCATGTGAACAAGGTTCGTTTAAATTAAAAATTAAACATATGTTGTTAGGTACAGGTGTTTGTATTTTGACTTGGCTCAATGAAAGTGAAGCTGGTAGAGCCTTTGTTGAAGGCTTAACAGGACATGAAACACCATATTACTATAAGAGGGCTGGACAAATTTTAGGAGATGCAATAAAAGGTGTGTTAGAAAAAGATATATTTACACTCGAAAAAATAAATAATGAATTAGGTAATTGCGGGTATATTTTAGATAAATCTATAAAAGAAAAAAGTGTGTTGTATGAAGCAATCAATAAGAGCAAAACGATAAAATCAATAAGTTTTAACAATGAGAATAGCAATGCAATACCAAAAAAAGATTTTATTAATCATATTAAAAAAGGTGATATTATCCGTCAATTAAAACCTAATTATGAAATATTAGATTTAATAATTTCAAAATCGATCAACACTAAGCAACAAGGAAAATGGACATTTGAATTATTAGAGACTAAAAAAAAGTTTAATGCAAAAATACTAGATAATGTATTTATGTCAAAATTTTTGGATGGTTTTTATCCGCTTAAAGAAGGTAATCAGGATGATATTATCAAGGCTTTATTACGCATAGATACAAAAATAAAAAATGGAAATAAGGAAACGGAGGAATACTTTATTCAAGAAATTTTTAATTTCAATGAAAATAAAATTAAAGTTATTCCTCAAGAATTTGAAAAATATCTGCAAACAAAGTATGATTATAAAATGCCAAGCCTTTTTTAATTGAGATCAGAGGTAATAAGCTAATGCAAATAACATTATTTTTTACACTATGCAAGTTAAAAAGTTCAAAGCAGGGCTTTATGAACTTGGCGATAGTGTGTATTTAAATCAAGAAAGTTTAGTAAAACTTTTTTACATCCTAAGAGAAAATATTGATATGTATATTAAAAACATATTGCAAGATGAGCGGTTATAAGAATTTCAGTATGTAAAAAATTCTTACATGCTGCAAATGATAATAAACAATTAAAGCTTTAAAGGAAAATAATGGCTAAAGCAAAACAAAACACAAGAAAACATTTATTGTTAAACAAATTTATCCATGATAAATCACTAGTACAAAAGCTTGATGAAAGTTATGATTTTAGTAATTTTTCTCAAGCCATAAATTTGCAATTTTATCAGCAAGAAAGTGTTAAAAATGCTTTAGCCATACTTTCTTTTTATATGAAAGATGAGTTAAATTTACATGAATACAATCAAGAGCACAGAAAACTTTTAGAATTTTATCAAGATGAAAGCGAGAATTTAAAACTACAAAAAGAACATATCGCAAGAGCTTCATTTTGGATGGCTACAGGAAGCGGTAAAACTATAGTTATGATCAAACTTATAGCTTTGATACATGAATTTATTAAAAATAATCAATTACCTAAAAAGCCTATCATGCTTTTAGCACCAAATGACAAGATTTTAAATCAATTTAAAGCAAATATAGCTAAATACAACAATCATCACAGTAATTTTATCAAAATAAAAGATTTAAAAGATTTTGAAAGCATAGAAAAAGAAGCTAGTTTGTTAAATGAAGCGGTGGTGTATTTTGCAAGAAGTGATTTACTTGAGAGTGAAGAAAATGTAGGCAAAGATAAAAAAGCAAAAAGATTAAATTATAAAAATTATCTTAATAAAGATGGTTGGTATATATTGTTAGATGAAGCTCATAGAGGCGATAGTAAAACATCACTAAGAAAAAACTATTATCATGAGCTTGCTAGAGGTTTTATCAAAGAAGATGAATTTCCAAAAGGCTTTGTTTTTAATTTTTCTGCTACTTTTGAAGATGAAATAGACTTTGTAACTTGTGCTTATAATTATAATCTTCAAAAATTCAATCAAGAAGGATATGGTAAAAATATAGCAGTTTTAAATGAGAATTTAGATTTTAAAAGTGAAAATAACGAAGAAGCAAAAATTAAAACGATTTTAGAAAGTTTTATAATATTCAATGCTATTGTAAAATCAAAAGAAGAATTGTTTTTAAAAAGACAAGATTTTACATATCATAATCCTTTAATTATAGCAGTTTCTGATAAAGTAAATACTCAAGATGCGGGTATAAAAGCGTATTTTAAAGTAGTGCATAGTGTGCTAAAAAATAAAGTAGATGTAGGTAATATAGCCTTAGAACTTCATGAAAAACTTCAAAATCAAAATTTGCATTTTGGTATAAATACACTAAGCGATGATTTTTTGAAATATATAAAAAATGCAAATAACGATGAACTTAGAGAAAATATTTTTTATGCAAATGCAAATGCAAATTTAGAATGCTATAGTATTAAAGGAAATGATAAAGAATTAGCTTTTAAGAGTAAAAATTCAAACAAATCTTTCATGCTTTTAAATATTTCAAATGCAAAAGAATGGGAAAAAGATTTTTTACTTGAGCTTGGGGTAGAAAGCATAAGTGATATATCACAAAGTCATTCTTCTATCAATATAATGTTAGGAAGTAAAGTTTTTTCAGAAGGTTGGGATAGCAATCGCGTAAATTTAATTTCTTTTATCAATATAGGCAGTATTAATGCTAAAAAATATGTTTTACAAACTATAGGAAGAGGTGTTAGAATAGAACCTTTCTTAAATATAAGAAAGAGATTAAATGCTTTAAAAGAAATGTTTAAAATCGATGAGCGATGTGTAAATTTAGCATGCGGTTTAGAAACTCTTTTTGTAATGGCAAGTGATAATGAAGCCATAAAAGCTATCATAGAGGGTATAGAATGTGAATTTATGGAAAGTATGCATTTAAAAGGATTTAAAGAAACAAAAATGTCATTTAATTTACCTGTGCCAAAATACAAAAACGAAGCAAAACTAAAAAATATTTATAAAATTTCAGAAAAAGAAGCAAAATCTTTAAAAGAATTTATAAAATCTTATGATGAGGATGTTTTGATTTTAGAGCAGTGTTTGTATAAAAATTTTAAATATTCTACATTAGAAGAATTTTATAAATTTAGCAATGGCAAAGAAAGTAAAATACAATTATCAGGAGATAGAGTAGAATTTAATGAAAAAACAACATTAAAAATAATTAATAGTGTGTTAAATTCTAATGCTAAGGTTTTAGATAAATTTGTAAAGTTAGAAGAAGAAATAACGCACCATAAAAATATACAAGCAAAGTTAGATTTTGAAACCGTTCAAAAAATTAATAAGACTATAAAAAATGTTTTAAATGCAAAAAGTGAAGATGAATTAAAAGCAGACTTTGAAAATAAAAAAATAAATTTAGATGAGCTAATGCAAGGTATAAAAGAAAGTCAAAAAAGCAAGGAAGTGCAAAATTATATAATTAGTGCAAAACTTAGCAAGCATTATTATAGCCCTTTAATCATTTACAATAAAAACGATAAAGAAAATAAGATTAATTTTGCCATTTCTAATAAAAGCGAAAAAGAATTTTTAGAAGATTTAGAAAGTAATTTAAAATCACCTTTTTTTGAACAATATGAATGGTATTTTTCTAAATTGGTAGAAAATCAAGATGAAATTTATATCCCTTATTTTGATGAAGAACAGCAAAAAGAAAGAAAATTTTATCCTGATTTTATATTTTGGTTAAAAAATAAACAAAGTGGAGATTTTTTTATATATTTTATAGATCCAAAAGGCTTAAAAATAGAAGATAATCCTAGATTTAAATTAAAAGGCTTTAAAGCAATATTTGAAAATAAAAATTTAAGTTATGAAGATAAAAGTATAAAAGTTAATTTATTTTTTTATAATAAAAATTATACTTTTTCGGATGAATTAAAAGACTTTGTTAAATCCACAATAGAGGATATTTTCAAATGAAAACCTTTTTAGTTTGTGCCTTAGAGCCTTCAGCAAATTTGCATTTAAAAGAAGTTTTAAAAGCTTATAAAAATGAGTATAAAGAATTTGATTTAGTGGGAATTTATGATGAGAATTTATGTGAAGAATTTGGTTTAAATTCCAAGCCACTTTATAGTTCACATGAGTTTAGTGCTATGGGTTTTATAGAGGTTTTGCCTCTCATTTTAAAAGCTAAAAGAGCTATAAAAGAGCTAGTAAATCTAAGTCTTACTCAAAATATTGATGCGATTTTGTGTATAGATTCACCTGCTTTTAACATACCTTTTGCAAAAGCTTTAAAAAAAGCAAATTCTAAAGTAAAAAGAATTTATTATATTTTACCTCAAGTTTGGGCGTGGAAAAAAGGTCGTATACCCATCATAGAAAGTCATTTTGATGTGCTAGCTTCTATTTTACCTTTTGATAGTGAGTTTTTTAGTAAAAGCACTTATGTGGGACATCCGCTTTTAGATGAGATAAAAGAGTTTAAAAACCAAGAAGATATAAATTCTATATTTTCAAAAAAAGATGATGAAAAAGTCATCGCTTTTTTATCAGGCTCAAGAAAAAGTGAAATAAAGCGTTTAATGCCTATTTTTAGAGAATTAAGCACTAAATTTAAAGGTAAAAAAATCCTTTGTGTGCCTGAGTTTAATCTAAAAAGATTAGATCTTTATGGTGATGTGGGTAATTTTGAAATTCAAACTAATACCCCAAAAGTGCTTAAAAATGCTGATTTTGCTTTTATTTGTAGTGGCACAGCTACACTTGAAGCAGCTTTGGTTGGCACGCCTTTTGTGCTTGCTTATAAGGCTAAAGCTATTGATGTATTTATCGCAAGATGTTTTGTGAAGCTTAAGTATATAGGCCTTGCAAATATCTTTTTAAATTTTGCAGGAAAAAGCGAACTTAATCCTGAATTTTTACAAGAGCAAGTGAGCGTAAAAAATTTGCATCAAGCTTATCTTAAATACGATTATAAGGCATTTTTTGATAAAGTAGATTTTTTAAAAGAATATTTGCAATTTGCAAGTGCAAAAAATTTAGCTAAAATACTTTATGAAATCAAACAAGGATAAATTATGCAAAAAGAACCTATGAGTAAATATGGCTATGAAAAATTAGAAAAAGAATTAGAGCATTTAAAAAAAGTTGAACGCCCAAAAGTGGTAGAAGAAATAGATATAGCAAGAAGCCATGGCGATTTAAAAGAAAATGCAGAATATCATGCAGCTAGAGAAAAACAAGCTTTTATAGAAGGTAAGATTGCTGAACTTGGAGATTTGATCTCAAGAGCGCAAATCATCGACCCATCTTCTTACGAGCATGATAGTGTGAAATTTGGCTCAACTGTGGTAGTAGAAGATTTAGACAGTGAAAAACAAAGCACCTATACTTTAGTAGGAGTTAATGAAGGAAATTTAGAAAAAGGTTATATTTCTATTAGTTCGCCTATTGCTAAAGCAATGCTTGGTAAAAAAGAAGGCGATGACTTTAAAGTACGCTTGCCAAAAGGTGAAAGTGAATTTGAAATCATCTCTATAGAATACAAAGCTTTGGAATTTTAATGCAAAAAAAAAGATATTTCGATTTTGTCGTTGAATATTTTCCGCATATTTTTTTAATTTTTATTTTAGATACAAGCATTTCGTTATGGTGGAGTTATTTAACTTTTGAAAGAGAAATATTTGAATGGATTATATTTAAAGCTGTAAAAAATATTTTTATAGTGCTTGTATTGAATATTTTTATTATTCATCTATTTTTTATTTTATTAAAGGAAAAAACCAAGTATGTTGTATATTTTTTAACTTTATTTGCTATTTTAGTTTTTTTGTTGCAAACTTATTTATTATTAAATTATTCTGCTAAATTTAATCCTTTGTTTATAGATGTGTTACTACAAACAACTTGGACTGAAATTTTTGAATTTATAGAAACTTATATCAATAAAAGCTATATTATTTATTTGTTTTTATTTGTTTGTATAGTATTTTTGTTTTTTTATATTTTTAAATCTATTCAAAAAAAACTTAGTATTAAAAATAAAACAGTAAAAAAGTTTATAGGAATCATTTATATCCTATGTATTTTTGGATTGCTTATAGATTGCACCAATAGATATTTTATTAAAAAACATGGAATAAATTCTATTGATAAAATAAATTTTAGTTTTTTTATTGATATTCCAGAGCAGTTTTTAAGATATTATGCTAACAATGGTATATGGGCAAGTTATAATTTTTATTTGAAAAATTATGAGCGTATTTTTAATTTATATAGGGGGGGGGTAAGTATTCAAAAGAAAATTCCTTATATAGTATTTATTATTGGAGAAAGTACTCAAAGAAATTATATGAGTTTATATGGATATAATCTTCAAACAACTCCAAAACTAGAAGAATTAGAGAAAAAAGGATATTTGATTAAATTTAGTGATGTTATAGCTCCTTTTGCAAGTACTCATGCTTCTTTAAGAAGGGTTTTAAATTTTTCAAATATTGAAAATGAAGAAGAATGGTTTAATCAATTAAATATGGTTGATTTATTTAATTTGGCAGGTTATAAAAGCATATTTATATCAAATCATGAACCTTTATCTGGCCACACAAGTATCACAACAGCTGTAGCCAATAGGGCAGATAAAGCTATATTTATTGATCAGTTTTCTACTGATGATAAAATTTTTACAAAACAAACAGATGGAGTAATGTTGCCTATTATAAAAGATAGCATTGATTCAAAAAATTTTTTTATTGTTCAGCTTATGGGAACTCATTTTAAATATAACAGAAGATTTGAGAAAGGATTTGTAAAATTTGAAAATAAAGATATTAATAGAACTCTTAATAATAAAGAAAAACAAAATGTCGCTGATTATGCAAATGCAGTTTTGTATAATGATTATTTTATTAATGAGACTTTTAATTTGTTTAAGGATAAGGAAGCAATTATAGTGTATATAAGTGATCATGGAGAGAGTGTTTATGAATTTCGGGGTAGAGCTGAGCATTTTGTAACTTCAAGATTTACTGCTGAAATCCCGTTCTTTTTTATAGTTAGTGATAAATTTAAACAAAAAAATCCAGAATTACTAAATAAAATAATCAAAGCAAAAGATAAACCTTTTATGAGTGATGATTTAATTCATACTATGGTAACTATAGCAGGAATTAAGGTAAGGGATTATAATAAAACTAGAGATATTTTAAGTGATAATTTTAATGAAAAAAGAGTGAGAATTTTTAATGGTGAAATTGATTATGATAAAATTTTAAAATACGAGAAAGCCAAATATTGATTAGTATCAAAGAAAATGCTATTTTTATCGCTGATGCGCACGAAAATGAGAATAGACGTGGTTTTTGGAAATTTTTACAAATTTTAAAAAATGGTGAAATTCAAACTCCACAGCTTTTTTTAATGGGTGATATTTTTGACTTGTTAGTTTATGAAGTCAAAGCTACTCATGAATTTGCATTGCCTTATATAGAGCTTTTGGAGGAATTAGCTAAAAAAATTGAGATAGTGTATTTGGAAGGAAATCATGATTTTAATTTAGCCAATTTTTTTACTCGTGTAAAAGTTTTTAGTATAGATAAACAACCTTTGCTTTGTAAATTTGAAGATAAGGCGCATACTTTTGCCCAATTAGCTCATGGGGATATTTTTTTAAAACCATTTTTACAATTTTGCTTAAAAAGTTTGAGAAATCATTATTTGCTTTGCTTTTTAAATTTTATCAATAATCTTTGTGACTTTAAGATAACACAAAAAATTCTACAAAATCAAAACAAAAAACAACTTGTTGGAAAAATTAATAATTTTGATTTGATTATTAAAAATCGAATTGAAAACTATAGAACTAAATTTGTTATAGAAGGACATTATCATCAAGATGTGCTTTATAAATTTAATGAGATAAAATATTTAAATTTAGCTACTTTTGCATACAAGGAAAGTTTTTTTATAGTAGAATATAACTCAGAAATCAGATTTCACAAAATAGAACTTAAGGAGGCATAATGTTTGATGAGAATGTCGTTAAAACAGGTTCAAATGAAATGGAACTTGTTGATTTTCGCATCTTTAAGCAAGGCCAAGATAAAGTTTATGAGGGAATTTATGGTGTGAATGTATCTAAAGTTAGAGAAATCATTAAAATTCCTTTCTTGACTGAAATTCCAGGAGTGCCTGAGTATGTTGAAGGTATCTTTGATCTTCGTGGCGTGGTAATTCCTGTGATTAACTTAGCTAAGTGGATGCAAATTCAAGAACCAGAAATGACAAATATAAAACCTAGGGTAATCATTACTGAATTTAGTAATGTATTAATCGGTTTTATCGTGCATGAGGCAAAAAGAATTCGTAGAATTAATTGGAAAAATATCGAACCAGCTAATTTTGCTACAAGTGCAGGTAGTTTGGATAAAAGTAAAATAACAGGTGTAACCAAAATCGAAGGCGATGAGGTATTGTTGATTTTAGACTTAGAAAGTATTGTACAAGAGCTTGGAATTTATACCCCGCAAACTGATATTGAAGATGATAAAATTCAAAAAATTGAAGGTATAGCTTTAGCACTTGATGATAGTTCTACTGCAAGAAAACTTGTTAAAGATTTACTTAATAAAATCGGATTGAAAGTTGTAGAAGCAAAAGATGGAGTTGAAGGTTTACAAAAACTTCAAGAGTTATACGGGGCATATGGTGATGATTTAAGCAAACACTTAAAAATCATTGTAAGTGATGTTGAAATGCCTCAAATGGATGGTTTCCATTTTGCGGCTAAAGTAAGAGAAGACGAGAGATTTAAAAATATTCCTATCGTATTTAACTCTTCTTTGTCAAATGAGTTTATGAGTGATAAAGGTGTTAAAGAAGCAGGTGGAGAAGGGTATTTGGTTAAATTTAATGCAAGTGATTTCTTTGCTGAAATTTCCCGCGTTATTAAAAAACATGAAAAAGGTGAGGAGTAAAAATGGAAGATATTCAAGAAATACTTGAGGATTTTTTAGTTGAAGCCTTTGAATTAGTCGAGCAAATTGACCATGATTTGGTTGAATTAGAAGCAAATCCTGAAGACTTAGAGCTATTAAATAGAATTTTCCGTGTTGCGCATACTGTTAAAGGTTCGTCAAGTTTTTTAAATTTTGATGTTTTAACAAAACTTACTCATCACATGGAAGATGTTTTAAATAAAGCAAGGCACAATGAGCTTAAAATTACTCCTGAGGTAATGGATGTAGTTTTAGAGTCTATTGATATGATGAAGACCTTGTTAAATTCTATTAGAGATAATGGAAATGATACGACTATTGGACTTGATATTGCTCCAATTTGTGCAAGATTAACGGCTATTTCAGAAGGTGAAAGTTTAGAGTCTGTTGCACCAGTTAAAGTTGAAGAAGTAAAAGAAGAACCAAAAGCTGAAGAACCTGAAGTAGATGTGAATAAACTAAGCGATGATGAAGTGGAAGCAGAGATTGAAAGACTTTTAAAAGTAAGAAAAGCAGAAGATCAAGCAAGACGCGCAGAAAAGAAAAAAACACAAGAAACCAAAGCAGCTCCTGCTAAAGCAGCTCCGCAAGCACAAGGTGCAACTGCTGAGAAAAAAGTTCCTGCAGCAGGTGGTGGAAGCAGCGGTGCAAATATGGATCAAACCATCAGGGTTGAAGTAAAAAGACTTGATCACTTGATGAACTTAATCGGTGAGTTAGTATTAGGCAAAAACCGCTTGTTAAAAATTTATGATGATGTTGAAGAAAGATATGATGGTGAAAAATTCTTAGAAGAATTAAATCAAGTTGTATCACAGCTTAGCATCGTTACAACAGATATTCAGCTTGCGGTAATGAAAACAAGAATGCAACCTATCGCAAAAGTTTTCAACAAATTTCCAAGAGTTGTGCGTGACTTGGGTCGTGAACTTGGTAAGCAAATGGAGCTTGAAATTTCAGGGGAAGAAACCGAACTTGATAAGTCAATTGTAGAAGAAATAGGTGATCCTATTATGCATATGATTAGAAATTCATGTGATCATGGCATTGAAGATCCAGTAACACGTGCGGCAAATGGCAAACCAGAAAAAGGAACGGTTAATCTTAAAGCTTACAACGAAGGAAACCACATTGTCGTTGAAATTGCTGATGATGGTAAAGGTTTAGATGCAGATGCATTAAAAGCAAAAGCGATAGAGAAAAACTTAATCACAGAACGCGAAGCAGATCAAATGAATGACAAAGAAGCGTTTGCACTGATTTTCAAACCAGGTTTTTCAACAGCTGCCAAGATCACCAATGTATCAGGTCGTGGCGTTGGGATGGATGTTGTTAAGACAAATATTGAGAAACTAAATGGTGTGATTGAGATTGATAGTGAGCTTGGAAAAGGCACTGTGATGAAGCTTAAAATCCCACTTACCTTGGCGATTATTCAGTCATTGCTTGTGGGTACACAAGAAGAATTTTATGCAATTCCACTTGCAAGTGTTCTTGAAACAGTTAGAGTGCCAATTGATGATATTTACACTATTGAGGGTAAAAATGTATTAAGATTAAGAGATGAAGTTTTATCTTTAGTCAGACTTTCAGATGTATTTGGTGTAAAACAAGTGCTTGAAAATAGTGATCAAACTTATGTGGTTGTTATAGGTGTAGCAGAAAGTAAACTTGGTATTATAGTAGACACTTTAGTAGGTCAAGAAGAAATTGTTATTAAATCTATGGGTGAGTATTTGCAAAATATCCAAGGTATAGCAGGGGCGACTATTCGCGGTGATGGTAGAGTTACATTAATCATTGATGTTGCGGCTATGATGGATATTGCAAAAGAAATCAAAGTTGATATCAAAGCTCAAATTGAAGCGCAAGCTAAAAAGGTTGTGAAAGAAAAACCAAGCGATTATACAGTGCTTATAGTGGATGATTCTAAGATGGATAGAAACATTATGCAAAAGTCATTAGAGCCACTAGGTGTGAGTATTATAGAGGCAACTAACGGCGTAGAAGCCTTAAATACAATCAAATCAGGTGAGTATGATATTGATGCAGTATTGATTGATATCGAAATGCCAAGAATGGATGGTTATACCTTGGCAGGTGAAATTAGAAAGTATTCTAAGTATAAAAATCTTCCGCTTGTTGCAGTAACTTCAAGAACTAGCAAATCAGACCGTTTAAGAGGTGTGGAAGTAGGAATGACTGAGTATATTACTAAGCCTTACTCTCCAGAGTACTTAGAAAATGTAGTTAGAAAAAATTTAAAACTAGGATAAGAAGATGAATGATAAGTTAAGTCAAGTTTTGCAAAAACAACAAGCACAAATTGCAGAACCAGATCTGGACAAAGAAGAGGATATTATTCAGCTTGTTGGTTTTGTGGTAGGGGATGAGGAATATGCTATTCCAATTCTTAATATCCAAGAAATTATTAAACCTATAGAATATACTAGGGTTCCAAGTGTGCCTGATTATGTATTAGGCGTATTTAACATGAGGGGTAATGTAATGCCTTTGATTGATCTTGCGAAAAGATTTAATCAAGGTGGTTCTAAAATGACTCCTCAAACAAGATATATTGTTTTAAAAGGTATAGCAAATGGAAATCAAACTCCTACAGGTAATGCAGGATTTGTGATAGATAGATTAACAGAAGCTATCAAAATTCACAGAAGTAGAATTGATCCACCACCTGAAACCTTACTAAAAGAAAAAGGTATGATTTTTGGTATAGGTAAAAGGGAAGAAAATATCTTGACTATATTAAAAGCTGAAGCTTTGTTAAAGCGTGAGTTTTGATGATAAAGCTTTGTGCCTTTGACTTTGACTCTACATTAATAGACGGAGAAACTATCGATATTTTAGCAGATGAGTATAATGTTGGTGATGCTATTAAAAGTATCACCAACAAAGCAATGAATGGTGAACTTGATTTTTTTGAAAGCTTAAGTGCGAGAGTAGCCTTGCTAGAGGGTATGCCAATCGAACGAGTAAACAAATGCTGTGAAAATTTACCTTTGATGAATGGTGCTAAAGAATTATGCGAGTATTTAAAAAATAAAAATATAAAAATTATTGTTTTTAGCGGTGGATTTCATGAGGGAATTGACTTAATACAAAATAAACTTCATTTTGATTTTGGTTTTGCTAACTTTTTACATAGTAAAAACGGTGTTTTAACAGGAAAAGTTGGCGGAGAAATTATGTTTAACAACTCAAAAGGTATTATACTACAAAGACTTAAGAAATTTTTAAATTTAAAAACAGAAGAAATTATGTGTGTGGGCGATGGAGCTAATGATATTTCTATGTTTAAAGAATGCGGGTTAAAAATAGCTTTTTGTGCCAAAGAAATTTTAAGATCTCATGCAGATATTTGTATAGATAAAAAAGATTTAAAAGAAATAATAAAGGTAATACAATGAAAAAATTTTCACTATGGTGTGATTTTATAGAAAATGAATTTTTAGATCATGAATTATTAGATTTAATATATTCAAAAACAATTAACGGCGCTACTTCAAATCCTGCTATTTTTAAAAATGCGATTTTAAACTCAGCTATATATAAAGAAAAAATCAAAAAATTAAACATGCAGGATAAAAAATCTTTGTATGAACACTTAGCGATAGAAGATATCGCTAAAGCTGCAGATAAACTCGCTGCGAATTATTATGAAAATAACGATGGTTTTATTAGTATTGAAATTGATCCAAGATTAAAAGATAATACTAGCTTATCTTTGGCTGAAGCAAAAAGATTATATATGCAAATTGCAAAAGAAAATGTGATGATGAAAATTCCTGCTACAGAGGCTTCTTATGAAGTAATGCAAGAATTAATGAAGAATGGTATTAGTGTAAATGCTACTTTGATTTTTGATTTTGAGCAAACTAAAAAATGCTTTGAAGCTTTAAATTTAGGTTTAAAAGAATTTAGAAAAAATAATATTGCAGCTAAAAAAGAGCCTCAAGCGGTTATTAGTATTTTTGTAAGCCGTTTTGATAGGCTTTTAAATCATCAAGTTCTAGATAAAAACTATATAGGAATTCTTACAGCAACTAAGGCTTATAATTATATTATCAAGCAAGAAGAAGCTAACATTAGAGCATTGTTTGCTAGTACTGGGGTGAAGGGTGATGATTTAGAAAAAGATTATTACATTAAAGAGTTGTTATACGATAAAGCTATCAACACTGCACCTTTAGATGCTATCATGGCTTTTAAAGGTAAAGCGCTTGTATTTAAAGAGCCTTTGAAAGATGAGTGTATAGAGAAAAAGCTCAATGCAAATATTTCAAAAGATGCTTTAAGTAAAGCTTGCAAAGATTTACTTGATGATGGTTTAGAACAATTTTGTATCGCATATGAAGATATTTTAAAATCTTTATAAACTTATTTAGATATAATTAGCGTTTATTTTTTTAGAAAGGAAACAGATGTTAGAAGGTATCGTTAGAGAGAGTATCGGTAGAAAAGCTGCTAAAGCTTTAAAAAGAGATGGTTATCTAATCGCAAACATCTACGGAAAAGGATTAGAAAACATCAATGCTGCTTTTAAAGTAAATGAATTTATTAAAGAAGTACGCAAAAAAACTACTTTAGCTTTTGATGTAAAAGTTGGAGATAAAGTATTAAATGTTGTAGTGGTAGATTACCAAAAAGATCCTGTAACAGCAGAATTAAAGCATGTGGATTTAAAAGTAGCACAAAAAGGTGTTATTTCTAAATATATGGTTCCTGTAAAAATCGTAGGAACTGCAATGGGTCTTAAAAACAAAGGTGTTTTAATCCAATCAAAAAGAAGATTAAAAGTAAAATGTGCAGCTGAAAACTTACCAAATTATTTTGAATTAGATGTTACTAAGCTTGATGTAGGTGATGCACTTTTAATTCGTGATGTAGTTGTACCTGAAGGTGTAACTATGGTTGATGCTGATAGAGTAGCTGTAGTTGGCGTAGAAAAAGCAAGATAAAATGACCTTAGTCGTAGGACTTGGTAATATAGGAGAACAATACGAGCAAACTAGACATAATGTCGGGTTTATGCTGATTGACTTGCTTATAGAAGATTTGGAAGTAGCAAAACTTTCAAATGCTAAATTTAAAGGAGAACTTTTTAAAAGTTCTTCTACTCTTTTTTTAAAACCTTCTACTTATATGAATCTATCCGGAGAAAGCGTTAAAGCAGTTAGCGAATACTACAAATGCGATAGGATTATCGTAATTCATGATGATATTGACTTAAATTTGGGTGCATTGAAATTTAAAATGGGCGGATCAAGTGGCGGTCATAATGGGCTTAAAAGTATTGATAGTCTTTGTGGGAATGCTTATGAGAGAGTGCGTATAGGTGTGGGAAAAGGCCAAGATGCGGTTTCTCATGTTTTGGGTAAATTTAAGCAAGACGAAAAAGAAAGTTTAGCTAAGGTTTTAGAGCATAGCAAAAAAGCTTTATTTGAACTTTTAGATTCTAATATAGAAAAAATTGCTTCGAAATATTCTTTAAAAAGTTAGATAATGAGTATTTTTTTTCGTTATATTTCATCTTTGTATTTAAAATCATTTTTTATCTTATTTTTTTCTTTAACTTTTTTCTTTGTAGCTATTGATTTTTTACTCAATTTCAATAGACTGCCAAAAAGTGCAAATTTAGAATTATTATATATCTTTTTTTTAACATGTTCAGCAGCTTCTTATATACTACCATTAGCTATAGTTCTTGCTTTGGTTTTATGTATTTTTAATATGATACGCTCGAATGAATTGGTTAGCTTATATGCTTTGGGTTTAAGTAAAAACCAAGTGATTTTTTATCCTTTTTTATGGGCTATGTTTTTTTGTTGTGTTTATGTAGGACTTAATTTTAGCTCCTTTGCTTATGCGGATGAATATAAAAGCAATATTCTTAAGCGAGGTGTTGTAGATAGAGAGGGCGGAGATGTTTTGATTAAATATAATGATAAATTTATTTATATACAAAAAACAAGTTCTCAAACCTTATATAATGTAAAAATCTTTGATGTAAAAAATTTAGACATTCAAAGCATAATCCATGCAAAAACTGCTAAATTTAATGGAGATTCTTGGGATTTAAATGACGCTAAAGCTATCAATGTACCACAAAATTTAATTGTTTCAAAAGAGGGTTTAAGTATAGAAGAATTTAAAAATATTAAAGGCTTAGAAGACTTTTCACCAAAAATTTTAGAAAGAATTTCTTTAGTAGAGAGTAATCCTTCTTATTCTATTTTAGACGCACTAGAAAGTATGGTAATTTTTGTAAAACAAAATATTTCTACTAATACACTTAGAACAAGTTTATATTCTTTGGTTCTTACACCATTTTTTGCACCATTTTTGATGCTTATTATATATTATTACTTTCCTTTAACGGCAAGATTTTTTAATCTCGCACTTTTAGCTTTTGTGTTTTTTGTATGCATACTTTTGGTTTGGGGTTTATTGTTTTTATTAACAAGATTGAGTGAAAATGAAATTTTACTTCCAGAGCTTGGTATAATGCTACCAGTATTTATTTTAATGAGTATAGGAAGTTTTTATTATTTTAAACACAAATAACTACAAGTGAGGTTTTTTATGGATTATTTAAAACTAGCAAAAGAATACAACACACCATTTTATATTTATGATTTTGATAAAATCAAAGAGCGCTTTACAATGTTAAAAGATGCCTTTAAGGCAAGAAAATCGCAAATTTTTTATGCAGTTAAAGCAAATTCTAATTTAAGTGTTTTAAAACTTTTAGCTTCTTTAGATAGTGGGTTTGATTGTGTTAGTGCGGGTGAGATTTATAGAGTTTTAAAAGCAGGTGCTAAAAATTATAAAATTATTTTTAGTGGGGTTGGCAAAAGCGAAGATGAATTAAAATATGCTTTAGAACAAAACATACTTTATGTAAATTTAGAAAGTTACGAAGAAATGCTTCTTTTGGAACAAATTGCTAAAGAAAATCAAAAAATTGCTCGTATAAGCATAAGAGTCAATCCAAATGTAGATGCTAAAACACATCCTTATATTTCTACGGGTTTGCATGAAAATAAATTTGGCGTAGATATAAAAAGCGCTAAAAAAATGTATCTTTATGCTAAAAATTCACAATTTTTAGAGCCAGTTGGTGTACATTTTCACATAGGTTCGCAAATTCTTGATATACGCAGTATTCATGAAGCTTCTGTGATTGTTGCAAAATTGGTAAAAGAACTTTTGGTTTTAAAAATTAATATTAAATTCTTTGATATAGGTGGTGGCTTAGGGGTTTGTTATAAAGATGAACAAGAGCCAAGCTTATATGATTATGCTCAAGGAATTTTAGCAAGTTTGCAAGGACTTGATGTGTGCATAGGTATGGAACCTGGTAGGTTTTTAGTAGCAAATGCAGGGGAGTTTGTTACTAAAGTTTTATATGAAAAATTTAATGATAAAAAGCGTTTTGTGATTGTTGATGGGGCAATGAATGATTTATTGCGTCCAAGTTTATATAGTGCTTATCATGAAATCAAGCTTTTAAGTGAAAATAAAGAAGAAAGCCTTTGTGATATTGTCGGTGGGGTTTGTGAGAGTGGAGATTTTTTAGCTAAAGATAGAAAATTAGCTAAAACAAAAGCAGGGGATTTGATTATAATTAAAAGTGCAGGCGCATATGGTTTTAGCATGAGTAGTAATTATAATACTCGCAATAGAGTATGTGAGCTAGCTTGTGAAAATGGCAAGGTAAGAATGATTAGAAAAAGAGAAAGTTATGAGGATCAAATTGCTTTAGAGCTTGATTTTTTAAAGGATTAAAATGTTGTTTTTAGATGTGCAAGGAACTTTGATTTCAGATTATGATAAAAGTCCTATAAATGGTGCTTTAGAACTCATTAAATCTTTAAATAAAGAAAAAATTCCTTATGTGATTATTACTAATAACACCAAAAGATTAGATTTTTTAAATTATTTGCAAAATTTGGGTTTTGAAATTAATGAAAAGGTTTATATTGATCCTTTTTGTGTTTTAAAAGATTATTTAAAACCTTGTAAAATAGCAGCTTTTGGGGCAAAAGAATTTTTAGATTCACTTCAAGAGTTAGGTTATGAGCTTGATTATAAAAATCCAAAAGCATTTTTGCTAGCAAGTTATGATAATTTTAAATTTCAAGATTTTGCTAATATGATAGAGTATATTAAAGATGGCGTGCAAGCTATAGCAATGCATGAGGGTAGTATTTATAAGAAAAACTCAAGGCTTTATCCAGGCGTTGGAAGTATCATGTCTATGCTTAAAAATGCATGCGAGTTTGATTATAAAGTGATAGGAAAACCTAGTAAGGCTTTTTATGAAAGTGCTTTAAAATTATTAAAACAGCAAGATTGTAATGTGAGTTTTAAAAAGACTTTGATTATTAGTGATGATTTTAAAGGTGATTTACTTGGTGCTTATGAGCTTGGTATGCAAACAGGCTTAGTTTTAAGTGGTAAAATTTCTAACACTCAAGGTCTTGATACAACTAAACTTAATTTTGTATATGATAGTATTAAGGATTACTACATATCGAGGTTTAAATGAAAGATATAGAAAAATTACGCAATAAAATCGATACTATCGATGATAAAATTTTGGCTTTGCTTAATGAAAGAATGCTTCATGTTAAAGATATAGGAGTTATTAAACAAAATTTAGGCGGGAGTATTTATAGACCTGAGCGTGAAAGAGCTATTATAAATAGACTTAAAAATTATAATCATGGCTTATTAGATCAAAATGCAATCGAAGCAATTTACCAAGAAATTTTTGCTGTATCAAGAAATTTAGAAATGCCTCAAAGCATAGCTTATTTAGGGCCTGAAGGAAGTTATACGCATCAAGTAGCAAGAACGCGTTTTGGTGCTATGAGTCGTTATACTCCACTTACAAATATAGAAGATGTTTTTAAAGAATTAGCCCACAAAGAAGCAAAATATGGAGTAGTACCTATAGAAAATAATACAGCAGGTGCAGTGGGTGTGACGCTTGATTGTCTTGGAAAATATGAAGATGTAAAGATTTTTGCTGAAATTTATATGGACATTCATCATTCTTTTGTAAGTATGAGTGAAAATTTAAAAGATATTAAACGCATATATTCTCATCCACAAGGCTATAATCAATGTAGAAATTTTTTAGAAAGTCATGATTTAAGTGAAGTAGAATTTGTAGCAAGCAAATCCACAGCTCATGCGGCTTATTTAGCTTCGCAAGATGTTACTTCAGCTGCGATTTGCTCTAAAATTGCAGCAAAACTTTATAATGTACCTATATTATTTGAAACGATTGAGGATAATTTGGCAAATCGTACTAGATTTTTGATTTTAAGTGATATAAAAATACCTCAAATGTCTCATTGTAAAACTTCTATCTTAGCACTTGCTGCACACAAACCAGGTGGGCTTAGCGATTTATTATATGAGTTTAAAAAAGAAGGAATAAATTTAACAAAACTTGAATCACGCCCTATAAAAACAAGAGAATTTGTACATAGTTTTTATATAGATTTTGAAGGACATATTGATGATGAAAATGTCCAAAGAGTATTAAAAAAAGCTGAGCATATAAAATGGCTTGGATCGTATTTATCAGGAGAAAGTAATGAAATTTAATCCTTTTTTAGAAGCTATTAAAACTTATGAAAGTGGTAAGGATATGGATTTAATTGCTAAAGAATATGGTTTAAAAGAGGTGATTAAATTAGCTAGTAATGAAAATCCTTATGGAGTCAGTCCTAAGGCTAAAAGGGCTATTGTAGATCATGCGCACTTGGCTTATTTATATCCTGATGATACTATGAGTGAATTAAAACAAGCCTTGGCAAAACATTATAACATCTTAAATGAAAACATCATTATAGGCAGTGGAAGTGATCAAATCATAGAATACATCGTGCATGCAAAATTAGATCAATCTAAAGCATACTTACAATGCGGGGTTAGTTTTGCTATGTATGAAATTTATGCAAAACAATTAGGAGTTAAGGTTTATAAAACTCCAAGTTTAACGCATGATTTAAATGAGTTATATGAATTATATCAAAAACATGAAAATGAAATAAAAGTAATCTTTTTATGCTTACCAAATAATCCTTTGGGTGAATGTTTGGATGCAAGTGCGGTTTTTGAGTTTTTAGGGAAAATTGATGATGATTGTTTGGTGGCAATTGATGGGGCATATAATGAATTTGCTGCATTTAAAGATGATAAAAAGCGTATTGATCCTAAAGAATTAATTAATAAATTTCAAAATACTATATACCTAGGAACTTTTTCAAAGCTTTATGGTTTAGGTGGTATGAGAGTGGGTTATGGTATAGCTTGCAAAGAGATTATTGATGTATTTTATAAACTAAGAGCACCTTTTAATGTAACGAATTTAAGTTTAAAAGCCGCTGTTGCTGCGCTTAATGATGATGAGTTTGTGCGAAAAACCTTAGAGAATAATTTTTCACAAATGCGACTATATGAAGATTTTGCTCAAAAATATCAAATCAAATATATACCAAGTTATACAAATTTTATCACATATTTTTTTGATAAAAAAAATAGTACAGATTTATCTGAAAAATTGCTTAAAAACGGTATAATAATAAGAAATTTACAAAGTTATGGTCTAAATGCTGTGCGTATAAGTATAGGTACAGAATATGAAAATTCAAGGTTTTTTGAAGAGTTTTCTAAAAATTTTTAGTTTGTAGGAAATAAATGGATTATAAAACTATACTGCACCAAGTAGGTCAGCTTTATCAAAATTTAAGTTTAAGACAGCGTATTATTATTGCTGCTTCTATTGTTGTTGTAGTTGGATTTTTAGTATTTTTAACCCTTTTTAGAAGTGGTTCGACGGTAGCTAGTGAAGCTGGATATTCGGTACTATTTGAAAATACTAATACTAGTGATTCGGCGATGATCGTAACTCAACTTGAAAAAAGCGGCGTTCCTTATATTTTGCGTAATGAAGGAACAATTTTAGTACCTAATGAGCAAGTATATAAACAACGTTTAGCTATTGCTTCTGCTGGGTTATTACCAAAGGATAATAAAGTAGGCTTTGAGCTTTTTGATAAACAAGAATTTGGCGCAACCGAAGCTGAACAAAAAGTAAAATATCAAAGAGCATTAGAAGGAGAGCTTGCTAGAACGATTGAAAGTTTAGAGCCTATTCATAGTGCCACAGTGCATATTGCTTTTGCTAAAGATACGCTTTTTACCCAACAACAAGTCCCGCCAACTGCTTCAGTAGCTTTGACGATAAAAGAGGGCTTAAAGCTTAATAAAAAGCAAATTATGGGAATTAAAAATCTAATTGCATCTTCTGTTACAAAGCTTAGCCCTGAAAATGTAAAAATCATGGATCAAAAAGGAATTCCTTTAGATGATGAGGGTGCTTTTGAAAGTGACTTAATCGCTGCACAAATCAAATACAAAAGAGACCAAGAGTACGAATTAGAACAAAAAATTGTTGCTTCTATTGCTCCATTTGCGGGTGGTTATGATAGAGTAGTGGCAAAGGTTAGTATTGATTTTGATTTTTCTAAAGAAGAATCGCAAAGTGAAATATATGATCCAAACACAGTTGTGCGTAGTGAGCAAACTTTAGAAGAGCATAGAGAAGGTTATAAAGATAAAGAAATTCAAGGTGTACCAGGTGCTGTTTCAAATATCGGACCTGTAGAAGGTTTAGATGATAAAGGTGCACGCGAGGTTTATACAAAAAACCAAGCCACTACTAATAATGAAATTTCTAAAAAAATTACCAACACTACTAAGCAATTTGCAACTGTGAAAAGAATTTCAGCGGCTGTTGTTGTTGATGGAAAATATAAAGTGATTACCGATGATCAAGGAAATGTAACAAATGAATACATTCCTTTGAGTGATAAAGAAATTCAAGCTATTGAAAATCTTACCAAGGGTGCGATTGGATTTAATCTTGCTAGGGGTGATGCAGTTGAAGTTAATAACTTAGAGTTTCATAGAACAGTCAAGGTTGAAAACAAGGTTCAAACTTTTTATTCTAAATTTGTGGAACCATTTATCCCGCCTGTTAAGTATGTATTTGCAGCGATATTGCTTTTTATCTTTTACAAAAAAGTTATTGTGCCATTTTCTCAAAAAATGCTTGCAGATATCAAACTTGAAGAAGAAATGGAAGGCAAAGATGGACAAATTATCGATGAGGCTGAAGATGCCATTGAAAAATTCAATGCTGCACGTAAGAAAGTTGAAGAACAACTTGGCTTTGGAGATAATTTTGATGAAGATGCGCTTCAGTATGATGTTTTACTTGAAAAATTAAGAGCTGTGGCAAATGAAAAAGGTGAAGAAGTTGCGCTATTATTGCAAAAGCTTGTGGAAAATGAAGCTGAATTTGGTGAGAAGGATATCTAATGATAAAGCTTAGTGAAGAACAAAAAATGGTCTATGATGACCTTTCTATGCCAGAAAAGGTTGCGATATTTTTAATTCAATTAGGAGAAGATGTAACGACAGTTTTATTTTCTCATATGGATATTAATGTCATTACAGAAATCTCACGTTATATTGCTTTGGCGAAGAATGTTGATAAACCTGTAGCCACAGCAGTATTAGAAGAATTTTATACTCTATTGCAGTCAAACCAGTATTTAAAAAGCGGTGGTTTGGAATATGCAAAAGAAATTTTATTTAGAACTTTTGGTCCTGAAATTGCCAATAAAATTTTGGAAAAACTTACCAAAAGTATGGAAAACAACCAAAACTTTGCTTATCTTTCACAAATTAAACCACAACAACTTGCAGACTTTATCATTAAAGAGCATCCACAAACCATTGCATTGATTTTGGCGCATATGGAAACTACTCAAGCGGCAGAAACTTTAGAGTATTTTAGCGATGAATTAAGAGCTGAGGTTGTGATTAGAATGGCAAATCTTGGAGATATTTCACCTTCAATCATCAAAAGAGTATCTGCTGTACTTGAAAGCAAACTCGAAAGTCTTACTTCTTATAAGGTTGAAGTGGGTGGCCCAAGAGCTGTTGCTGAAGTACTTAATCGTTTGGGTCAAAAAGCTTCTAAAACAACACTTTCTTATATTGAACAAAGCGATGAAAAACTTGCTACAACCATTAAAGATTTAATGTTTACATTTGATGATATTTCTCAACTTAGTACTAATGCAATTAGAGAGGTTTTAAAGGCTGCTGATAAGCGTGATTTGATGATAGGTTTAAAAGGTGCAAGCGAGGATCTAAAGCAAAAATTTATGGCAAATATGTCTACGCGTGCAGCTGAAGCTTTTGTAGAAGAAATGGGATTTTTAGGTGCAGTACGTGTTAAAGATGTAGAAGAAGCACAAAGAAAAGTGGTGGAAGTGGTGCAAAAACTTGCAGAACAAGGTCTTATCCAAGTGGGTGAGGCTGATGAGATGATAGAGTAAAAGCATGGCTAAATTAACCAATGTGATCTCACCTGAAAATATTTCTACTCATGTGGTTGAGGATTATCATTTTAAAGTTATGAGTGAAATGTCTTCTAATGAAGAACAAAAACAAGAAGAAAATCAAACTATAAACCAAACTTCCCCAGTTCAAAATGCTATCCAGCAAACGGTAGAAATTCAAACAGTAGAAACCACCCAACAAGCTCCACAACCACAAATTCAACCTGATTTTGTAGAAGATTTGCTTAAAAAAACTGATGAAATGTCAGGGAATATTATTAAGTTGCAAATGCAAATAGAAAGTCAAGAAGCTGAATTTAATAATCGCTTAAATGTAGAATTAGAACATGCAAAAGAAAAATTTACCAAAGAAGGTTATGAACAAGCTCAAAAAAAATTTGAAAATGAATTAGAAGCTTTAAAAGAAAAATACTTAAAAAGTGTGGAAAAACTTGAAGGTACAGTGCAAAATTTAAATGAGTTTTTATCTAAAAATGAAAAAGAATTAGCCGATACTGCTGTAATTATTGCAAAAGAAGTGATAGCAAAAGAGCTTGAAGAAAATTCATCACTCATAGCATTAAATTTAGCAAAAGAACTTATGAATGAGCTTAAAAATGCTACTAAAATAGAATTAAAATTAAATCCTGATGATTTTGAGTATGTAAAAATACACTTGCAAGAACAAAATAATATCAAATTTAGCCTTGATGATGCGATTAACAAGGGAAGTGTTTTAATATTAAGTGATGCAGGCAATATAGAATCAAACCTTAATAATCGTTTGCAAAAAATCAAAAATATGGTTAACGAATGATAGATTTGAATAACTTAAATATTAAAAATATGCAAATTAAAGAGTTAGAAAATTTAGCTAATAATTTGCGTGAAGTTATTATAGATACAGTGAGCAAAAATGGTGGTCATTTGAGTTCAAATTTAGGTGTTGTTGAGCTTAGTATAGGAATGCATTATGTTTTTAATGTACAAAAAGATCCTTTTATTTTCGATGTTTCACATCAATCTTACCCGCATAAGCTTTTAAGTGGTAAGATAGATAATTTTCATACTCTAAGGCAGTTTAATGGTATAAGTGGTTATACCAAACCTGATGAAGGGGATTATTTTGTAGCGGGTCATTCAAGTACTTCTATATCTTTAGCGGTTGGAGCTTGTAAAGCTATAAGATTAAAAAATGAAGATCGTGTACCAGTGGTGTTAATCGGTGATGGTGCATTAAGTGCAGGTATGGCTTATGAAGCCTTAAATGAGCTTGGTGATAGAGAATACCCATGTGTAATTATCTTAAATGATAATGAAATGAGTATTTCCAAGCCAATTGGAGCTATCTCTAAGTATTTATCTCAAGCAATGGCAACGCAGTTTTATCAAAAATTTAAAAAACGCATAGAAAATCTTTTAGAATACTTTCCTCAAGGTGCTTCTTATATGGCAAAGCGTTTTGAAGAAAGCTTAAGACTTATCACACCTGGACTTTTGTTTGAAGAATTAGGACTTGAGTATATTGGGCCTATTGATGGGCATAATTTAAATGAAGTTATTAATGCACTCAATCAAGCTAAAGCTATGAATAAACCTTGTGTAGTGCATGCGCAAACTATCAAAGGCAAAGGTTATACATTAGCTGAGGGAAAAAATGCAAAATGGCATGGGGTAGGTGCTTTTGATAGAAGTAGTGGGGAGAGCTTAAAGGCTAATATGAACAAAAAAAGTGCGACAGAAATTTTTTCAAATACACTTTTGAATTTAGCTCAAAAATATGAAAATATAGTAGGTGTAACTGCTGCTATGCCAAGTGGAACTGGAATAGATAAGCTAATGGAAAAATACCCTGAGCGTTTTTGGGATGTAGCAATTGCAGAACAACATGCTGTGACTTCTATGGCGGCTATGGCAAAAGAAGGTTTTAAACCTTTTATAGCAATTTATAGCACTTTTATGCAAAGAGCATATGATCAAGTAATTCATGATTGTGCTATTATGAATTTAAATGTTGTTATTGCCATGGATAGAGCAGGAATTGTAGGAGAAGATGGAGAAACTCATCAAGGTGTTTTTGATATTAGTTTTTTAAGTGCTATACCAAATATTACCCTAGTGGCTCCAAGAGATGAGGCTATGATGGAAAAAATCATGGAGTATGCTTATTTTCATCAAGGTGTTTTTGCTCTTCGTTACCCTAGGGGCAATTTTTTATTAGACGATAATTTTAATCCATGTGAGATAAAACTTGGTAAAGCTCAAATTTTATCTAAAGTGCAAAGCGATAAAGTGTTTTTAGGCTTTGGACAAGGTGCGGCTAAGGCAAAACTAGTTTTAGATAAACTTGGTTTAGATTATGCGAGCTTAATAGATTTGATTTTTGCAAAACCTTTAGATGAAGAGCTTTTAAAAGAGTTGGCAAAAGATACAAAAACTTGGTTTATTTTTTCAGATAGCGCTAAGATAGGTGGAGTGGGAAGTTTGATTGCAAATTTTTTACAAAAAGAAAATCTTTGTCATATAAAGCTAGTAAGCTTTGAATTTGAAGATCAATTCATAACTCATGGTAAAACAAATGAAGTGGAAAAATTTCTAGAAATTGATGTTGAATCTTTGTGTAAAAAGATTAAAATTTATTAAAAGATAAAAAATATCCTTTAATATAATCATTTTTTATAAAAAAGCGTTATACTATATAAAAAATATCGGAGAATTAATAATGGAACTTATTCAACTGCTTAAAAATTGTGATTTAAAAGCCACTCCTCAAAGACTTTGTATTTTAAAAATTTTAAAACGCCATGAACACCCTAATATTGAATCTTTATATGAAAGTATTAAGGAAGAATACCCTTCTATTTCTTTAGCTACAGTGTATAAAAATTTAAATACCTTAAAAGAACAAGGTTTGGTAGTAGAAATCAACACTCCAAATCAAAAAACTTGTTATGATATTTATGAATATCCACATATTCATGTTATTTGTAGCAAATGTAATCATATTGAAGATGTGTGTTATGAAGATAGTGGGATTAATAAATATCAAGAAGAACTTGAGAAAAAAATCGGCAATATTATTGATTATCTTGGTGTGTTTGCTTATGTGAATGGTTGTAAAGCTTGTAAAAAATAAAATGGTTTGTGAAGTTCAAAGACACTTTTTACTCAAAAATGGTGACTTTATAAAAAATTTAAAAGAAGAAAAAATTATATATTCTAAGGATAAAATACGCGTTTTCTTTACGCGTATAAGTCCTTTTTGTGATGTGAAATACAAAAAAATCAATCAAGATTATTATCAATTTTCAATTTATAAATTGCATGAAATTATAGATAAAAAAACTCATAAGCTCTCTAAAAAAGAATTTAAGCGCCAAAGTAAAAATGTTATAGGGGATGTTATTAAAAAAACTAGAACTAGTTTTGAGATTAATGGCATTCGATTTTTACTTTATAAGTTTAAAAATAATCTGCAAGATTTGGTTATTTTGAAAGTTGTTTTTCCTACTTTTGAAAAAGCAAAGCAATTTAATTTACCTCACTTTTTTAAAAGCTATAAAGAGATTTCAGATAATGAAAATTTCTACAGCAAAAATTTAGCATTATATGGAGATTTTTCTAAAATTTTTGATAGTGTAAAATGTATTAAAATTTTAGACAAACAAGGAGATATTAACTTACATTTTCCAAGTCAAATTCAAAGTTTTGAAGCGGGTAAAATCTTACTTTTTGTGCTTTCAAAAAGATTAAAAAATAATAGATTAAACTTTTTACAAAAATTAAATTTTGAAAGTTTTGAGCAATTTTTTATAAGTCTTAGACAAATTTGCATTTTTTTTGAGCTTTTTAGCACTCTTTTTGAAAAAAGTATTCAAAATAAACTTCAAAATTATATTTTAAATTTAGAAAAACAAGTTTGTAATGATAAAATTTGTAAATTTGAACTAGAAAAATATATTTTTATTTTAAGCGATGAAAAAATTAATGATATTTTTCTTGATATGGATTTTATTTTAAAAAATAATTATGAAATTTATCAAGGAGAGAAAAATCAAATTTTAAAGCCTTTAATAGCTTTTAAACTAAGAAAAGAATTAGTTTTTTTAAAGAAAAAAATTGTAAAATCTCAAAGAAATCTTGAAGAAGAATTAGAAAGAATAAAATTTTTATTATGCTATTTTGCAACTATGTTTAAAGAAAAAAGTATTAGTAAGCTAAAAAATTATTTTAGACATAATCATTTAGAGCAAATTTCTTTTGATGAAAATATAATAAAACAAATTGAAAAAAGTATTAAAAAATTAAAAATATATAGTTAGGAAAAACATGCAAAAACAAGAAAAAATAGTTAAAATGTTTGATGATATAGCTCCAACTTATGATAAAGCTAATAGAATTTTAAGCTTTGGAACTGATGTGAGTTGGAGAAAAAAAGCTTGTTTAGATGTTTTTAAATTTTCTAATAATGAACTTGATATTATCGATGTAGCTTGTGGTACGGGCGATATGATTATAGAATGGCAAAATCAAGCCCTAAGAGCAAATAAAAATATCCTTAGTATAAAAGGGGTTGATCCAAGTGCAGGTATGCTTGAAGTGGCTAAGAAAAAAATTCCAAATGCTATTTTTATACAAGCAAAAGCACAAGAGCTTCCGCTTGAAAATGAAAGTGCAGATATTATAAGTATAAGTTATGGCATACGCAATGTTGTAGATAGAAAAGAAGCTATAAAAGAATTTGCAAGGGTGTTAAAAAAGGATGGGATTTTACTTGTGCTTGAATTTACCAAAAGAGAGCAGGGTGGTTTTATAGCTGCTTGTAGAGATTTTTACTTAAAAAATATTTTGCCAAAAGTGGGTGGATTTATCAGTAAAAATTATAGTGCTTATGAATATTTACCAAATTCCATTGATGATTTTTTAAGTAAAGAAGAATTTATTAAAGAACTCCGTGAGCATTTTGAAATGCTAGAGTATAAAAGCTTTAGCTTTGGTGTTTGCTCTATGTTTATTGCAAGAAAAAAATGAAAGTTTCAGAACTTAATTTAAAAGCTAAAAGTTTATTAGAATTTCATCTTGATGATATAGAGCTTAGTGGAGAAATTTCTAAGATAACTATACACGGTTCAGGACATTGGTATTTTGATTTAAAAGATGAAAAATCAAGTATAGCTTGCGTAATGTTTAAAGGCTTTAATCAATTTGTTCAAGTTAAACCTAAAGTTGGTGATATGCTTGATCTTAGAGGCTATGTGAGTTTATATGAAGCAAGCGGTAGGTATCAATTTATCGCTAAAAGTATGCAAAAAACAAGCCTTGGAGATTTAGAAGCTAAATTTTTAGCCTTAAAAGAAAAACTTGAAAAAGAAGGTTTGTTTGATGTAAATGCCAAAAAAAGCATTGTAAAATTTCCCAAAAAAATAGGCATAATCACTTCTTTTACTTCAGCTGCTTTGCAAGATATGTTAAAGCTAATTTCACAAAAAGAATACAATCTTTGCAAAATAACTATTTTTAATGCTCTCACTCAAGGACAAAGCGCTCCAAATTCTTTGATAAATGCTTTAAAAAAAGCTGATGAGTATGATTTTGATGCGATTATTTTAGCAAGAGGTGGTGGAAGTAGGGAGGATTTATTTTGTTTTAATGATGAAGAACTTGCAAGATGTATTTTTTCTTTAAAAACGCCTACTGTTTCTGCTATTGGACATGAGATTGATTATGTTATTAGTGATTTTGTAGCAGATTTAAGAGCGCCAACTCCAAGTGCGGCTATTGATATGATTTTTCCAAATAAACTCAGCTTAGAACAAGGACTTGATGAGCTTGCTATGCGTTTTAAAAGCCAAATGTTAAACCATCTTAAGTTTTATCAAAATAAAATCGATCATTTGCAAAATTTAGCCAAAGCCAAATCTTTAGAAAATGCTTTTTTTCTTAGAAAACAAAAGCTTGATTTTTTACAAAGTCAACTAAAGAGCGTTTTAAATTTAAAATTACTAAACTATGAAAACAAACTTAATAATTTTGAAGAGCTTTTAACTCAGCATAAAAATTTTTTTGATAAAAGTAAAAATTTGATAAATTTACAAAAAGATGGCAAAAATATTTCTCTTGAAAAACTAAAAAAAGGAGATATTATAAAACTTTGCTCAATAAATGAGAGTAAAGAAGCCCAAATACTATAAAAAGGAGACAAAATGAGAGTAATGAATTTTAGTGCAGGTCCTTCAAATTTGCCTGATGAGGTTTTAAAAGAAGCACAGGAGCATTTGTTTGATTATCATGGCAAAGGCTTTTCTATTATGGAAGTTTCTCACCGTGGTAAGGTTTTTGAAGAAGTGCATTTTGATGCGATTAAAATGGCTAAAGAACTTTATGGCGTAAGTGATGATTATGAAGTGCTTTTGATGCAAGGTGGAGCTAGCTTACAATTTGCTATGATACCTATGAATTTATATATGGGTGGAGTTTGTGAATTTGCTAATACAGGAGTTTGGACTAAAAAGGCTATTAAAGAGGCTGAAATTTTAGGAGTAAATACAAAAATAGTAGCAAGTAGCCAAGAAAGTGAGTTTAATCATATCCCACAATTTGAATTTAGCGATAATGCTGATTATGCATATATATGCTCAAATAATACCATTTATGGAACTCAATATAAAAGTTATCCAAAGACTAAAAGTCCTTTGATAATTGATGCTTCTAGTGATTTTTTCTCTAAAAAGATAGATTTTTCTAATATTGCTATGCTTTTTGGCGGAGTGCAAAAAAATGCAGGAATTTCAGGACTTGCTTGTGCATTTTTGCGTAAAGATATGATAGAGCGTAGTAAAAATAAAAATATACCTAGTATGTTAAAATACAGCATTTATGCTGAAAACAATTCTTTATTTAATACACCTGCAACCTTTGCTATATATATGTTTAATCTTGAAATGAAATGGCTTTTAAATCAAGGTGGCTTAGATAAAATCAATGAGCAAAACATACAAAAGGCTAAAATTTTATATGATGTGATTGATGAGAGTAATGGTTTTTATAAAGGTCATGCTAAAAAAGAAGATAGATCGCTAGTGAATGTTAGTTTTAATATAGCTCATGATAAAAACTTAGAATCAGTTTTTGTAAAAGAAGCTGAAGAAAATGGCATGATAGGCCTTAAAGGGCATAAAATTTTAGGTGGAATTCGTGCTAGTATTTATAATTCTGTCAGCATTGAAAAGGTTCAAAAGTTAAGTGAATTTATGAAAGATTTTGCTAAAAAACATGCTTGATTAGATAAAAAGAGGATTTTTATGAATAATGACAAAATAAGTATCATTGGTGCTAAGGAAAATAATCTTAAAAATATCAACCTAGAAATTCCTAAAAATAAGCTTATAGTTTTTACAGGACTTAGTGGAAGCGGTAAATCTACTTTAGCTTTTGGCACACTATATGCAGAAGGTCAACGCCGTTATATTGAGAGTTTAAGTGCTTATGCAAGACAGTTTTTAGATAAAGTAGGCAAACCAAATGTTGATAAAATAGAAGGCCTAACTCCTGCTATTGCCATTGATCAAAAAACAACTTCTAAAAATCCTCGTTCTACTGTCGGGACTATTACTGAAATTTATGACTATTTAAGACTTTTATACGCAAGAGTAGGGGTGCAACATTGTCACCAATGCGGACAAAAAATTTCATCTATGAGTGCAGCAGATATTGTGGGAGAAATTTTAAAACTTCCAAAGGGAGCGAAGATCATTATTTATGCGCCATTGATTAAAGAAAAAAAAGGAACTTTTGCAGATCTTTTAGAGAATTTAGTTGCAAAAGGCTATGTTAGAGCGCAAATTGATGGGGTTTTGACGCGTCTTGATGAGGATATTGAGCTTGCTAAAACAAAAAAACATACGATAAAGCTTGTGATAGATAGACTTGAAGTGCAAGATGATATGCTAGCAAGACTTGCAAGTGATATAGAAAAAGGACTTAGTGAGAGTTTTGGTGAAGTAGAAATTGAAGTTTTAAATAATGAAGAATTAAATATACCTAAACATTTTCATTATAGTGAACATAATGCTTGTTTTGATTGCAAAATTTCTTTTCCTTTGCTTGAGCCTTTGAGTTTTTCTTTTAATTCTCCCAAAGGTGCATGTCCAAGTTGTGATGGTCTTGGTATAAGATATACATTAGATATGAAAAAGCTTATCAATGAAGAATTAAGCTTAGAAGCAGGGGCTGTAAAGCTATTATACGGGTTTAATAAAAGTTATTATTATAAGTTTTTAATGGCCTTTTGTGAGCAAAATGATATCAGGGTAAAAATTCCATATAATGAGTTAAGTGAAGAGGAAAAGCGTTTAGTGCTTTATGGTAATGCAAAAGAAATTAATTTTTTATGGAAAAGACATCGTTTAAGCCGTAAATTTGAAGGTGCGGTTAAATATGCTTATGAAATGTTAAAAGATGAAAAAGATCTTAGTGAGTATATGAGTGAAAAAATCTGTAAAGATTGTAATGGTCATCGTTTAAGAGCTGAAAGTTTGGCTGTGAAAGTAGCGGATAAAAATTTAGGTGAAATTTTAGATATGAGTATAGAAAATACCACTGCATTTTTTTCAATAGAAGCTAATTTTGCGTATTTGAGTGAGCAAGAAAGATTGATAGCTAAGCCTATTTTTAAAGAAATTAATGAAAGATTATTTTTTCTTTATGATGTGGGACTTGGGTACTTATCTTTAGGGCGTGATGCAAGAACCATTAGCGGAGGCGAGGCGCAAAGAATTCGTATAGCATCTCAAATTGGAAGTGGCTTGAGTGGGGTGATGTATGTTTTAGATGAACCAAGCATAGGTTTGCATGAGCGAGATACTGTAAAACTTATAAAAACCCTAAGAAATCTTCAACAAAAGGGTAATACTCTAATCGTGGTTGAACATGATAAAATGACTATAGAAGAAGCAGATTTTATCGTAGATATAGGCCCAAATGCTGGTAAATTTGGTGGTGAGGTTGTATTTAGTGGGACTTATAAAGAATTGTTAAAAAGCAAAAGCCAAACCGCCCTTTATATGAGTGGTAAAAAGCAAATTACCCATCAAAAAAACAGAGAACAAAAAGATTTTATCAGCTTAAAAGATGTGAGTATTAATAATATTCAAAATTTGAGTGTAGATTTTCCACTACACAATCTTGTGGCAATTACAGGCGTTTCAGGAAGTGGTAAAAGCTCATTAATTTTACAAACTTTGCTTCCATTTGCAAAAGAAGAGCTTAACCGTGCTAAAAAAGTTAAAAAACTAAGTGGGGCTAAAATAGAAGGACTAGAAAAACTTGATAAGGTAATTTATCTTGATCAAAGTCCTATAGGAAGAACCCCGCGTTCAAATCCTGCTACTTATACAGGTGCTATGGATGAAATTCGTAATCTTTTTGCAGCTACCAAAGAAGCTAAAATGCGAGGTTATAAAGCAGGGCGTTTTTCTTTTAATGTTAAAGGCGGGAGATGTGAAAAGTGTAGTGGTGATGGAGAGATTAAAATCGAAATGCACTTTTTACCTGATGTAATGGTAA
The DNA here is from genome assembly GCF_000816305.1 of Campylobacter subantarcticus LMG 24377. NCBI lineage: Bacteria > Pseudomonadati > Campylobacterota > Epsilonproteobacteria > Campylobacterales > Campylobacteraceae > Campylobacter > Campylobacter subantarcticus. The sequence continues at coordinate 1,592,522 of NZ_CP007773.1, read as the reverse complement.
CTTGTGATGTGTGTAATGGCAAAAGATACAATGATGCAACACTAGAGATCAAATACAAAGGCAAAAGCATAGCTGATGTTTTAAATATGAGTATTATTGAAGCAAGTGAATTTTTTACTTCAGTACCAAAGATAAAACAAAAGCTTGATACTTTGGTAAAAGTTGGACTTGATTATCTAACTTTAGGGCAAAATGCGACTACTTTAAGTGGTGGGGAGGCTCAGCGTATTAAGCTAGCTAAAGAGTTAAGCAGAAGCGATACGGGAAAAACTCTTTATATTTTAGATGAGCCTACAACGGGGCTTCATTTTGAAGATGTTAATAAGCTCATTGTGGTTTTGCAACATTTAGTTGATCTTGGAAATAGTGTGTTTGTGATAGAACATAATTTAGATGTGATTAAAAATGCTGATTATATCATCGATATGGGACCTGAAGGTGGGGTTAAAGGTGGTAAGGTTATAGCTAAAGGTAGCGTTGAAGAGCTTGCAAAAAATCATGAAAAAAGTGGTTCTTATACGGGGTATTATCTAAATTTAGAGCTTAAAGATAAAAATAACTATGTTTAATTTTTAAGCATAGTTTGTATTTATTTGCTATCTAGTATGTCTTTGATTTTATTTTTTTGGATCTTTCTTTCCCAAATACAACCCATATTATTACCTAAATCACAAGCTTTATCAAAGTATTTTTTAGCCCTAAAATAGCTTTTTTTTACATTAATACCATCTCGATAAATAACTCCTAATCTATTACAAGCAGTTGCATCGTTTTTATCGCAAGCTTCTTTATAAAATTTAATGGCTTTGTATTTATTTTTATAAACTTTACCTCGCCCTTCTTCATACATATAGGCCAAATCTCTACAAGTTTTTGCTTCTCCTTTATCGCAAGAATTTTTTAGATCATCTATCTTATCCGCATAAGAAACTCCAAACACTAAACCCACAAATAAAATAATTTTAAACATAATCAATCCTTTTTTAATTTTCTCAATTATATAAATTTATAATTTAAATTACAATTTATATTTTTACTTTATTTTAAAATTTAAAAGACTCTTAGCTAAATGACAATACAATTGAAATATATTAAAAGAAAAATTTAGAAATCATATTATGTAGTAAAAATATCATTGTATTTAATAAACTGTTAGATTGGTATTGCAAAGAAAGATAATTCTAAATTAAAGGGAGAAAAATTATCAAAAATTCAATCATTAGAGTCTAATATAGCTGATTTAGTCAATGGTTGGCTAAAAAGCTACAAATTGGAATATAAATTAGAACAAGAAAACTTAAATAAAGAAATAGATGATGCTTTGAGTGAGTATTCTTCTAAAAATGGTGGAAAAGGTGGAAATAGATCTGATGTTAAATTACTTTTAGAAGATAAAAATTTAAATAAATATTCTATTTTGATTGTATAAAGATAAATTAGTAAAATTAAATAGTGATAATTAAGTTGTTAATACAACATCAAAAAATGAACCAAATTATATCAATATAAAAGATTATGCCCCAAATGGAGCGATTTACTATGCAAATGTAATTTTGCATTATACAAATTATGTAGATATTATTGCGATAGAGATTACAGGCTATAAAGATGAAAGCGGAAAGTTAAAACATTTAATAGGAGTGTATTTAGTATTAAAAGATAATTTTGGAATTGGATAAGAGATTGGAAAATTTATAGATTTGTCATTTTAAAAAATGAAAATTTTACTGATTTTATAGAAAATAATGTGAAAAAACTTTCTTTTTCTTTAAGAAGAGTTAGAAAAAATTAAAGAACTAAAAGAAATAGACGCTAGTTTAGTACAATTAAATAACGATATATATAAAAACAAACAAGGACTTGGTGAAAATGATAGAGTTTATCAGTAGCAGTTTCAATTATAGCAACACTTGGAATTGCAGGAAAAGTAGCTCCTTTAAAAAAGCTGAGTTAAAATCTTTAAATGAAGAAGGTAATAGAGATAGGGATATTATTCTTAGAAAAATTGAAGCTTTTTTTAAAAGAGAAAAATAATAGAAAGAACTTTAGCAAATACACTTACGAATGAAAATATAAATAAAACAAAAAATGGAGAAAGTCAGCTAAAAAGAGTATTTTCAAAAATTATAGATAATTTAGGAATTTACTATAAAATTAGATCTACAATAGATTTTACAGAAAAACTCTTTAATGAGATGTATTCTTAGCTTGGATTTTCGCAAGATAAATTAAATGATGTTGTTTTAACACTATCTTATGTCACAATATTATTGCAAAACTAATAAGAGTCAATAGAAATTCATATGTTTGGGACTTTGCTACTAGTTCAACTGGATTTTTAGCTGTAGCTATGAATGAGATGTAAATGATGTAAAAGAAAATATAACTTCTCTAGATGAATTAAATCAAAAAATATTAACATATTGAAGTAAAATAGCTTTTAGGATTGGAAGTTTTGTCAAATGAGTATATGTTGGTTATTTTAAATATGATTTTAATGGGAGATGGAAGTTCAAATTTAATGAATAAGGATTCATTAAATTATGATGGTAGTTATGGATTTTTAGAAACAACAACAAAATTTCCTGTAGATGCATTTATATTAAATCCGCCATATTCAGCTAATGGTATGGTTTTTGTGAAAAAAACCTTATCTATGATGAAAAAAAGTTGTGCTACTATTATAATTCAAGGTTTAGCAGGCTCAGGAAAAGCTACCGGGTATAATAAAGAAATTTAAAAACAATACACTTTTAGCTAATATAAAAATGCCAACAGAATTATTTATAGGAAAATCAAGTGCTCAAATATATATGTTTTTAGAGTAGGGGAAGCCCATCAAAAAGATGATATGTGAAATTTATTGATTTTCCAAATGATGGCTTTACAAGAACAAATAGAAAAAAAGCAAGCAGTAATTTAAAAGATACTGATAAAGCCAAAGAAATATACTAATAATTAGTGTATTTAGTTTGTTTTAAAAGAATAAATTAAATATTTTTAGCGAAAAAGAATATTATGAGAGAAAAATATACCCGCAAAAAGTAGATGATTGAAGTCAATTAGCCCCTATAGATACAACTCCAACTTTAGAAGACTTTAAAAAGACTATTTCGGATTATTTAGCTTGGGAGGTATCAAATTTATTAAAAATAATTGATAAATTGGTAAAGTAAATACCCCGCCCCCACTCAATGAAAAATTAAAAAGCGTTGAGTGGGGAGAGTATAAAATAGGGGATTTTTTGAAAGCAGCAATGGAGATTTTGATATTCAAAAAAAATATATAAATGAAAAAGGAGATTATGCCATCACAGCAAGACTAACAGATTATGTAATTTTAGGAAAAAGTGATGTTTTAGTTAATACTTTTGATGAAAATACAATAACAACAGATATGTTCGGAAATGTTTTTTTAGAAATTTTAAATATAAAATGGTTGTACAAGCTAGAGTTTTTCCATTAAAACCAAAATTAAAAATAACAAAGCATCAAGAATTTTTCTTATCGACAAATTTTCATTTTTTAAATAAAAAATTTGGATGTAAAAATATGTGTTCTTGGGCAAAAATAAAAGACGAAATAATCAAGCTCCCAATAAAAATAAAGAGATAGATTTTGAATTCATGGAAAATTTATATTAGCCATTGAAAAGCTTGTAATATAAAGATATGGTTAAATACGATCAAAAAAACAAAAATACTGTAAATCATATAATCAACAATTAAAAATAAATTAAAATTTAGCATATCAGTATTTATATAGGACTTAAAATCCTATATAAATATTTATTAACCATAAATTTCACCTTTTTTATACTCATAAATACTTTGCATGTCTTTGTCACCTCTTCCTGAAAGATTTACAACTATTACACTTTTTTTCTTTAAAGTAGGACAAAGTTTTTCTAAATAAGCTAATGCATGTGAGCTTTCAATGGCAGGTATAATACCTTCTTCTTTACATAATAATTTTAAAGCATTAATACACTCATCATCACTAATAGCATGATAACTTGCTCTTTTGTTTTCTTGTAAATATGCGTGCAAAGGTCCTATCCCAGGGTAATCAAGTCCAGCAGAGATGCTAAAAGTATGAGCAATATTTCCTTTATCATCTTGTAAAACTTTAGTTTTCATACCATGGATAATACCTTCTTTGCCTTTAGTAAGTGTAGCTGCATGATAAGGTGTATCCTTTCCTAAACCTGCTGCTTCAGCACCTATGAGCTTAACTTTTTCATCTTTTAAAAATGCATGAAAAATTCCAGCAGCATTGCTACCACCTCCAGCTGCTGCTATGATGTAATCTACTTTTTTGTTTAATTTTTTAAGTTGTATTTTGCATTCTTTACCTATAATGCTTTGAAAATACGTAACAATTTGTGGATAAGGATAAGGTCCTACCGCACTTCCCACTACATAAAATACTTCTTTGGTATTTTTAACCCAAAAATTTAAAGCCTCATTTACTGCATCGCTTAAAGTTTTACTTCCGCTTTCTACCGGATGAACTTTTGCTCCTAAAAGCTCCATTTTATAGACATTTAAAGCTTGTCTTTTTACATCAATAGCTCCCATAAATATCTCACACTCAAGTCCTAAAAGCGCTGCTGCAGTAGCAGTTGCAAGCCCGTGTTGTCCTGCTCCAGTTTCTGCGATAATTTTTTTCTTATTCATTTTCTTTGCCATTAAGGTTTGAGCTATGGCATTATTGATCTTATGAGCTCCTGTGTGAGTTAAGTCTTCTCTTTTTAAATAAATTTCATGATTATAAAGCTTGCTTAAATTTTTAGCATGATATAAAGGTGTAGGCCTTCCTACATAATTAGCTAAAAGTTCTTTTAATTCTGCGTTAAAACCTTTGTCTTTTTTGAATTTTATAAAAGCTTTTTCTACTTCATCTAATGCTATTTTTACTTCATTTGACACAAATTGCCCGCCAAATTTTCCATAATATTTTTTCATAGTATTTCCTTAAAATGATTAATAATTTAAAATCAACAATGATCAACTAAAACTAAAACTAAAACTAAAACTAAAATGTAAAATGATTGAAAATGTAGTAGCAGGCTTAACGCCAAGAAAAAGAAGCTTTATTAAATGAGTATTCTAAATTTAATTTAGAAAATTTTTTCCTTTCCATAGTTTTTTCCTTTTAAAAATTGCCAAATGACTTTACATTCTAAGACAATTATTATTAAAAATTCTTTAAAATGATCGTTTAGAAAATAAATACTAAGAAAATTTGTAATGTTTGATTTTTTATATAATGATATAAGCTATATAGGGCTTTTTATAGTATGTTTTCTTTCTAGCACGCTTTTACCTATGGCAAGTGAGGCTTTTGTGCTTGCTTTTGTGAAATTAGATTTTAATGCTTATATGGTTTTATTCGTCGCAAGCTTAGGCAATACCCTGGGTAGTTTAAGTACCTATGCGTTAGCTTATTTTGGAGAGAGTCAAATTTTGGAAAAATATTTTAAAGGCTCTTTACAAAAATTAGAAAAAATCAATGCAAATTTTAAAAAATTTGGCTCTTTGTATGCTTTTTTTACTTTTTTACCCATAGTGGGAGATCTTTTTGCGTTAGGTCTTGGATTTGCTAAGTATTCTTTTTTAAAAGCAAGTATTTTTATAGCCTTGGGTAAATTAAGTCGTTATGCTTTTGTAATTTTCATAGCAAATTCCATCTGAAAGCCTTGATTTTAAAAGATTTAAAAGTCTAGTATTATCAATATTTTAAAACTTTTATAGTGTTTTTTAATTTATGATTTTTCATAGGCATTTTAGCATCTTTAGAACACCTTATCGTGCTTCCTCCAGTAAAAGCGCTATCACAAAAATCACATCTATTAAATACTCATCAAAATTTGCTAAATTTGGATCAAAAGCATATAAGTAATAGTTAATGCATCATGTATCCATGTGCCTTTTGTACCTCTTGTTTTGCTTGCATAATCAATCCAAACTCTTAAAGTCTGTACCAAAAAATCACAAAGAGGATTCTGATTTTTTAAAACATTTAAATCTTCATGTGTGAGCTTTGATATGATAAGGCATATCAAAACTTCTACCCATGATAAAAATTCTTTTACATTTTTATCAAAATCTTTAAAAAGTTTCATAGATATAGCTATGTTTGTTAAAGGTTCTATAGCGCAAATTGAAATTTCACCTGGATTTTGCATAATAAGCTCACCCATTTTCATACAAGCATTTGGGCTTATGTTTTCTAGGATGTTTATAGGTTTTATATGATCCCAAAGATGAGCAAGTTTAAACTCTTCTATGCTTTTATCTAGACTTTGTCTCCAAAAATGACCATCTTCGTACAAGGCCTCATGAGCACCTAAATGCAAAGGTATGTCTAGATTAAGCTTATTTAATAAATCCTTAGCAACGCTATAAGCGGTTAAAGCCTGTATATTCCTGCTTGAAGTGCTAATCATTTCAAGTTTGATTTCTTTCGAGGTTAAAATAAGCCCAAGGACTAAACCATCATCCTATGCCATTACCTATATCGGTATCTAAAAGCTGAAGCTATCATAGGAGCAGTTCCCTCTAAAAGTATAGAGCCAAATTCTTTTGTTAGTGCCATTTTGGTATAGCGATTTTTTGCTCTAAAAAGCTCTACACCCCATGTAGCTTTCACGCCAAAAATTCCCAAAGATGCCAAAGACATACCTACGATGATAGTTAAAATTACGATAATTTCATTTTTATTATCAAAGTAACATAAAAGCAGGAAAGGCATAAAGTATTAAAAGCAAGCAAAAGGTTCTATAAGTAATACGCCTTCCAAATTTATCATTCAAATATCCTGCTAAATGTATGATTAAAAATCTCACTAAAGAAGCGATAACAACTGCGGTTGTGGCAACTGATTTATCAAGAAGTAAAATTTTGGTTACATAGCCTACTATAAAACCTTATGCAAGATAAGACGGTCCATTTTCTCTTATTCTTATACCCACCATAGTCCAAAATGCACGACTTTTTGCCAAAAAGTTTTATCATCTTTTTTCATATGTGCTTCATTTTCATGACGAATTTTTAACATTAATTCTTTTTGTTTTTCAAAAACGGGAGTTTCTTTTACATTTAAACGCATATAGACAGCAAAAAGTGCTATAAAAATTCCCCATAAAAGGAATTCTCCATACCCATTCTTTAAAACTAGTATCATCTATACTTGTAACTAAAAGCCACACAAAAGCCGCAAGTAAGGTTCCGTTATTTGATCCAAGAGTGATGATAGAAGAGATTAAACCTCTATGTTTGCTAGGAGCATACTCTCCAAGTATGACAGTTTCACCTGAAAGTTCAGCACCTATCCAAAGCCTTGTATAAAACGCAAAATAACTAAACATATAGAAGCCCAAATTCCAATTACCGCATAGCTTGGTATAAAACCAATTAAAGTAGTTGAAATACCCATTAATGCAACAGTACTCATTAATACATTTTTTCTTCCATACTTATCACCTAAGTATCCAAAAAATAAAGCCTCAATAGGTCTGGCAATAAAACCTATACCATAAGTAACAAAACTAAGCAATAATGCTATAATAGGAGTTTGCTCAGGAAAGAAAACTTTCGAAAAAACAGTAGCCGCAGCTAAGCCATAAAGTGCAAAATCTGCATACTCCATGGCAGTTCTTAGCCAACATGAAAACACAGCTTTTTTAAAAGCTTTTTTTCTTGTGGAGTTTGAAATTTTTTTCCACGATTAATTTTGTTTGCAAGATTAAACCTTTATTTGGAATTTCAAAATGATAATTTTATCTAAAATGCTTAAAATGAAATTTAATATTTTTTACCGACTTTTAAATAAATTTGGGCGATAATTATTATTAATTTTAATTATAGGAAAAAAATGAAAACATTAACGATAATTGATACTTTTGGTTTTTTCTTTAGACTTTTTTACGCTTTAAAGGGTTTAAAAAATTCAAAAGGCGAACCTAGTAACATGATTAGTGGTTTTGCGAATTTTGTTTATAGCTTAAAAAGTGAACATCCAAGCGATATGATCATCTTTGCTCTTGATAGCAAAGGAAAAACTTTTAGAAGCGAAATTGATCCAAATTATAAAATCAACCGCACACCCCCTCCGTCTGACTTGCTCGCTCAAATTCCAATTTGTATTCAGATGATAGAAAAAATGGGCTTTTCAAGCTTTTCTTGTGAAGGCTATGAAGCTGATGATATTATTGCTTCTTTGGTTAAAGAGTGCAAAGACAAGAATATCTTTGTTAGAATTATCACCCAAGATAAAGATTTGTATCAGCTTATAAAAGATGGTAAAGTTGGCATTTATAGTCCTATTTCAAAAAATGATTATAATGAAGCAGGATGTTTGGAAAAATACGGAGTAAAGCCTAGTCAGATAAGAGATTTTCTCGCACTTTGTGGCGATAGCTCAGATAATATCCCAGGAGTTAAAGGAATTGGTGCTAAAGGAGCTAAAAACCTACTTGATGAATTTGAAAGCATTGAAGGAATTTATGAAAATTTAATATTGGTGCGCAATGAAAGAAGTCGTAATTTATTGCTTGAAGGCAAAGAAAATGCTTTTTTGAGTAAAAAACTTGCTTCATTGTATGAAGACTTAGATGTGAAAAATATGCTTTTAAATTGTGAGTATCCAAAAGATGAACCTTTGCTTAAGATCATGGATATTTTAGAGCATTATGAGTTAAATGCTTTATTGAAAAAATTACGCACCAATCCAGAGCATAAAGATAAAAATTTAGGATTTAACGCGAGATTAGTTTTAGATGAAAATGAATTGTTTGAAATTTTAGAAAAAATTGATGAACAAAGCATAATCGCTTTTGATACAGAAACAACAGGTTTAAATACCAAAGAAGCTAAGATAGTAGGATTTAGCTTTTGTTTTCATGAGAGTGAAGCCTTTTATGTGCCACTTGCACATGATTATTTAGGAGTTTGCAAGCAAATTTCTATGCAAGCAGCTAAAAAGGGCATAGAAAAAATTTATTATAGTACGGTTATAGGTCATAACCTTAAATATGATTTTGAAATCATAAAAAACAATTTTAATTTGCTTCCTCCAAAAAAATACGCTGATACCATGATACTTGCATGGCTTAAAGAACCAAGTTTGCGGGTAAATATGGATGATTTGGCAAAAAGATTGTTTGACTATGAGACTTTGCATTTTGAAGATTTAGTGAAAAAAGGAGAAAGCTTTGCAGGAGTAGATGTAGAAAAAGCCTGCAAATACGCCGCTGAAGATGCTTATATTACTTTAAGATTTTATTTGTACTTTTTACATAATTTAGAGCAACCTTTATTTGAACTTGCTCAAAAAAGTGAATTTGAATTTATCAAGGTGCTTATTATGATGGAAAATAACGGCATCAAGCTTGATATTCAAAAACTTGAAAGTTTAATGCAAAGTTTTAATCAAGATATTAAAATGTTAAGTGAAAAAATATACGAGTTAGCAGGTGAAAAATTTAATATTAACTCTCCTAAACAAGTAGGAGATATTTTGTTTGAAAAATTAAAGTTGCCAAGTGGAAAAAAAAGCAAAACAGGACATTCCACTGATGAAAAAGTTTTAAATACTATTTTAGACGAACATTTGATTGTGAAAGAAATTTTGGCATATAGAGAGCTTGCAAAGCTTGTTTCTACTTACTGTGAACCTTTGTTGAAATTAGCTAAAAAAGATAAAAATTCAAGGATATACTCAAGCTTTTTGCAAACAGGTACAGCTACGGGACGTCTTTCATCTAAAGATCCAAATTTGCAAAATATTCCTGCGCATGGTCAGTATGCAAAAGATTATAAATCGTGTTTTGTGGCAAAAGAGGGTTTTAGCTTTATTTCGCTAGATTATTCTCAAATTGAACTGAGAATGTTGGCACATTTTAGTGAAGATGAGAAATTGCTTGAAGCGTTTTTAAATGATGAAGATATCCATGCAAAAACTGCGATTATGATTTTTGGACATAGTGATTATGAGACAAGAAGTATTGCCAAGAGTATTAATTTTGGTTTAATTTATGGCATGGGTTATAAGACTTTGAGTCAGAATTTAAAAATAGAAGCAAAATTAGCCAGAGAATATATTGAAAAATATTTTGAAAATTTTACCAGCATTAAGATGTATTTTGAAAAAGTAAAAAACGAAGCCAAGCAAAATGGTTTCATAAAGACTTTACTTGGACGTAAGCGTTATTTTGACTTTGAAAATGCAAAGCCGATGCATGTTGCAATGTATGAAAGAGAGAGTATTAACTCTACACTTCAAGGTTCTGCTGCCGATATAATAAAACTAGCAATGATAGAAATTGCAAAAGATTTAGATGAGAATAAGCGTTTGATTTTACAAATTCATGATGAACTTGTTTTTGAAGTCAAAGATGAACTTTGCGAGGAATTTGCGAAAAAGGCTAGTGATATTATGGAAAATATTGTAAAATTAAAAGTCAAATTAAAAACTTCATCAAGTATTGCCAAAAATTGGGGCGCATTAAAATAAGGAGAATAACTAATGGATCTTTCAACCATACTTGGGATGGTATTAGCTGTTGTTAGTATTTCTGTAGGGGATATATTAGAGGGTGGTAACCCTTTGCATGTTTTACACTTAGCATCTTTTATTATTGTGGTGCCTACAGCAGCTTTTTGTGCAATGACTTCTACACATAAAAAAATTGTTAAAGGTGCATATAAGGAATTAAAGGTAGTTTTTAAAGGTTCTGGGGTAAATTTAAGTCAAAGAATAGCTGAGCTTGTAGAATACTCTATCATAGCAAGAAGAGATGGGCTTTTGGCTTTAGAGTCAAAAACTAATGAAATTGACAGTGAATTTTTAAAAGAAGCTATGATGATGATGGTAGATGGTAAGAGTGTAGAAGAGATTAAAGAAAGCATGGAAATCCAAATAGAAGAAATGGAAGAGTATTATAAAGAATGTGCAGAATATTGGATACGCTTTGGTGAGACTTGTCCTACTATGGGGCTTGTTGGAGCTGTTTTTGGACTGATTTTAGCGCTTAAATTGCTTGATGATCCACAAGCTATGGCAGCAGGTATTTCAGGAGCTTTTACAGCAACAGTAACGGGAATTTTTGGAGCTTATGCTTTATTTGGACCTTGGGGTAATAAAATGAAAGCTAATTCACATGATTTGATCAAGGAAAGAATAGTAATTTCTCATGCTATTGTAAGTATTGCAGAAGGAGCTAATCCTAGAGATTTAGAGGCTAAATTGTTTAATTATCTTGGACAAGGCGAGCCTAGAATTTCTCAGTTTGATAAGTAAGAGCTAAAAATGGGTAAAAAACATAAATGTCCAGAATGTCCAGCAGGAGAAAAATGGGCGGTGCCTTATGCAGACTTTTTAAGTTTGCTTTTGGCGCTTTTTATTGCTCTTTGGGCAATTTCTGAAAGCAATCCTGCTAAAACTGAAGCTTTAAAAACTGAGTTTGTTAAAATTTTTGAATTTACTGCTTCTAATCCTTTGGAAAAAGAAAGTGAAGTGCATAATAAATACAGTGCACCATCTAATGCAAATGTTGAAGAGCTTGAAAAGCTTAAAAAATTAAGTATCACTCAACAAGAAAATATAGAAAAATTAAAAGCGGCATTAGATCAAAGGGAAAATAATATCGTTTTAAATTTGCCTGCAAGGGTTGAATTTACTAGAGGTAGTACACAAATTGATTCAGCTGACGTGCAAGATTTTCTAAAACGTATTAGTGAAGTTTTAAAAAGAATGCCTGCGCAAGCTCAAATAGAACTTAGAGGTTATACTGATGCAAGTGATAAAGATCCTAAAAGAAATTTTGATTTGGCAAGCAAAAGAGCTCAGGTTGTGGCTGATTATTTGATTGCTAGAGGGATTAATCCAGCCCAGCTTATAGTGGTTAGTTTTGGTGAAAATTATCCTTTAAGTACAAACAAAGAAGATGGGATAAATAATAGGGTTGAATTTTATATCCGAGTAGATTCTTCGGATAATCAAACTAGAAAGTCTGTATTAGATCAAATTGGTGCTTTTAAATAACAAATAAGTTTTTCTTATTTGTTATTTTCTCCACCAAAGTGAAGTAGCGCAGAACCCCAAGTAAATCCACCGCCAAAAGCATCAAGCAGTATCAGCGAACCTTGTTTTAAACGACCTTGTTCATAAGCATCATTCATAGCCATAGGGATTGAAGCAGCTGAAGTATTGCCGTAATTTTGCACGGTAACTACACATTGTTCATCTTTAAAATTAAGCTTTTCTTGTACAGCTTTAATGATTCTTAGATTGGCTTGGTGTGGTATAAAAAGATCAATTTCTTCGCTTTTGATATTGTTCTTAGCAAGAATATCGATCACATCATTACTTAAGGTATTGACTGCGATTTTAAATACTTCATTACCTTTCATTTGCATTGAAAGTGGAGAGCAAATACTACTTTTTTGGGCTCTTTGTGTCATTAATAAATCGCCAAATTCTCCATCACTAGCAGTATGAGTGTCTATAATAGGAAAATTATCATCTAATGATACAACTCCAGCCCCAGCTCCATCACCAAATAAAACACATATACTTCTATCGGTATAATCCATAATAGAGCTAATTTTTTCAGCTCCTATGATTAGTACATTTTTTTTAGCACCGCTTTCAACCATGGATTTTGCAAGTTCAAGTAAGTAGATAAAACCCGAGCAAGCTGCTGAAATATCAAAAGCAGTGATATTCTTTAGACCAAGATTATGGGCAATTTTACATGCAGTTGATGGCATGGTAAAATAATCTGGACTTAAAGTAGCAACAATAATTGCATCGATATCTTCAGGGTTTAAATTTGCCCTTTGAATAGCTTTAATAGCTGCTTTGGTGCCAAGATCACTTGTGTTTTCATTTTCACTTGCGATACGTCTTTCTTTGATACCTGTTCTTCTTAATATCCATTCATCACTAGTTTGCACCATAGATTCTAAATCATGGTTACTAAGAATTCTTTCTGGGATATAAGAAGCTATACTTTTTAAGGAAGCTTTAGTTGATTTCATAATTAGAAAGTTCTTTTTCTATGGTTTGATTTATATTTGATTGTGTGAAATTTAATGCTTGAAAAATTGCATTTTTAATAGCTTTTGGTCCACTTTTACCATGGCTAATGATAACACATTCTTTAACGCCCAAAAGCGGTGCTCCGCCGTACTCTTCATAATCAATATGTGTTTTTAGCTCATTAAAAGCTGGTTTTGCTAAAAGGTAGCCAAGTTTAGCTAAAAATGATTTTTGAATTTCCTGCTTTAAAAGTTTGGTAATAACACTTGCAACTCCCTCGCCTGTTTTTAGCAAAATATTTCCGTTAAAACCATCACATACTAATACATCAATAGTACCATTAAAGATATCTCTACCTTCAGCATTTCCTACAAAATTTGGAAGTTGTTTTAAAAGTTGGTGAGTTTCTTTAGTAAGTTCATTGCCTTTGCATTCTTCTTCACCATTTGAAAGTAATGCAACTCTAGGTTTAGCTATATTTAGAATTTCTTTCGCATAAGCCTCACCCATAATGGCAAATTGGAATAAATGCTCACTTTTGCAATCTACATTTGCACCCACATCTAAGACAAGTGTTCTTGAATGAATATTTGGCATTAAAGTTGCAATTGCTGGTCTAGCGATGTTTGCCAATCTACCTAGTCTTAATGTAGCTAAACTCATCGTAGCGCCACTATGTCCAGCAGAAACTACAGCTTTTGCCTTTTGATTTTTTACTAAATCTATGGCTTTATAAATAGTACTATCTTTTCTTTTTAATGCATCTGTGGAATTTTCTTCCATGGCAAATACATCAAAAGCTTCTTCGTATTCTATGTATGATTTTAAATCTTGAGGGATTAAGGTTTCAAGTTTTTGAGGATCTCCCACTAAGATAGCTTTAAATTCTCTTTCTCTTAGAGCTTGAATTACGCCTTCTATGATAGGTTTTTCCCCAAAATCTCCACCCATTGCATCAATAGCAATGCTTGTCATCGTTTTTAGTATTCCTTAGTTACTGGATTTACACGATGAGGCATTTTGTAGCTACCATCTTTGTCTTTAATAGGCATAGGTAAGGTAACTTTGTAATGAGTTCTGCGTTTTGCTGCACGAGTTTTACTCACTCTTCTCTTAGGTACTGCCATTTTTTACTCCTTTATTAATTTGAACATTTATTACAATAAAAATAATCACTCAAATAAGACTGTAACTCGCTAGTAGCAAGTTCTATTAAATCAATATGCGAATCAAAAAATTCCATCGTGTCGCTTAAAGTGTTATTTTCATCTTTAAAAATTCCATCACTTGCAAAAAGCTCTATGTTTTGATTGATTTCAAGCTCTATTTCATCGCCACATCGATCACAATTTCTATAAGCAAATCCTTTAAAATTAGCTTCTATTTTTGCTAGTTTTGGATTGACTTTTTTGATGGTTCCTTCAAAAACTATATTATCAAGATCTAGCTTAAAAGGATAAACCACAGAGCTGAGTTTTGCAAATGCGATTTTCATTATAAAATTTCAGTTTTTGAAAAGAAAAATTCTATTTCAATTTTAGCATTTTCTAAGCTATCGCTTCCATGAACCGCGTTTGCATCAATACTATCTGCAAAGTCTGCTCTAATAGTACCAGGAGCCGCTTCTTTTGGATTTGTAGCACCCATTAATTCTCTGTTTTTTAATACAGCATTTTCGCCTTCTAAAACAGAAACCACAACCGGACCACTGATCATAAATTCTACTAAATCTTTAAAAAATGGTCTTTCTTTATGAACTGCATAAAATTCTTGTGCTTCTTTTTCTGAAAGTTGCACTTTTTTTGTTGCTGCTATTCTTAGACCATTGTTTTCAAAGCGTGATAAAATTTGACCAATAACGCCTTTTTTTACCGCATCAGGTTTAATAATAGAAAGTGTTTTTTCCAAAATCGTCCCCTTAATTTTAATAAGTTTTATGTTTATAAAAGAGCTAATTATATCAAAAAATGCTTTAAAATTATATAAAATTTAGTGTTTATAAAAGAAGTTGTAAGTATCTTAAAAAAGATACTTACATAAAATATAGATTAAGCAAATACTGGAGTTGATCCGTCTCTTAAGTCGCTTCCGATACTGTCACGGCTTGGTTGTCCGCTAGCAACTTCACTCCACACAATACAACCATCAGTTGGACATGCGCTTGCACAGGCTGGTTGATCATTGTGACCTACACATTCTACACATTTATCAGCATAAACATAATATCTATCTTCACCCTCTGGATTGTTTGCATCATCAACGATCGCACTTACTGGGCATTCATCTATACAAGAACCACATGCTATACAAATATCAGTAATTTTAACTGCCATTTTTTACTCCTTAATTTAATATTTAATGTAAGATTATCAAAATTGTGTTAATTTTATTCTTAAAATCGCTTAATTTTGATAATAAAAATAGTTTCTGGATAATTTTACACAATTAATATGTTTTTAAATTTATAAATGATATTATTTTCTTATAAATAAAATTTATTAATTAGGAGAAAGAATATGATAGTTACTAAAAAAGCTATTGATTTTACAGCGCCAGCTGTACTAGGAAATAATGAAATAGTTGGAGATTTTAATCTTTATAAAAATATAGGTCCAAAAGGTGCGGTGGTCTTTTTCTATCCAAAAGATTTTACTTTTGTTTGCCCATCTGAGATTATTGCTTTTGATAAAAGATATCAAGATTTTAAAGATAGAGGTATTGAAGTAATCGGCGTATCTTGCGATAATGAATTTTCTCACTTTGCATGGAAAAATATGCCAGTAAATCAAGGTGGTATAGGTCAAGTTAAATTCCCTTTAGTAGCTGACTTAACAAAACAAATTGCTAGAAATTTTGATGTATTATTTGAAGAAGCAGTGGCTTTAAGAGGATCTTTCTTGCTTGATGCTGATGGAACAATTCGCCATGCAGTGATCAATGACTTACCACTTGGAAGAAATATTGATGAAATGATCAGAATGGTTGATACTATGTTATTTACTAATGAACATGGTGAAGTTTGTCCTGCAGGTTGGAATAAAGGCGATGAAGGTATGAAAGCAGACCCTAAAGGTGTTGCAGATTATCTAAGCAAAAACGAAGGTAAACTATAATTTTATAGCAGTGAAGTCTTGTTTCACTGCTATTTTTTCAAAAACTTCTACATCTATCACTTTATTTTACATTTTTTTAAAAAATATTTTGTTTTTATGAATTTTTGAATTATTATTATATTTTTTTGGATAGAATTATTAACGCAAACAATAATAAAATTTAAGGAAAATAAATGCTTTTTAAAAATAATTTTATTAGTGTAAAAAATAAACTTTCTTATATTACTGGGATTATAGTGGCTTTAGCTTTGTTTATAGTAACAGCAATGGCTTTTTATTCGAGCAGAGAAAATCTTATTGCAAATAGTAAAAATGCAAATAAAGATTATTTATTGGTGACTACCGCTCAAGTGGAAACTTATATTGAAACTTATATTGATATTTTGTTATCTATAAAGAAATATATAGATGTATTACCAAGACACCAAACAGAAAATTTTGATAAATTAGAGGAATATTTTGCTAAGGATTTAAAAGTATTTAAAGATGGATCAAATACTTTGGCAGTTTATCTTGGTTTTCCTGATGGAACTATGCTTGTTAGTGATACAGAATCAGATAAAAAAGGAATACCCTTTAGAAAAAGAGGTGGAGGTATAAGTCATTATGATGATCCTCAATACAATGTAACTACACGGGATTGGTATAAAGGTGCATTAAAAAATAAAGGTATTTTTGTCAGTGATGTGTATGAAGATTCAGTAACAAAACTTCCTAGTTTTACTTATTCTGTTCCTATTGAAAAAGATGGTAAACTCATAGCTGTTTTGGGTATTGACTTGCTTTTGACATCACTGCAAAAAACATTTGAAAAATTGCCAGGAAATGTATTTGTTTTTGATTATACCAGTTCAATACCTTTTGCATCCAATGATAAGTCTTTAATATTAAAATCATATCCAAATATTGATGAGATTAAAAGTCATCATAAAATAATAGGTGATTATAATACTTTTGAATACACTGAAGTAAATAGTAAAGAAAAAAGATTTGGTATTTGTGCAAATATTAATAATTCAAATGCTCATGTTAGCTATGTAGCTTGTGCAATTCAAAAACAAGATGATTTAGAAGAATTAGTTATTAAGGATATGTTCTATCAAATTGTAATATCCATGGTAATTTTGATTTTATCGTGTTTTATTATTTATTTTATTTCATCAAGATTATTATCACCTTTACAAGCAATCCAAAAAGGCATCAACTCCTTCTTTGATTTTATCAATCATAAAACCAAAGATTCAGCTATGATTGATGTAAAAAGTAATGATGAACTTGGTGCTATGGCTAAAGCCATTAATGAAAACATCACTAAGACTAAAAATGCATTAGAACAAGATGCTAAAGCTGTAGAACAATCAGTAGATACAGCTAAAGAAATAGAAAGTGGCAATTTAATGGTGAGAATTACTGCAAATCCTGCTAATCCTCAACTTATAGAATTAAAAAATGTTTTAAATGATATGCTAAGCGTATTAGAACAAAAAGTAGGTTCTAATATGAATGAAATTAATAGAGTGTTTGATAGCTATAAAGCATTAGACTTTACCACTGAAGTTAAAAATGCTAAAGGCGGGGTTGAAGTAACTACAAATGTATTAGGTCAAGAAATTGTAGCTATGTTAAGACAATCCTCTGAATTTGCTTCTTTATTAGCAGATGAAAGTGGTAAATTACAAAGTGCAGTTAAAGACTTAACTGATTCTTCATCCTCTCAAGCTTCTTCTTTAGAAGAAACAGCAGCAGCGCTAGAAGAGATTACTTCTTCCATGCAAAATGTTTCGCATAAAACTAGTGAAGTAATTGCTCAAAGTGAAGAGATTAAAAATGTTACTTCTATTATTGGAGATATTGCAGATCAAATTAACCTACTTGCATTAAATGCTGCTATTGAAGCTGCAAGAGCTGGTGAGCATGGTAGAGGATTTGCTGTTGTTGCAGATGAAGTTAGAAATCTAGCTGAAAGAACTCAAAAGTCTTTGGGTGAGATTGAAGCTAATACTAATATCTTAGTTCAATCTATCAATGAAATGGGTGAAAGTATTAAAGAACAAACTACAGGTATTACTCAAATTAATGATGCAGTAGCTCAAATTGATCATGTAACTCAAGAAAATCTTAAAATAGCTAAAGATAGTGCAGTAATTTCTGATAATGTTAATAAGATAGCTAATGATATTTTAGAAGATGCTAGGAAGAAAAAATTTTAATCGTTAAAATAATTTTTAATCCAAGTATGAAATTTGTAGATACTTGGATTAAATGATATAATCTTGCTTTAAATTCTTATAAGGTTTTTTATGGCTGCTGATGATCAAGAAAAAACAGAAGAGCCCACGTCCAAGAAAATAGAAGATGCGCGTAATGAGGGTAATGTCCCAAAAAGTCAAGATGCATCCGCTGTGGCTGTACTTGTTATAGCGGTTTTTGTGGTGTTGTTTATGTTGCCTTTTATAGGTGAGAGAATTAGCGGTTTATATAGGTTTTATCAAAGTTTTATAGGTATTGAACTTGATTTAAAAATCTTGCAAAAAATCATTATAAAAACAGTTATTGAAATGTTTATTATGGTTTTACCTATTACTCTGACAATTATGGTTGCAGGTGTGATTGGAAACTTAATGCAATTTGGGTTTATTTTTACAACTAAACCTATTACACCAAATTTTAATAAAATTAATCCTATTAATGGTCTTAAAAATCTTTTTTCTTTAAAGAAAATTATCGATGCTTTAAAAATCATACTCAAGGTTGGGGTTGTTTTTGGTATAGCGTTTGTGTTTTTATTGCAATTTATGCAAGAGTTGCCAAGAGTAGAGCTTTATACGATTTATCCACAGCTTTTATGGCTAAGAGATAAAGCCATTATACTTGCTGCTGTTGTTATTATAGCTTTTTTGATTATAGGTCTTTTAGATGTGCTTTTAGTGAGATATCATTACTTTAAAAATTTACGTATGAGTAAGCAAGAAATTAAGGATGAATTTAAACAAAGCGAAGGGGATCCTTTGGTAAAAAGTAGAATTCGTCGCTTGCAAATGGAAGCAGCAAGACGTAGAATGGTGCAAGATGTTGCTAGTGCTGATGTAGTGATCACCAACCCTACTCACTATGCGGTTGCCTTACGTTATGATAATTCTAAAGAGGCTGCACCGAAGGTTTTGGCAAAAGGGGTGGATTTTTTGGCTTTGCGTATTAAAGATATGGCATATGAATACAATGTAATGATTTATGAAAATCCTCCTTTAGCAAGAGAGCTTTATAAGGCTTGTGAGGTTAATGATCTTATCCCTCCAGAGCTTTTTAAGGCAGTGGCAGAAGTGCTAAGTTTTGTCTATACTTCTAACAGACAAAAATTTGCTGATAGACTAAAATAAATTTAGTTTTTTAAGTAAGCTAAAAATAGTCATACTAATCGAAAGTGTATAAATACCTAAAAGCGCTATGCGGTGAGAATTAAGGTTAAGTTTTTCTATGATTTTAATACCAAGATAAACTCCTAGCATAGAGCTAATACCCACTAAGGTTCCATTGTGTAAAACTTCCTCATCAATAATGTCATTGTATACAAAAGAACTAATGCCTGAAATGGAAGCAAATATAACAAAAAATAAGCTAAGAGGAACTACTTTTTTGGTGTCATATCCTAAAAAATATGCCAAAATCGGGGTGATCAAAAGTCCACCGCCAATACCTAAAGAAATAGCAAAAATACCTGTAAATATACCACAAATTAGCAAAATAGAATTTTTTAAGGTATTAGAGTGGCTAATATTTCCAATAGTACTTTTTTGATTAAAAGCAAATTTTAAAAAGAAAACAATACTCACACATAAAAATACGCTTGTGAGTGTAATGTCTGAAAAGTATGAAAGCAATACCCCGCTAAACATCGCACCTAAAAAGCCTCCAAAGCCTATGATAAGTCCATCTTTTAAGATTAAATTTTTCTTTTTATGGTTTATATAAGACCCAAAAACAGAAGCAAAGATCATTTGTACAACTGAAATTGCCACAGCATGGTGGGAGCTTAGTCCTAAAGTAAGCATAAAAGGGACAATGATCATTCCACCGCCTATACCAAAAACCCCTGAAGCCATTCCTGAAAAAATTCCTATAATCATATAAGGAAGTAAAGTTAAATCCATGATTAGCCTTTTGCAAATAAAAACATTGTAACAAAATAAAATTTATTTAGCTTTAGAAAATATAATCATAGTCGATTTAATAAAGTTTATGATATTTTTGGAGTAAAAATGAAATTTTGTAAAAAATGTGTAATGCCAGATACTAAACCTGATTTGCATTTTGATGATGAGGGTGTTTGCGATGCTTGCCGTTCTCAAGAAACAAAAAATCAAGAAATAGATTGGAAAAAAAGAGAAGAAGAATTTTTAAATCTTGTTAAAAAATATAAAAAACATCCTGTGTATGACTGCGTGATAGGGGTAAGTGGTGGCAAAGATTCTACTTTTCAGGTATTAAAATGTCTTGAGCTTGGGCTAAATCCTCTTTGTGTATGTTTTGAGCCAACTATCCCTACTAAAATAGGTAAAAAAAATTTAAAAAATTTAAATCAACTTGGAGTAGATTTAATCCATATCAAAAGAAATCCTTTGGTGTATAAAAAATTAGCTAAAGAAGCTTTTATAAGAACAGGGGATAATGAATGGCAAAATCACTTAGGAATTTTTACTTGTGTGCCAAAAGTGGCAGTTGCCTTTGGTATCCCTTTGATCATTTGGGGTGAAAGCCCTCAGATTGAGTATGGTGGTCCAGCTAGTTCTAAAGAAAAAAATACTTTAGGTAGGGAATGGCTTGAAGAATTTGGTGGGCTTTTGGGTAATAGAATTTCTGATATGATCGGTGTTGATGGCATTAGTGAGAAGGATCTGTATTTTTACACTTATCCGAGCAATGAAGAGCTTCAAAGGGTTGGAGTTACAGGGTTGTTTTTAGGATATTATTTTAAATGGGATTATAAGTATAACTTAAAGGTATCTCAAGAAAATGGCTTTAAAACTAGTACAAAACCAGTTGAAACTACTTATGAAAATTTTGAAAATCTAGATTGTTATTCAAATCATGTGCATGATTATTTAAAATATTGTAAATATGGTTTTGGAAGAGCAACTGATAATGCATGCTTGGATATAAGACTTGGGTATATTAGCCGTGAAGAAGGTGTAAGGCTTGTAAATAAATACGATGGAAAACCACCTAAAAAAGCTATCAAAAAATACTTAGAATTTAGTGGATTTAGCGAGCAAGAATTTGAAAAAATTGTAGATTCTTACACTAATAAAAAAATTTTTAAACGCGATGAAAATGGTAAATTTTTAAGAGATAGTGATGGGTCTTTGATAAAAAAATATGAGTTTGTTTTAAAATGATTTGCATTGTGGATTATCATCTTGGTAATTTCAAGTCTGTCTTGAAAGCTTTTGAAAAAATCGGTCATAAAGTGATTATAAGTTCTAAAAAAGAAGATATAAAAAATGCTTCTAAACTTGTATTACCAGGTGTTGGATCTTTTAAACAAGGCATGGAAAATTTAAAAAAACTTGCTCTAGATGAAGTTTTAAAAGAATGCGTTTTAAAAGATAAAAAGCCTATTTTGGGGATTTGTCTTGGTATGCAGCTTTTTGCTAGCAAGGGATATGAGGGCGGAGAATGCAATGGACTTGATTTTATCCATGCAAATGTTTTGAAATTTGATTTAGCTAGAGAAAAATTATTGCATAGTGGTTGGGATGATTTGCGATTTGGTAATAACAAAAGCAAGCTTTTTGATGGAATTTTAGAAAAAAGCGATTTTTATTTTGTGCATTCTTACTATGTAGAGTGTTTAGAGAGTGTGGAGACTTCTTTTTGTGAGTATGAAAAGCCATTTTGTGCAAGTTTTGAAAAAGAGAATATTTTTGCTGTGCAGTTTCATCCTGAAAAAAGCCAAAGTATTGGTCTAAAACTTTTGGAAAATTTTGTAAATTTAAAGGCTTAGTATGCTTAAAACAAGAATTATTCCTTGTGTGTTATTAAAAGATCATCAGCTTGTAAAAAGTATCAATTTTTCTTCTTTTAGGACTATAGGGCATGTGGTTAGTACTGCTAGGATATATAATGCTAGAAATATAGACGAGCTTATCGTTTTGGATATAAACAAAAACGGCAAGATAGATTTTGAGAGTTTGGAAGATATAGCTAATGAATGCTTTATGCCTTTGACAATTGGAGGTGGGATTAGAACTTTAGAAGATATTAGAAAAGTTTTAGATATAGGTGCGGATAAAGTTAGTATAAATTCCATAGCTTTACATGATCCAAATTTTATCAAAGAAGCAGTAAATACTTTTGGAAGTTCTTGCGTGGTGTGTTCTATTGATGTTAAAAAAGATAAGGGTTGTTTTAAAGTTTTCAATGATGAAATCTTAGATATAGATCCGCTAGAACTTGCACTTAGATACGAAGCTTTAGGAGCAGGGGAGATACTTCTAACAAGTGTTGATAAAGAGGGAAGTGCTTTGGGGTATGACTTGGAGTTGTTGAAGTATTTTCAAGATAAGTTGAAAATCCCGCTTATTATTAATGGTGGGCTTTCTAAACCTCAAGATGGAGTAGAAGCTATAAAATTAGGTGCAAATGCGCTTGCTGGTGCTTTTATCTTTCATTTTAGTCAATATACACCAAATGACATCAAAAAAGAACTTTTAAAACATGAAATTCCTGTGAGGATTATTTAAAACTACAAAATAAAAATTACAGTCTTCTTTGGTAATTTCGAAACTATGTTTTAGGTATAAATTTAGAGCTTTTGTATTTTCTTTAAAAACACAAGCGTTTAGAGTTTGAACTTTTAAAACATTAAAAGCATAGTTTTTAACTTCTTGCATTAAAAGTTCACCTACTCCTTTTTGTATACCATAAAGCCCAAATTCACATGAATGGTTAGTTATATTGATAAAATATATTACTCCTATTTTTGTATCGTCTTTTAATAATAAAAAATATTGTTGTTTGTTGTTTTCTTTGAGTTTTTGTAAAAATAACTGATGTTCTTCTAGGCTAATATGTTGTGTTTTCATAAATTTAGAAATATATGAAGAATTTCTTATGTGAAAAATTTCTTTTGCTTCTTCTTTGTCAAGTTCTGTAAAATTTTTATAAGTAATCATTTTATTACCTTGATGCTTTTAAATGCTTCAGCATATTGAAGACCGACTCTCATTCCTTGATATTGAGCGTTGATTTTAATCCCTTCTAGACTTCTTGGGTGGGGGTATTGTTTTAGTTCTGATTGGTAAAAAGACATAGCTTGTAGTTTTAGGTTTAATGTTGAGCTAATATCAAAAAAAACATCAGGTTGAAAACTCAAAGGATAATTCCACTCTGTACTAGATAAAATTTCAAAGCTATAAATTTCCTTTACACTTTCCTTTGGCATGGATCTTGTAGCTGTAATAGTTGCTTTGTATGTAATTTGATGATCAATATTTAAATCTTTTTCATAATGCGTGAAAATAATATTTGGCTGAATTTCTTTTTTTACTTCTTCAATGCTTTTAACAATATCCAATAAAGGAATTTTATCAAAAGCATTATCAGGAAAAAATCTTCTAAAAACTTTTTTGACACCTAAAAAATTATTTGCTTTTGAAAGTTCTTCCTCTAAAATTTCTTGGTCTTTTGAGTGATTTTCATTTTCTCTGCTTGTCTTACCTTCTCCGAGTATTAAAGTGAAAATATCATGACCTTGTTGTATATATCTTGCCATGGTGCCAAAGCATCCTAAAACCTCATCATCTGGATGGGCTGCTATAATCAAAATTTTATTCTTTTTCATAAAAAACTACCTCTGCTTTTACTTGATTGTGGCTTTTTTTTGCATTTTGGAAATATATTTTTATATTATTGATTTCTAAAAATGCTTTCGGGTAATCGACCGCATCAAGCATACGTATAAAATCATATATTTTTATCAAATTTGGATTTTTTAGCATGTTTATATTGCTTTGGTCTTTGGTTCTTCTTTTGAAAACCACCACTTTTCCTTTTTGTTTTTGGGGAGTAATTTTTGTGTGTAAAATTTTTGGTATGAGTTTAAAAAATATAATTTTTGAAATTCTTTCGTAAATTTTTTGCGCATTTGAATTTTTAAAACTGATATCGTGTTTTAGGTATATCTCTCCACCATCTAGTGTAGCAGAGGCTTTTAAGGCGCAAATTTTACTTTTATATATTCCTCTTATGATCAAATTTTGTAATGGAGAGCCACCGCGTCCAAATGGTAAATTTCCAAGATGGAAAATGATACATTGGTAGTTGTCATAAATTTCTTGAGGTATGTAGAAAGACCAATGTGGAAAAAATATATAATCAGGATTGATTTTTGCTATATTTTTTAAGGTAAGATCGCTTTTGTTGGTTATAAGATAAAACTTATGTGCTTTGTATAATTCTTTTAGTTGATGAAAATTATTAATATTATGTTCTCTAAGAGTTGCTATAATTATATTCAAACTGCAACTCCATATATTTGATTAAACGTATTTAAGTTGCTACCCCCCCCCATATATACAGGAAGTAAAGATGTGAAATAGAAATTATTGTCTTTTTTGATAATCTTAAAACCATGTTTTAAATATAATTTTAAAGCTTTTGTGTTTTCTTTAAAAACACAAGCGTTTAGAGTTTGAACTTTTAAAATATTAAAAGCATAGTTTTTAACTTCTTGCATTAAAAGTTCACCTACTCCTTTTTGTATGCCATAAAGCCCAAATTCACATGAATGGTTGGTTATATTGATAAAATCAATTACGCCTATGATATTTTTATCGTCATAAACTAAAAAATATTTTTTAGTATTGTCTAGCTTGAGTTGTGATAAAAATTTCAAATGTTCTTCTAAAGTAATATTTTGAGTTTTCATAAATCGGGCTATGTTCTCTTCATTACGCCATTTTAAAACAAGTTTTATTTCTTCTTGATTCAGATGAATGAAATCTTTTAAAATTATCATATCAGATTCTCCACTTCATAGCCTTTTTTCGCAAGCCATATTGCAAGTTTTTCTTGGTTTTTAGCATAAGCTATAGCTTTAAAATTTGCTTTTAAAATTAAAGCTTCATTGACTAATGAACTTGCACTAATGATAAGCTTTTTGCTTTCGTTCATTAATCTTGCAAGATTAGGACAGTCTATGAGAATTTGTATGTTAGGGTTTTTTTGGCTTAATTTTTGCAAAGACTTTATATGTGAATTTGCCCTTGTGGTTGCTATGATGATGGTTTTGTTTTGGTTGAGTTTATTTGCAACATTTAAGGAGATGTTTTTTGGATCACTCCCGCCAATGCAAATAAAATAATCATAATTTTTTTCTCTTTTTATTTTACTTTCCTCATAAAACTCATTACGTATTAAAGCATAAGAAAAACCACATCTTAACTCACAGTATTTTGGTACTAAATTTTCATAGTCGCTTTCTTTGGCATAGGCATTGACATTTAGTAAAATATCGCAAAAATGTTCTTTGATTTCATCATCAAAGCTTAGAATTTTCACTCCTGTTTCTAACTTGATAAGTTTTTCATCATCGGCGGTGATCTCATAATGATCGATGATTAAAAGATCAAATTTTTCTTTTTTGATGAGATTGATGAGTTCATATATACTAGCACTAGCTAGCTCATGCACGGGATAAGGAATTTCATCTATCAAAGAGCCTTTTAATGGCAAACAAGCAAAAGTAACATCTTGGTATTGCTTAGCCAGCAAAAGATCTCTTTTAATATGTCCATGTCCTATAGTGCTAGAACTATCGCTTCTAAAAAGAACTTTCATAATTATACTCGTTCATTTTAATACATTCTTGAAATTTTATATGAGGATTTTTTTCATTAAACAAGAAATCTAAAATTCCCAAATAAGCTATAAAATTTACACCTAATTGATTATATATCGGATGGATAAAGTCAAAATATTCAATTGTTATATTTGCATTTTCAAAAATTTCTTTTGCTGTTTCTTTTTCGAGATAGTTTTTTGATCCCTCGGGTGAAAGGTAGTGGTTGGCATTTAATGACTGGCAGATTTCAAGCAACAATTTTTCTTTTTTCTCGTTTTTTAATCTCAAAGAAGAAGCTTGTAAAATAGGGGTTTTAATGTTTAAGTGTTCGCAGTATATTTTGATTAATTCCATATTAAATTGCGCTAAATGCGTGTATTTAAATAAATTTTTTTCTAAAATATTATAGTATTTATTAAAGTTGATGCTCTTAGAGTATGCGTGGTGGATTGTTTTTAGAAATTTAAATTTCCATTTATCATCTTTTTCTAATAAAATATCTTGAAGCGATGTTTTTTGCGGTGCTTTTTGTAGGTTTAGACCTAGTAAAAAAGTTTTATCTTGTAGTTTGATTTTGTTTCTATTTTGCCATGATCTGCGTTCAAATTGAACATTATCCAAAAAGACAAAAATATCAACGCTTTGTATCATATATATATAACCAAGCCATGGATTGAAGGTTGGCTGCATGATGGCTATTTTCACTTAATTTTCCCATAAATCACAATATCACTATCATGAACCAATCTTTCATCTTTTCCCATGATGTTGGTATTTTCATAGGTAAGCACTTTAAAATCATATAAATTTAAATATTCTTTTAAAATTTCTACAAGCTCATGTTCTTGATATAGAGTGTTGATACACCCAAGTTCTCCTGTAGTGTTATCGTTTGTGATTTTAAAACAATTATGAGCTATTTTTTCTCCATAACCATATCTATAATCTTTTATACTTCTTGTTCTTAAAAAAAACAATGCATTTTCTTTATACATAGAATTTTCTTTAGAAATTTTTAATAATTTTAAAAAATCTTCTCGTAGGAGATAGTTAATCACATTAGGAATCATAAAAATATCTGCATTGATATTGGGATTTTTAAAAGGAAATTCTAAGATATTATCATGAAAAAATTGATAGTTTTTGCATTGGATTATTTCTTTGAAGTTATAATTGGCATTGTTGACATTTTCTTTGTTTAAATCAACCCCGATACATTCATAATCATAATTGGCAAATAAAGAAAGATTATTGCCATTAGAACAAGCAAATTCTAAAACTTTTTGGTTATTTTGTTGATGTAGCCCCTGTTTAAAAAAAAATTTAATTACTGCTAAATCTGGAAATTTCAATCCTTTTAAATCTCTTAAATACATTTTACTCCTTAGTGATTTTACCATAGATGATTATATCGCTATCTTTGATATAAACTTTATTTTTTATATTAATATTTTCACTTGTGATAACTTCAAAATCATATAAATTTAAATTCTCTTTTAAAATTTCTACAAGTTCATATTCTTGATAAGCTGTGCAAAGACAATTTTTCTCGCCACTAAATTCATCGCCGCTTAAGATAAAGCTACCATTTTCCAGCTTTTCTCCAAGTCCATAACGATGATCTTTAATACTTCTTGCTCTTAAGAAAAAATGAGCATACCCCCCCCCACCATTTGCTTGATATAGATTGTTTTGTTTTGCATCTTGCAGTAAATTTTTAAATTCATCTTTGGTGATATAGTTAATAACATTAGGTATTAAAAATACATCCGCATTTATATTTTGGTGATTTTTAGCAAAATCAAGCATATTTTTGTTAAAAAAACTTGCCTTTTGATGTTGCATAATTTCTTTAAAATTATAAATAGCGTTTTCATGATTTTGTTTGCTAAGTTCTACACCAATACACTCATAATCATAATTTGCAAATAAAGAAAGATTGTTGCCATTATGGGAGGCAAATTCTAAGACTTTTGCATTTTTTAATGTATTGAGCTTGTTTTTAAAAAACCATCTTACAAGCTCCATGTCAGGGTATTTAAAACCTTTGATTTTATTTATAAACATTTATTACCTTTGTGAAACTGATATAGTATTTTAGCAAATTCTAAGTCTTCAAAAGTATCGATATCGCAAATTTTATTTCTAGGGAGTAAAAAGGCTTTAGAGTGAGGTTTAAATATAAAATCTTCTTCTAGCCATGCTTCTTTTTTACCAAAGTAAAATGCACCACCATCATGATAAGCTTTAGTAAGATCTTGTGAGCGTTTATGGTAATTTGACTCATCAAACATATAAACTTTATTTCGCTTATCAAGATAAAAACCTCTTTGTATAGGGTAGTCAAACTCACAAGCTGAAAATAAAAATTTACATTTTTCTTGATTAAATTGTTCAAAAGCTTGTCGCAAGATAAACTCATCTATAAGTGGCGCAGTAGCGTATAAACAGCACACATTTTTATAGTTCTTACCTTGTTCTTCTAAGGTGGTGATGGCATCTTGAATCACAGTGGTTGAGCTTGCATAATCATCACTTAATTCTTTTTTGCGCACAAAAGGAGTTTTTGCGCCGTATTTTAAGGCTACATTGATGATTTCATCATCATCACTTGAAATAATCACATCATTAAAAATATCCGAATTTAAAGCACTTTCTATGCTATAAGCAATCAAAGGTTTTCCTAAAAAATCAATGATATTTTTTTTTGGAATTCTTTTTGAACCACCGCGTGCAGGGATAATACAAAGATTTTTCATGATTTCTCTTTAAATTTATAAAAAAGTAAGTATAATTTAATTTTTATTTTAAAAGGCTTAACATGCTTAAAAATGAAACTTATTTCATAGACTCTTGTGATGATGTAGAATTAAATATAAAAAGAGAAAGTAAGTTAGAATACAGAATCACTTATGATGATAGTAAAGAAATAGAGGCTATTGTTTGTGTTATAAATGGTATTGGTGGAGATATAAAAGATGATTTATATATAAGTGACTATTGTGCTAGAAATTATAATGTAGCAGTTTTAAATGTAAATTATCATTGCATAGGAAATCGTCCTCAAATTGGGGCTAAATTTTATTTAGACAATATAGATAAGTTTATATTTGAAACTAGCTTAAAAGCTTTAGGTATAACAATTCCTTATGATATACAAAAACTAAATACCTTTGAAGATTTTCATCCTGCTATGAAATGTCTTAATAAAAAAATTCAAGATATGAAAAATAATTGGGAGCTTGATAGAAATTATTATTTAGATTTAAGTGTGAGTTTGCAACCTACTAAAAATGAATATCAAAATTTTGGTATTATGCAAGCAACAGATATACTAAATGCTCTTTTATATATTAGAAAAAGTCCTCCTTTTAAAGTTACGGGGGGGGGTATAAAGCATATTTTAATAGGATCATCCCATGGAGGATATTTAGCAAATTTATGTGCAAAATTAGCTCCTTGGTTTGTTGATGTTGTAATAGATAATTCTTCTCATGTTAGTCTTGCTAATTTATGGAGGGTTATAGGTTTTGGAAAAGAAATTGATTATACTCAGTATTTTTGTTTTGGAACTTTTCATTTTTTTAATAATATTAGACTTTGTGCTTCTGATAAAACACTATGGACTACAAACAAACAATCACCTTATTATTTTTCACTTGCTAGAAAACTAATTAGAGAAACACTAAATAAAGATCATCTAAACATACAAGCAAAATATCCAAATCCAAAATACATTGTTTATCATTCTAAATTTGATGAATGGGTGTCTTTAGAAGAAAAAGAAGAATATGTTGATACTTTAAAAAAATATGGATTTGATGTTGAATTTGTAAAAATCACAGATAGTCAACAAGTTGATGGTAAGTTTATTAAAAATTTAAATCATGGTATGGGAATACCTATGAAGTTGCTCATCAAAAAACATTTATCACAAATTTTAAAAGAACCTTTAAAAGATAAAATTTGTAAAAAAGAAATTTCTTACAAATGTGATGATTTAGTCTATATTTTTAAGGAAGAGAATAATCAAATAAAATTAGAGATTAAATAATAATCTCTAAAAATTATAATTTTGCTAAAGCTAAAAGATCACTTACTTTTTCACATTTTTTAAGATCATCGCCATTAATTTGCTTGCCAAGTGAGTTTTTAAATAATACCATGATAGATACAAAAGCTAAGCTGTCCCATTCATCAATATCATCTAAGATCATATCTTCTTTTAGTGTTTCATCCATATGCATAGCCTCACTAATAGCTTCTAACAATTGTTCTTTAGTCATTTTTATCTCCTTTATAAATTGAAATTGTATCAGTTTTAAAATCTTTATCAAAATTGATATAAGCACTCCCCCAAGCATAGCCAGCCCCAAAAGCACTTAAAATCGCATTAAAATCATTTTTTTGCATTTCGCAAAGTAAAGCTGGCAAAGAGCATGCGCTTAAATTAGCATATTTTGACATTAAAAAATTCGGTGTTTTTGCACTATCAAGGTTTAAGTCATTAATAATAGAGTCTATTAAAAATTGGTTAGACTGGTGCAATAAGAAGTAGTCAATTTCGTCTTTGCTTTTTTCACACAATTGAAGCATTTCTTTTATACATTGACTTTCAAGATGAAGCGCTTGGTTGAAAATTTCAGCCCCATCCATGTAAAGTTCATCTAAGTTTCTGTATTCGTTGGTTTGGAATATTTCTTTATTGGAACTTTTGTTTTCATCAAATTTAGCAAAAGCTCTATTGGGTATGATGAGTTTATCAAAACCCTCTCCGCTAGAGTAAAGTTTAAAGAAAGATTTTTCATTTGCACAGTTTATGAGTGTTGCGCTTACTCCATCACCAAAAATTGGTGCTAAATTTGCATTTAAAGGGTTTATGGTTTTGCTTAAAGTATCACCACAAATTAATAAAATATTTTTTGCACTTTGATTTTCTAAAAAAGAAAAAGCTACAAATAAGCCATATAAATACCCCGAACATGCTTGATTTATATCAAAAGCTATGGTGCAAGGATTTAAATTTAATCTTTTGTGAAGATAGTTTGCACAAGATGGCATAAAAAAATCAGGTGTTTGGGTTACAAAAATCACCATATCAAGATTATTTTTATCAAAATCGAGCATTTTAAATAAATTCACGCTTGCTTCATAGGCTAAATCTGTTGTGCTAATATTTTCATCGGCGACAAATCTTTCTTGTATGCCTGTAATTTTTTTCATTCTTTTTAGCATTTTATTGTCGCCTTGAAAGATATTTTCTAGACAATCATCTATGTTGATGTGTTGATTAGGTACGCAAACGCTTATCCCTGATATTTTGGCATTATTAAAACTAGCTTTCAATTGTAAGTCCTTCGTAGTTTATCATTTCCTTTTGGATTAGGGCAAAATTTTCTTTTATATTAGCATTTAGACTGTATAGAAAATCTAAAAAAGGTTTATTTCTTTCTCCTTTTTGAAAATACAAAATGCATTCATTTGTATTAAAATGCAGATGAAGTAGCTCTATGGCCTTATATAGCATAACTTTTTCAAGTTTTCTTCCTAAGGCTCTGCAACTTATGCAAAGATCTTTTATTATTAAATCATCATTATTTTTGCAAGCTATAAAAATGGCTATTATGCCACTATCGCTTAATTTATCACTCATAGCTATAGTTAAAATAGCATTTTCTTGTATAAAATCTTCACATTCTTTTAAACTCATACGAGAATAATTTGATATAAATTGATTGGTTTTATTTAAAAGTTGGCTTATTCTTTCTAAGTTTTGTGCGTTGTTTATTTCAAATTTTAAACGAATTTGTAAGTTTTCAAAATAATCTTTTTGGTTTAGTTTGCTTAGCTCTTGTCTTTGTAAATTTGCTTTTATGTCAGCATTTCTTAGTTCATCTTCTTTGCTTAATTTTATTTTTAAAAGTCCAGGAAAAAGTTTTAACGCAAAATAACTTTCTTCATTTGCTAATAAAGTTTTTATACCTAAATATCTTACATTTTCAATTTCTGCTATGTTATCATCTATAAATAAAACACTATCAAAGCCTATGTTAAAAAATTTTATAATTTCTTTTATATTTTCATCTTTGCCTTGCCAATTTGCTTTTATAAGCGCAAAATCATCTATTTTTAAAGGAAAATCTTTTCTTTTTTTAAATAGATTTTTTACATCTTTTTCATCATTTTTAGAGCATATGGCCAGTAAAATTCCTTGATTTTTTAAATTTAAAAGATCGTTTTGTAAATTTTTGTGATTTTGATTTAATTTTAAATTATTTATTCCATCTTCGCCTAAAATTCCACCATATAAGGTATTGTCAAGATCTGTTATTATAGCTTTTAGTTTTGGTTTTAAAAGGGAAGGTATTATGCTAAGGCCTAAAATTTGTGCCAAGCTTATACAAGCTTTATTGCTTAATCTGCTTGCATTTATTTCAAAATTACTCTCATCTATAATTAATTTTTTATTAACAAAGGGCTTTAAAATTTCATAAATATCATATTCTTTTAAGGAAGTTTTGCCTAGTAAAAGTGTTATTATAGGTGCTTTACTAAGATTTGATAATTCTTGTATTTTTTCTTTTATAAAATCGTCTATATTGTTTTTGTAATTGTTTAAATCTAAAAATATGATATTGATTTTCGCATCTTTATAATCATCAAAATTTAAACTATCATCATAAGAGCTTATATTAAATTCAGCTTTAAGATCACTAAAAGCTAAAAATGCATTTATAATGCTTGATATAACTTCAAAGGAATGATTTCTAAAAACATTTATCTTTATACTTTGAAAATTATTTTCTTTGCTAAGTTTTATTAAATCATTTCTTTTTAAATTTGGCGAAAAAAGCTTCATTTTAATTCCACTAATTCTATTAATAAATTATTATTCATCATAACAAAACAAAGCTTAGCAAAATAACTAGCTTCCATTATATCTACTACCAAAATCCCCCCCCCCATAGATAATATATCCAAATCTTTTTGTATATTTTCACTTTCATAAGCTATATGATACATTTTGATTTTATTTTTTAAATAATTATCTAAAACACCTTTTTCATTTAAATTGGATAAAAGTTCAAAGCGATATTGTGGAAAATTATTATCTTTTGGTATTATAAACTCCCCTTTAACTCCTTGCCTTTCATCTATAAAATCTGCTTCTTTGATAAAACCTAGTTTATAAAAAATTTCTCTTTCTTTTTCTAAATTTTTACAAGCTACGCCTATATGATGTATTGGTAAGTTTAGATTCATTTTTTAAACACTACAGCCATAGTTATGGCATTTTTAAATTTCAAAGCTTTTTCTAAAGAATAATCATTAGCCATAAAGCATTTATAATTTTTTATTTTTAAATCAGCTTTTTTTGCCATATCAAAAATTTCATCAGGATGAGAAAATAAGTATATATGATCAATAGCAGGAGCATTTATAGGTATAGTTGCAAAAATTTCTCCACCATCACTTAACAAATCTTTAGCTCTTTTTAAAAATTCTAAAGGTTTTTCTACATGCTCTAAAACTTCTCCCATTACTATTAAGTCGGCTTTTTTGTCAAAATTAAAATTAAAAAAATCCTCACATAAAAATTTGCATTTATTTATAAGAGTTTTCACTTGATATTCGACCATATTTTTTGTAAGCTCACAGCTAGTTGGAGATAAGTCTAAGCCTATATAATTTTTAAATTTTAAACTTTTTACAGCTTTGGTGAAAAATTCCCCATGTCCTGGACCTATTTCAAAATAAAGTTCTTTTTTATTTATTGATTTTATATAATTTTCAAAATATTTTCTAACCTTTATATGAGCTATCCATATATAAGATGAAAGAGCTAAGCCTATCATATATTTTTTCATATAGGCTTTATTAAAATACACTTTATCTTTGATTTGTTCAAAACTTTCATATCTATATTTGCCATGTTCTATAAAATATTTTGTTTCTTCTAAGGTATCATTTAATATGGTCAAATAACACTCACATTGCTCTTTTAAGCTTATATTATTTTTTAGATAATATGTTATTAAATTATTAAATTCTATTTCATCTTCTTTTGAAAATGTAATTTTATTTAAATATTTTGCATGCATTGGATTTTCAGTGGATATTAGATCAAACAAATCTTTTATGTAATTCACATTAAGCCTTTTGCAATACTACAGCCATAACTATGGCATTTTTAGTTTTTAAAGCTTTTTCTAAAGAATAATTATTTGCCATAAAATATTCACATTCTTTGATTTTTAATCCTGCTTTATTAAGTAATTCTTTAACTTCATCAGGATGAGAAAATAAATAAATATGATCAATCGCAGGAGCATTGATAGGTATAGTCGCAAAGATTTCTCCATTATCACTTAACAAAGCTTTTACATCTTTCATAAATTGTAAAGGCTGTTCAACATGCTCTAAAACCTCTCCCATTACTACCAAATCAGCTTTGTTGTTAAACTCACATTTGGTAAAATCTTTACATATAAATTCACATTTAGTATTTATTTGACCAAACTGATTTTCTACCATATCTTTGCTCATTTGACAACTTATAGGAGATATATCGATGCCAAAATATTCTTTAAATTTTTGACTTCTTAGGGCTTTAACAAAAAACTCACCATGTCCTGGACCTATTTCAAGATAGGTGCTTTTTTGATTTTGTTTTTCATCTATATACTTAGCAAAATATCTTCTAACCTCAATATGAGCATTCCATATAAAAGAAGATATGGCAAGACCCACCATGTATTGCTTCATATAGTTTTCATTAAAATATACCATATTTTCTACTTCTGCTAAGGTGCTATATCTATATTTTCCAAATTCTATAAAATATCTAGTTTCTTCTAAAGTATCATTTAATACAACTATATAGCTTTGAGCTTGTTCTTCTAAAGTAATATTTAGTGTATCTTTGTAATAAATAATAAGCTTTTCTAAATCTTCATATTCTTCTTTAGAGAGTTGTAATCCATCTAAACATTTTTTGTGTAGTGGATTTTTTTCTTCTATTAGCTTAAATAATTCTTTTGTATTTTCTAGCATAATTTCTCCTTAATAGCTTGCAAAAGTTCA
Organism: Campylobacter subantarcticus LMG 24377; assembly: GCF_000816305.1. Lineage (NCBI taxonomy): Bacteria > Pseudomonadati > Campylobacterota > Epsilonproteobacteria > Campylobacterales > Campylobacteraceae > Campylobacter > Campylobacter subantarcticus. Next base: position 1,557,438 of record NZ_CP007773.1, on the reverse strand, counting down.
TTTTGTGATTTTAGCTGACTTAATTCATCTTTACTAAATTTGATTTCAAATTCTTCTTCTAAGCTCATGATTATATCAATATGATTTAAAGAAGTCCAATTTTTACAATTTTGCATACTTAAATTCGAATTTTCATTGACTTTTACTTCTAGTATATTTTCTAAAATTTCATAAAATTTATTTTCCATGATTAATCCTGTAATATAAAAATATTTTTATCTTCATCAAGAGCATTTTTTATCGCTTCTTTGTATTCTTTTGTATGAAATAAACATATAGTCGCACCACCAAAATTTTCGTATATAAAATTTTTTGTTTTTTTAGTAATATAGTTTATATTATCGACATTTGGTAAAGATTTTTTATCTAAATGTCTAACATAAAATTTTATTTTTTTATCATGCTTTCTGTTTTGTTCATCTATTATTTTTCCGTAAAAATCTTTAAAATATCTATAATCTACTTGATATTCTTCTTCGATATAATGAGTTAGAGTGTGTCCTGTAGTGCTTCCAAAAAGTATATATTTTCCATTTTCTTTTATTAAAACATCATACACACAATTTTCACCAAAACAACTTGTAGTGTCTTTTAAAAACAATTCTTCTTTGGCTCCTTTTATGGCAAAAGAAAAGATAGGATCATTGGTGCGTTTTACCCCCCCCCATTTGCGAAAATATTCATTTAAAGCACCCATTTTTGTAGGAGAGTTTAATTTATCATAAACTTCATTTTTACAAAAGCTATAGGTAAAAGTTGGCATTATGAGTGTACCTTCTTTTCCTATTACTTCAAAAAAACAGTTCAAAATAGTTTGCAAAAATTCATTTTTTTTAAGCAAAGGCATACCAAAATTAAATAATTCTGTATGCACGCATAAAATATCACCTTTTTTAATGCCTAAATTTTCAAAAGCTTTTATTAAATCAAAATTTGAGTATTTTTTATCATTGTGCTCTAAAAAGTATTTCATATTATAAGCTCATTTTCTTTTAATTTTTCTATTAATTCTTTTATTTCATAACCTTGTAAATTTAATTTATCAGCTATATCTAAAATATCATTTTTACCATCGCAATATGCTAAAAAATTACATGATATTGGTATGTCGTTAGTTGATGAGGTGTTGATGGTATGGTATAAGTCTCTTTTGCCTAAATTGGGTTCGCAAAATATCGTATTTTGATAAATTTCATTAACCTCTAAATTCATAATGATTTCTTGCATAGCTTTTAAACCACCCTGTAGCCCCTCTTCACTGATGAAATTTAAATCATCTTTACTAGTATGGTATTCTTTATAATCACCAAATCTAGTCCTGCATATGCAAACCACAGGTAAATTTACCAAAGGAGAGCAATATTGTCTTTCATCAGATCCTCTATCTATAAAGGAAAATCTTTTAAAATTTTCTTTATTTTTTAGAGTATAGAGTGCTACTTTATCAGCTAGGGTAGTTTCACTTGGAGTGTGTATGAGTGAGTAGGCATTATCATCACCTATGCAAGAGAGCACAAAACCTGCTTTGGTGTATTTTTGTAGGTGCTCTAAATGCTTACTAAGATAAACTATACTCCCTATAGTTTCAGGAATAAAAACAAAACGGTAATTATATTTTCTTTCTTTGAGTTCTAAAAGCCATTTAGCTAAAAACGTAGCTACCACAGGACCACTTAGTTCATTGTTTGCCATGGAAGGATGACAAAGATAAGTAGAGATTAAAATTTCTTCTTTATTGTTTTGTGTGCTAGATATTATAAAATCAGCATAGTTTAAAACCCCATTTTCATGGTGTTTTGCATTGATAAAAACTTTATATTTTCCTTCTTTTAGTTTAACCCTATCTTCATGTTTGATACAAAAGCCCCATCTTTTTTTATAATAGCTAGTTACATAAGGTATGGCATCTGGATAATCTTCTATAGAGTATAAATGTTCTTGTAGCTTATCTAGCGTGATTTCATCATTTATACCTTCACTATAATTTAATACATGTAAATTATTTTGCTTAAAATCACAAATTTTCTCTCCATCTGGAGTGATGATATAAGCATCGTTTATCTCCCATTCAGCGGGTACTTCCCAGTCAAATACCTTGCTTCCACTTGCTATGGAGTGAATTTTTAATATACCCCCCCCCATAGCATCATCAAGTATTTTTAAACTAGCTCTAAAACCAACTCCTGTAATGCTTCTGCAAATTGGAAAAAGTTTTTTAGCTAATTCATACATATCCCCCCCCCCAATATCCACTAAATTTCATCATTTTAACAATCCTTTTTAGAATTTTCTAAAATTTTAAATAAATTTTCTTTTATAAAATTTGCATCTTTTAGACTCATTTCTTGATGAGCAGGTATACTAAGTTCAGCTTTGTAAAAATTATCCGCATTTTCTAAAAATAACTTTCCATATAAGTTTTTATAGTAACTAAACTCATAGGTAGGCTTATAATGTACTTGCACGCCTATGCCTAAATTTAATAATTTTTCAAAAATAATTTCTTTTTGACAATAAAACTCAGGATAAAGTAAAATAGGATATAAATGTCTTGAACTTTTTTTATAATCTTTGATTTTGATCGTACTAAAATAAGGATTTTTTTCAAATTCTTTATCATAAAAACTTGTGATGACTTCTCTTTTTTCTAGTATATTGTCAAGCTTTTTAAGTTGATTTATACCCAAAGCACAAGCTACATCGCTTAAACGATAATTATAGCCTAACTCAAGCATATCGCTATCCCAAAGTCTTTTTTTGACTATGCCATGACTTCTTAAAAGCTTGATTTTTGAGATCAATTCCTCATCATTGCTAACGACTGCACCACCTTCAAAAGTAGTGATTGGCTTGACAGGATGAAAGGAAAATATGCTTAAATCAGCCATAGAGCCTACTTTTTGATCTTTATAAGTAGCGCCTAGAGCATGACTTGCATCATCAATGAGTGGGATATGGTATTGTTTAGCTAGAGTTAAGATTTCATCCATTTCTATGCTATTTCCTGCAAAATCAACCACGCAAATTGCTCCTATATTGGAGCTATCTTGATTTAATCTTGCAGCAAGTTTTTTCTCATCAATATTCCCATCGCTTTTTATATCAATAAACTCTACTCTAGCACCTGCCATTAAAGCTGCATTTGCAGTTGCGGCAAAGGTTATTGGGGTGGTTAAAACGATTTTATCTTTTACATCTAAAGATAAATACGCAAGGTGTAAAGCAGAAGTAGCTGAATTTAGTACACAAGCATATTTTACACCTACATATTCACAAAGAGCTTGTTCAAATTCTTCAATCTTTTTTCCACCGGTTAAAAAATCATCTTTTAAAGCTTCACAAACTACTTGTATATCTTGATCATCGATGTTTTGATGAGAATAAGTAAGCATGTTAATCTACCTTTGTATGATCAATAATATTTAAAAGTTCTTCTTGGCTAATCCATGAAGGGTTATTATCAGAACTATAAGAAAATCCATCAGCTACTTTTTTACCTTTTTCGCCTTTGGCATTAATGCTAAAGTTGATGTTTATATTATTAAATTGAATGTTCGGACTAATGGCATAATAATTTTTAAATTCATAAGTTAAGTGACTATCATCACTTGAAATCATAATCTCATGTAGTTTTTCACCTGCTCTTATGCCTATGATTTTATGGGCTAAATTGGGCGCCATAGTTTTAGCTAAATCAGTGATTTTCATCGAAGGAATTTTTGGCACGAAAATTTCTCCTCCATGCATACATTCAAAGTTATTTAGCACAAAATTAACTCCATATTCTAAAGATATCCAAAATCTTGTCATTCTCTCATCAGTGATAGGAAGCTCTTTTGCACCCTCATTGATTAGTTTTTTAAAAAAAGGTATAACAGAGCCTCTTGATCCTACGACATTACCATATCTTGTAACGCTAAATTTAGTATGTGAACTTCCTGCGATATTATTTGCTGCTACAAAAAGCTTATCACTTGCAAGCTTTGTAGCACCATATAAATTAATAGGATTACAAGCTTTATCGGTGGAAAGTGCGATACATTTTTCTACATTGTTTTCCAAACATGCATCGATTACATTTTGTGCACCATTGATATTGGTTTTTATGCATTCCATTGGGTTGTATTCAGCAATTGGTACATGTTTCATGGCAGCTGCATGAATGACAAAATCAACATCTTTCATAGCTATGCTTAGTCTTTCTTTATCTCTTACATCACCAATAAAATAACGCATGCAAGTATCATTAAATTCTCTTGCCATTTCAAATTGCTTGAGTTCATCGCGTGAATAGATGATGATTTTTTTAGGTTGGTATTTTTGAAGCAAAGTTTTGGTGTAAGTCTTTCCAAAACTTCCTGTGCCACCGGTGATTAAAATACTTTTTCCATTAAACATCTTCATTTCCTAGTATTCAATAACTTTTTATATCGTCTAAAAATTGAATTATTTTAAAATTCTTGGTAAAGTTATACCTGTTTGAGCTTGATATTTGCCCTTTTTATCTGCATAAGTTACATCGCAAGGTTCATCGCCTTGTAAAAATAAAACTTGTGCTATGCCCTCATTGGCATAAATTTTAGCAGGTAATGGAGTGGTATTTGAAATTTCTATAGTAATATGCCCTTCAAAACCTGGTTCAAAAGGGGTTACATTGACTATAATCCCACATCTTGCATAGGTACTTTTACCAAGGCAAATGGCTAAAACATCATTTGGCATTTTAAAGTATTCAACTGTTCTTGCGAGTGCGAAAGAATTAGCAGGCACTATACATACGTCGCCTACAAAATCTACTACATTCTCTTCTACGAAATTTTTTGGATCCACAACTGTGGAATTTACATTAGTAAAAATCTTAAATTCTCTCCCAACTCTTATATCATACCCATAGCTTGAAAGCCCATAACTTACTATGCCTTTGCCTATATTTGCTTCGCAAAATGGCTCGATCATATTGTGTTCTAATGCCATTTTTTTGATCCAATTATCTGCTTTTAAGCCCATTTTTGTCCTTTTATTATTAAAGTGAATTTTTAAATTATATCTTAAAATAAAAGTAAAAAATAAATAATTGAAGTTATTTTTAGTATTTTTATATATAATTATAAATTAAGTCTTATAAATAAGGAGAATATATGACAAAAGAAGAAATTAAAGAACTAATGCAACTTTTTGCAGAAGCAAATATAAGCAAGATTAAAATAAAAGAACAAGATGGATTTGAAATAGAACTTGAAAGGGAAATGTGTTGTGAGTTGCCAACCCCAGCTCCTGTTGCTCCAGCACCACAGCCAATTAATGTAAATGTAGTAAATGAAACTAAAACAAGCTCAAATTCTTCCAATAAACCAACTATCAACAGCCCTATGGTAGGTACTTTTTATCAAGCTCCAAGTCCAGGTGCAGCACCTTTTGCTAAAGTAGGTCAAACTATTAAAAAAGGAAGCACTATGGCAATTATTGAAGCGATGAAAATCATGAATGAAATCGAAGCAGAGTATGATTGTAGGATAGTAGAAGTTTTAGTAGCAGATGGTCAACCTATAGAATTTGGTATGCCTTTATTTGTGGTGGAGAAATTATAAAATGGAAATTAAAAAAGTTTTAATAGCAAATCGTGGAGAAATTGCATTAAGAGCTTTAAGAACTGTAAAAGAAATGGGAAAAAAAGCAATTTGTGTGTATTCTACTGCAGATAAAGATGCTTTGTATTTAAAATATGCTGATGCGAGTATTTGCATAGGAAATGCCAGAAGCTCAGAAAGTTACTTAAATATCCCTGCCATCATTAGCGCAGCAGAGATTAGTGAAGCAGATGCGATTTTTCCAGGATATGGATTTTTAAGTGAAAATCAAAATTTTGTTGAAATTTGCGCAAAACATAATATCAAATTCATAGGTCCTTCAGTAGCTGCTATGGCACTAATGAGTGATAAAAGTAAAGCAAAGCAAGTAATGCAAAGGGCAGGTGTGCCTGTGATCCCAGGAAGTGATGGAGCTTTAGGTGGGGTAGAAGCGGCAAAAAAACTTGCTAAAGAAATAGGTTATCCTGTGATCTTAAAAGCAGCAGCAGGTGGTGGTGGCCGTGGTATGCGTGTGGTTGAAGATGAGAAAGACTTAGAAAAAGCGTATTGGTCAGCAGAAAGTGAAGCAATGAGTGCTTTTGGTGATGGCACCATGTATATGGAAAAGTACATTCAAAACCCACGTCATATCGAAGTGCAAATCATAGGAGATAGCTTTGGTAATGTGATTCATTTTGGCGAGAGAGATTGTTCAATGCAAAGACGCCATCAAAAGCTTATAGAAGAATCTCCTGCGATTTTACTTGATGAAAAAACAAGAGCAAGACTTCATGAAACAGCGGTTAAAGCTGCTAAAGCGATTGATTATGAAGGTGCAGGTACTTTTGAATTTTTAGTGGATAAAAATTTAGATTTTTATTTTATAGAGATGAATACACGTTTGCAGGTTGAGCATTGTGTGAGTGAAATGGTAAGCGGTGTGGATATCATTGAGTTGATGATTAAAGTGGCTGAAGGGTATCCTTTGCCAAAACAAGAAGAAATCAAACTTAAGGGTCATTCTATAGAGTGTAGAATCACTGCTGAAGATTCTAAAACCTTTTTACCATGTCCAGGTAAAATCACAAAATATGTAGCTCCTGCAGGTCGCAATGTAAGAATGGAAAGCCACTGCTATCAAGATTATAGCGTACCTCCTTATTATGATTCTATGATAGGAAAATTAGTCGTTTGGGGTGAAGATAGAAACACAGCTATAGCTAAAATGAAAATAGCGTTACACGAACTTATCGTAGGTGGAATTAAAACAACAAGAGATTTTCACCTAGCTATGATGGATAATGCGGATTTTATTAACAATAATTATGATACAAATTATCTTTCAAGACATTAATTAAGATAGGTTTTTAACCTATCTTAATTCTTCTATATGAGCATTTGCTCTTATTTTATCAAGATGATTTTTTAAGGCTTGTTCTTTTTGAGTTAGAGTATAGACATTGCTAACTTGATCTTTAATTAAATCAAATTCAATAGGGTTTTTGCCATATTTTTCTTTTATAAAGTATACAATATAAGCATTTTCTCCATTTAATACTGGAGTAAATTCTCCTATTTTGGTATTATTTAATAAAGCAAGTAATCTTGGATCTATACTAGCTGCATTTAAACTAATGGCTTTTGATTTAATTTGAGAATTTTTATACATAGGGTTTTGTGCAAGTTGTTGTAAAAGTTCAGGATTAATAGAGTTATAAACCACTAGGTCGATGTTAGAAAAAGTGCTAAATTTATCAAGATTGCTTTCATAAAAATGTTTTAGTGTTTCATCATCAATATTGATTTTTGCATTTTGCATTATGCTTCTATAAAGTTTTTCTCTTTCAAGATCTTTTCTAACTCTGTTTTTAAAAACTTCAAAACTTAAACCATCTTTTTCTATCTTTACTTGCAAACCATTAATGTCGGTTTTATTGCCTTTTGCTATTTGAGCTAATTTTTCATTGAGTTCAAAAGTGCTAACATAAATTCCCAGCTTTTTAGCTTCACTTTGTTGAACTTTATCATCTACTAAAAATGCTATAGCTTTTTGCTTGTCATTAGTTTTTAATTCTTTCATGGTTTGTTCTATATCATAAAGAGTAACAGGTTGATTTTCTACTATCATTGCCACACCACCAAGGGTTTGAGCATATAAAATATTTGCAGCAAAACAACAAGATATTAAAAATTTTCTCATATAAAACCTTTATTTAAGTGTAAATATAGCATTATAACAATAAAAATTTAAAAAAGGTAAAAATATGCAAGAAATCACAACACGTTTTGCTCCTTCTCCAACAGGATATTTGCATATAGGAGGACTTAGAACGGCTTTATATAATTATCTTTATGCAAGAAAGAATAAGGGTAAATTTTTATTGCGTATTGAAGATACGGATTTAAAAAGAAATTCACAAGAAGCTACGCAAGCTATTATAGAAGCATTTAAATGGTGTGGACTTGATTATGATGGGATGATTGAGTATCAATCTCAAAGATTTGATATTTATAAAAAATACATTCAAAAATTATTAGATGAGGGTAAGGCTTATTATTGTTATATGAGCAAAGAAGAGCTTGATGAGTTAAGAGCTAAGCAAGAAGCAGCTAAAGAGCGCCCAAAATACGATGGTAGATATAGAGATTTTAAAGGAACTCCGCCAAGTGGTATTGAACCTGTGGTGCGCATAAAAGTACCACAAAGTGGAGAGATTAAATTTATAGATGGTATTAAAGGCGAGGTTAGTTTTAAGGCTAAAGATATTTTAGATGATTTTGTAATTGCAAGAAGTGATGGTAGTCCAATTTATAATCTAACTGTTGTAATTGATGATGCGCTAATGGGTGTGAGTGATGTTATAAGAGGAGATGATCATTTGTCAAATACACCAAAACAAATCGTTCTTTATGAAGCATTAGGCTTTAAAATTCCTCAATTTTATCATGTGGCTATGATACATGGAGAAGATGGTAAAAAACTTTCTAAACGTCATGGTGCAACCGATGTAATGGAATACAAAAATATGGGAATTTTACCTCAGGCTTTGCTTAATTTTTTAGTGCGTCTTGGTTGGAGTCATGGCGATGATGAAATTTTCTCTTTAGAAACTATGCAAGAACTTTTTGATCCAAATCATATCAACAAAAGTGCATCTTGCTATAACTTTAAAAAATTAGAATGGCTCAATGCTCACTATATTAAAACTTTACCATTTGAAGAAATCAATAGACAGCTAAAAGATCTTGGTTTTGATTTAAGTCAGTTTGATAAAGCACCGTTTTTATTAGATCTATTAAGAGAGAGATCTAAAACTTTACATGATATCATTCAAAGTGCTAAAGTGTTACTAAATGACCCAAAAGAATATGATCAAAAGGCTGTAGATAAATTTCTTAATGTAACAAATTTAACTTATTTGGAAAAATACGCTATGGTTTTAAATGAGCAAAAAAATGCTTGCGAATTTGAAGAATTAACTAATCAATTCTTAGAAGAAAATAATCTTAAGTTAAAAGATCTAGCTCAAGCTATACGTATTGCACTTACAGGTAGCTCAGTGAGCCCTAGTATATTTGAAGTATTAGAATTTTTAGGAGTGCAAAAAGCTAAGCTTAGGATAGAGAATTTACTCAAATACATGAAGGAGAAATAATGAATTTAAAAGAAGAGGCTTTAGAATACCACTTAGGTGGCAAAGTAGATATTGTCACTAGAAAACCTATGGATAGCGCTCATGACTTATCTTTGGCGTATTCCCCGGGTGTTGCTGAGCCTTGTATTGAAATAGCAAAAGATGAGACTTTAGCATACAAATACACCAATAAAGCTAATTTGGTTGCTATTATAAGTGATGGAAGTGCGGTTTTGGGGCTTGGCAATATAGGAGCTAGCGCAAGTAAACCTGTTATGGAAGGTAAAGCGTGTTTGTTTAAAAAATTTGCGAATGTGAATGCTTATGATTTAGAGATTAATGCACATAGTGTGGATGAAATTGTTACTTTTTGTAAAGCTGTGGCACCTACATTTGGAGGGATTAACTTAGAAGATATTTCAGCGCCAAAATGCTTTGAGATTGAAGCTGCTTTGCAAGATCTTGGAATTCCTGTAATGCATGACGATCAACATGGCACCGCGATCATTTCTACTGCAGGATTGATGAATGCTATGGAAATTAGTGGTAAGAAATTTGAAGATATTAAAGTAGTTGTAAGTGGTGCTGGCGCAGCGGGTATTGCAAGTGCTAGAATGTATAGAAATTTAGGGGTTAAAAATATCGTTTTGGTAGATAGCAAAGGTGTGATTAATACCCAAAGAGATGATTTAAATAAGTATAAACTAGAATTTGTAAGCGATACTAAAGATAGTACTTTAAGAGAAGCTTTAAAAGGTGCTGATGTGTTTTTGGGTTTAAGTGCACCTAAGATTTTAGATGATGAGATGATTTTAAGTATGGCTAAAGATCCTGTGATTTTTGCATTAGCTAATCCTGTGCCTGAAGTAATGCCTGAAGATGTTAAAAGAGTTAGAAATGATGCTATAGTTGGAACAGGAAGAAGTGATTATCCAAATCAAATTAACAATGTTTTAGGTTTTCCTTTTATTTTCAGAGGAGCTTTAGATGTAAAAGCGACTAAAATTACCGAAAACATGAAAATAGCGGCGGCTAAGGCCTTGGCTGATTTGGCTAAACTTGAAGTAACTGATGAAGTAAAACAAGCTTATGGGGTAGAAGAGCTTAGCTTTGGTAGAGATTATGTGATACCAAAACCATTTGATAGTAGGGTAAAAGCTGTAGTTAGTGCTGCTGTGGCAAAAGCTGCGGTTGAAGATGGAGTAGCTTTGGCGAAAGAATTTGACTATCAAAAATATCTAGCAATTTTACAATAATTTTTATATATTAAGTTTTATTTAAAATATTTTTTTGAATAAAACTTAATTTTTATTTTAAATCTTTCAATTTAACTTTTCAATTTCTAATTTTTAATTTAATAAAATCAAGTAATAAGATAATTTTTTACAATAAATGTTAAATTTTGACATAAATTTTAGTATTGATTATATTCTTAATTAAATTAATTTATATTTAAGATATTTTTTTATAGGATACTAATACTTAATCATAGAAAGGCTAAGATGGTTTTTGGAAAGATAGATTATCTTAATTTACTCCCTTTGCATATCTATCTTAAAAAAACAGCTTTTCCTGGCTATGTTAAGCAAACTACAGAATACAAAAAAGGGGTTCCTAGTAAGCTAAATCGCCATTTGTATTTTAGGCGTATTGATGCAGCGATTATTTCAAGTATTGAAAGTCGTAGAAAAAAATACAAAACCTTAAATGTGGGAATTTGCGCAAGCAAAAAGGTAAAAAGCGTTTTAGTGAAAAAACATTCTCAAAGCAAAGAAGATGCAAGCTCTGCAACTTCTAATGCTCTTGCAAAAGTTTTAAAGCAAAAAGGGGAGGTTATCATCGGTGATAAGGCTTTAAAACTTTATTTGCAAAATCCAAAAGATTATATTGATTTGTGCGAATTATGGTATGAAAAGACAAAATTACCTTTTGTTTTTGCGCGCTTTTCTTGTGTTAAAAATTTTTCTATTTATAAAAAAATGATGAAAAATTTCACAAAAAGTAAAATTTTCATTCCACAATATATTTTGCTAGATTATTCTAAATCAAGAAATCTTTCTCAAAAGGAAATTAGCGCATACTTAAAGCTAATTTACTACAAAATAGGAACAAAGGAGCAAAAGGCGCTAAAAAAATTTTTAGCCAATGCAAACAGCAAGATACTATAAAAAGGACAATTTATGAGTATAGCTAAACAATATATCAATGAAACCTTAGAAAAAATTCAAGCAACTTCCCCAAGACAACCTATCTTTTTTCAGGCAGCAACTGAGGTGTTAAATTCTTTAGAACCTTTACTTGAATCTAACAAAACTTATCAAGATCATGCTATATTAGAGCGTATTGTTATGCCTGAAAAAGCGACTATTTTTAGAGTAGTATATATTGATGATGCAGGTAAAGCTCAAACACATTTTGGTTATAGAGTGCAGTTTAATTCTAGTTTAGGACCTTATAAAGGTGGGATCAGATTTCATCCTAGTGTAGATTTAGATGTTTTGAAATTTTTAGGTTTTGAACAAATTTTCAAAAACTCTCTAACAGGTTTAATGATAGGAGGAGCTAAAGGAGGAGCAAATTTTGATCCTAAAGGTAAAAGCGAAGCAGAAATTATGCGTTTTTGTCAAGCTTTTATGACCGAGCTTTCAAAAATCATAGGTGCAAGCACTGATGTGCCAGCAGGCGATATAGGGGTTGGCGCTAGAGAAATTGGATATATGTTTGGAGCTTATAAGAAAATTAGCTCTAATTTTGATGGAACCTTAACGGGAAAGAAAATTCCATGGGGTGGAAGCTTAGTAAGAACAGAAGCAACAGGATATGGCTGTGTGTATTTTACTCAAGAAATGCTAGCAAAATATAATAATGCATTAGAAGGAAAAGAGTGTGCAGTCTCAGGTAGCGGAAATGTGGCAATTTATACCATAGAAAAATTACATCAACTTGGTGCAAAGGCTATTACAATAAGCGATAGTGATGGATTTGTCTATGATAAAGATGGGATAGATTTAGATTTATTAAAAGAAATTAAAGAAGCAAAAAGAGCTAGAGTGAGTGATTATGCAGTGCTTAAAAAAGGTGCTATTTTTACTCCAAAAAGTGCGTATAAACAAGGTTGCAATGGAGTATGGAGCATACCTTGTGATATAGCTTTTCCAAGTGCTACGCAAAATGAGTTAAATTTAGAAGATATTAAAACCTTATATCACAATGGCTGTCGTATGGTAGCAGAGGGAGCTAATATGCCAAGCACACTTGAAGCGATTGATTTTATGTTAAATCAAAAAGACTTTTTATTTGCTCCGGCTAAGGCTGCTAATGCAGGTGGTGTAGCGACTTCTCAACTTGAAATGCAACAAAATGCAAGTATGTGTCAATGGAGTTTTGAGGAAGTTGATGCAAAATTACATAAGATTATGAAAAATATTTTTGAAAATTCATACGAGTGTGCAAAAGCTTATAATCATGAAGGAAATTTAGTAGTAGGTTCAAATATAGCAGGCTTTAAAAAAGTAGCTGATGCAATGATTGATCATGGTTATATTTAAAAAGATGGCTTAAATGCCATCTTTAGTGTATATAAAAAAAGCTTGTTATTTGATTAGTGATTTTTTCTTCTAAAGATTCTTTGGCTCTGTCTATGTTGCCAAGATAAGCAGTTCTTGCTAAAAGCGAGGTGCTTTGAGTAGAGTTTTTGGAGCTAATTTGTAAATTAACTTGCAAAAGATAGTAATTTTCTACTTCCATTTCAAAAACATTATCTATTTTATCAAAGTCATTATAAAAAAATCTTGCATTAGAAGCAATTAGTCTTTGTGCGTAAGAAAATTTCTTAAAATCTACTATATTGATATAAATTTTATAATCACTTTGAGTATTATCTAAAACCAATCCTAAATTTTGTAATTTTTGAGTGAGTTTGGCTTCTAAATTTGTGTTTAATTTTGAAGGATTATTGATGTGTAAAGAAAAACTTTGATTTTTATTAGCATGTAGGAAAATACCTTCATTGCTAGTTTGAACGAAAGATTGCATAGAGCCTGTGCATGCACTAAAAAATAATGCAAACACAAG